>CADDZI010000006.1 GCA_902812405.1 bacterium | reverse complement strand
GTACGGGGGCGGGTGGGGCTGGGTGGAAACCAGCCAGTTGGGCCATGCTCGACGGAACGTGCAGCCGTCCTGCAATGATCGCCGAGCGGTAGCGGTCCACGACGGCCAACGCTCCCGGCGGCAGGAGACGGCGCGTGTACCGCATGTCGCTTAAGCCCACCCCGCCCTCGCGCAGACCCAGGACCAGGTGACCGGTGGGAATCCGGCCGCGCACCGCGTCGTTTGCAAGGTCAAAGACCGCGCGATCGACGTGCTTGAGGGCGCTTGTGAGCACCCGTCCCGGCGCCAGGCCGTCTTGATCGGAGTCGACACCGATGATGTAGTCGCCCGCTGGGCGTTGTTTGACCTCGTCGATGGCGCCCAGACCGCACTTGCCCGCCGCGGCATAGACGATGTCGGCTCCCTGGTCGAAGAGCAAGGCTGCGTACTCGCGACCCGCGGCAACGTCATCGAAAGAGCCGGTGTACTTGACGATAACGCGGTCGTGTGGCCGAACCGCGTGAACGCCTGCGGTGAAACCGGCTTGAAACTTCTCGATGAGCGGTGATGGGATGCCGCCTAAAAATCCGAGGACTCCGGTCTTGCTGACCAGCGCCGCCAACACCCCTGCCAGAAAGGAACTCTCCTCTTCACGGAACGTGACCGACGTGATGTTGGGCTGGTCGACGACGGAGTCGATGATGGCGAAATGTGTCTGGGGAAAGCGCGGTGCGACGTCGTTCAGGGCATCGTGCATGAGAAAGCCGATGGCGAAGATAAGCCGATCACCTTGCTGGGCGAGTGCAGCGAGATTCGGCTCGTAGTCGGTCACGGCCCGCGACTGTAAGACTGCAATCGAGACCCCGAGGCGTTCTTTGGCAAGAGTCAAGCCCCGGTATGCCGAATCGTTGAACGACTTGTCCCCCAGGCCCCCGACGTCGGTCACCATGCCCAGCACAATCGTGCCGGGCTTCCCCGTCGTGGACAGCCCGGGCCTGTGCGAACAGGCGCTCGCTGCTGCAGCCAGGGCGGCTGCAAGACAGATAGACACAAAGCGAGGCGCCGCGCAACGCGTCACGCCGCCGACCCTTTGTCGCGCCGACCCGCCGGACCTCCCGGTGATACCCGATTCGACGGAGGTGGCCGCGACAAGGTTTGAGAACGCGTTGCATGGCGTTGCGCGAGACCGCATCCATGTGTGAGGAGAGAAGAGGAAGAGCATGATGAGCTCACGATATCGGTTTTGTCTTGTCCGTCTTGTGCGCGGCGTGCTCGCGGGCATGAGTGCGCTCGTGCTCTTCGGGGTAGGGATCACGGCTGCGCTGGCCGCCGGCACGGCTGCGGTGAGCGGCACGGTTGTCTCGGCGACGACCAATGCGCCGATTGCAGGTGCGAAGGTCGAGCTTGTCGGCGCAGGAGCCACGCTGACGACGCAGTCCGGCAAGGATGGATCGTTTGCGTTTACCAATCTTGCTGCCGGCACGTACTACGTTCGCGCCTCGGCCAAATTGTACCAAACCGCGGAGTCGGCGCCTCTTCCGGTCGGTGCCGGCCAGACGTTGAATCTGCAGATTGCCCTGCAACCGGTCACGACGACGGTCATCACCAGCCTGGGACACATTATCGTGACGGGCCACCCGGTCTTGAACACATCGTCGGCGCCGACGGTCACGATCACCGCCACCAACCTCGTGCCCCAAGGCCTGTACCAAGTCCAGGACGTCTTGACGACCATTCCCGGCATCACCATCGAGCACTTCAACAACGGGGCACCCGGCAACGTCGCGACGCTGACGATCCGGGGGGCCGGAGGCTTCGTCGGCGGGAGCAATACGGGGTACGAAGTCCTGGTGTTGCAAGACGGCGAGCCGATGCGTAACGGCCAGTACGGCGATTTTGACCTTTCGACCCTGACCCCGGCGATTTACTCCAACGTCGAGGTCGTCAAGGGTGTGGGCGGAACGTCGCTTTTTGGGGCCAACACGATTGGCGGCACGGTCAACCTCGTGACGCGCGATCCGGCGGCGACGCCAGGCGGCGAGTTGATGTACTCGGTCGGCGGCTTTGGCACGCAGGACCTCAACGTGTCGGGCACATCCACCGTCGGCCGTCTCGGCTTTCTCTTCGATGTACACCAGTTCACGACGCCGGGGTACATCCCGTCCACCTACAAGGGTGACTTCTGCAACAACTTCGTGGCTGCGACGAATTACTGCGGTTCGTTTGGGACGCCGACCGTCTACTACATCACGAATCCAACGCTCTACTTCGGCGTCAAGTCGGGGTTGGGAAAGCTGCGCTACAACTTCTCCAACAGCACCTATCTCGTCGTGACCGCGACGGGCGAGTCGGACATCCGTGACCAGAGCGGTCTTCAAGCCAACCTTAACACCAACGGAGCCAGCAACTGCTATACGGTGCCGTGCTATGACCCGTTGGGCATCCCCTACATGTTCGGCTATCCGGGCAATTACGTGTGGAACATTCAGCCCAAGTATGCGGTAGATCTCCACACGACCTTTGCCGGGGGCAGTCTCTTGCTGCGCGCGTATCACCAACTGCTGTATCGGATCGTCGACGGCGAAAACGGTGCCACGCCGTTGAACAACCCGGCTGTACCGTGCTGCTACATCGAGACGCAAACCGATCGCCTCACGGGCCAGGAACTCCTGTGGACACGGGTCGTGGGTCTCCACACGCTGACGCTGGCCGTCGGGGGCAACGGCGACTACTTCAACTACGGGCAGGCGTTCCCCAACAACTCGTTCTTGCCCTCGACTGCCATCTTTTTCTCGCCGCAGAACTGCCGCACGCAGGGCTGGTGCGAGGCGACCCAGATCGAGCGCACCTACCTTGTACGCGACGATGCAGCCCTCTCAGAGAAATTCGACGTGACGTTTGCCGGCTACTATAGCGACTACGACACGCTGAACGTCAAACGCTTCGACCCGCGGCTGGCAATCGTCGAGAAACCCAACGACAGGATGGTCTTGCGGGCCTCCATCGGCAGCGGCTTTGCAGCACCGCGCATTTCCGATCTCCAACCATACCTTAACACGAACTCGTTCAGCGGCGTGGCGTTTGGGGGCTGCCCGAGTACCGAACCATTCTGTGCCGCCACGACGGGAAATCCTAACCTCAAGGCGGAGACGGCAGTCGGATATGACGTGGGTGCTGAGCATCTGCTCGGGCAGGACGGTGATATCAGGGTGGATTTCTACCGGACGAACCTGACGAACCACATCTTCACGGGCTTCGTGCCGGCGCCGCCCGGGACGCCGAACTTCAGCAACGGAAACCCCATTCTGTTCTTGAACCTGCCGCTGAATCTGGCAGGCAGTGTCTACACCGGGCTGGAGGCAAATGCCAGGCTGCCCGTCAGTCCGTACCTATCGCTTGACCCCTACTACGACATCCAGGCCGCCTATCCGACGGGCGTCCCGCTGACAGTGGCACAGACGATCGGCGACGTCGTGAACAATCAGCAGTACCTCGGCGTGCCGCTGCACAAGCTGGGCTGGGCTCTCGATTACCACACGCTCTCGCACGCAACGAGCGTGACCTTCGGCGCGGACTGGTACGCAAAGAACAACTCCTACAACACGTTTGCTCCGTTTTGGGTGTACAATGCCGCGGCGAGCGTACCGGTAGGGAACGCCACGATTCACGTCGCCTGGACCAACATCTTCAACGCCCAGGCCGGTTTGTTCTCGGTCTTCAACGCAGGGTTACCCTACGGCGGAGCTCCGGGATGCTACCTTGGAGGCAACGGACCCTGCAATGCGGCCGGACAGTACGTGACGTCGCTTTATCAAAGAGCGCCGCACTCGCTGACCGTGACCTTCGACGAGCGCTGGGGATCGCTGCGGCGCTGAGATCCCGCTTGCCGGGCGGCCGCCGATAGCTGCCGCCCGGCTCAGACCCTTGCTACTGACCGCGGATGAGGCCAATCCATTCCTTGGTGATCTTGTCGTCGATCTTGCGGTCGGACATGTCCAGATCCATGAGGAGCTCGCGTTCGCGCATGCGTTCCGAGCGCTCCTGGATCGCTTCGTTGAACTTCTCGCTGCGGGCGTCCATGAGCTCCTGGTGACGCAGCTCCTGTGCCTGGAGCATGAGCTGATCCGTTTCGTCCATGGTGAGCATCGCCTGCTGGGCGGCGTCGATGCCGCTTTGCGAAATCATTTGAAAGATCGTGCCGAGGGCCAACGGTATGAACGCCATGACGGCCTCCTTTGGCACCGTCTATCACGCCTGTGCGCCGGTTGTCTAGAGCGGCGGCATGTCCACGGGACGCTTGGCATGTGCCGGACGGCCGGGATTTACCCTGCCCGGCGCGTAAGAGGCGAGCCACATGGTTTTCCGCCGCCTCCTAGGCTACGCCCGTCCTCTGCTGCCATCCATGCTGGCCGGCGTCGCCTTGACCGGTGTTGCCTCGGCCGCGACCGTCGGCTACGCCAAAGCCGTACAGATGCTCTTCGCCGCCGTCACGCAGCACAGCGTGCGGAGCCTGGAAATCGCCCTCTTGGCGGGGTTGGGCCTCAACATCGTCAAGAACGCGGCCCAGTATGCAGGCAGCTTCACCATGACCCGCGTCGGACAGCGCGTCGTCGCGCAGATCCGCAGCGACCTCTTCACCCGCATCCAATTTCTTCCGCTGCATGTGTTCGATCGCTGGCGGCGGGGCGATTTCATGTCGCGCTTCGACAATGACGTGGGGCTCATGGTCGCCGGCGTCACCTCCCTGCCGCTGTTGGTCAGCGCGCTCCTGACGCTGGCCGGGGCGCTAGCATTCATGTTCTACCTGGATTGGCTCTTGGCGCTCGTCACCGTCGCCGTTGCGCCGCTTGTCTCGTTTGCCGTCATCCGCTTCTCGGAGACGGTGCGCCGCGCGACCCGCCACTCGCTGTCGCGGATCGCCGACCTCAATGCAAGCCTGCAGGAGTCTTTGGAGTCCATACGGATCATCAAAGCCTTTGCCCGCGAGCCGTACGAGGTGCGGCGCTTTCAAGAGCGCAACGACGCCTACCTGGGCGCCTCGATGAAGGTGGCACAGATTTCCCTCACCCAGGTGCCGGTCGTGGATTTTCTCATCACGCTCGGCCTCTTGACGCTGGCCGGCGTGTCGTTCTACGAATTGGTCATCGGCCGCAAATCCGCCACCGAGTTGGCCCAATTCCTCACCTTGGCGGTGGCAGCGAGCAATCCCATTAATCAGCTCTCCACGTACTTTTCCGACCTCAACAAGGCGCTCGTCGGGGCGGGGCGCATCTTCGAAGTGCTGGATCTTCACGTCGAGGTCCCGGACGACCCCGGGGCGATTGCGCTGCAGGACGTTCGCGGATCGGTTGAATTTTGCAGAGTCCACTTTTCGTACGACGGACGGCGGGAGGTTCTGCACGGCGTCTCCGCCCGCATCGAGCCCGGCCAGGTCGTCGCGGTGGTGGGCCCGTCCGGAGCGGGCAAGACAACGCTCGTCAATCTCATTCCGCGTTTTTACCTGCCCACCTCGGGGACGGTGCTCGTCGACGGCCACGACATCCGCCACATCACGCTGGCCTCGCTGCGGCGGTCGCTGGCGATCGTCCCCCAGGACCCGCAACTGTTCTCGGACAGTATTGAGTATAACATCCGCTACGGCCGGCTGGATGCGACGCCGAGCGATGTGCAAGAGGCGGCACGTCTGGCAAATGCTCACGATTTCATCATGCGCTTCCCGGACGGCTACCAAACGCTCGTCGGTCCGCGCGGCTTGCGGTTGTCGGGCGGGGAACGTCAGCGCATTGCCATCGCCCGGGCGCTCGTGCGGGATCCGCGCATTTTGATTTTGGACGAAGCAACCTCGCAGCTGGATGCCGAGTCGGAGGCACTCATCAGCCAGGCCCTGGAGCGGCTCTTCATCGGGCGCACGACCTTCATCATCGCGCATCGCCTGTCGACGATCCGCCGGGCGACGATGATTTTGGTCCTCGAACACGGCCGCCTGGTCGAGGTCGGAACGCACGACGAGCTCCTGGCCAGGGGTGGCGCATACGCACGGCTCTACCAGACCCAAATGTGGCGGGCGGAGCCGGCCCAAAAGTAGCCCGCGTTGCGTGCTGACAGTCGCCCGCCGAGCGTTTGCGGCAGGTAGAGCGACGGGTTCCCGGCGCCGCACCGTCTCGTGCGCCGGCGCCTCGTATGGTTTTTCCGGCACGAGCCGGCGTGCGGGGCTTGGCGCGTGTGCTATACTACACGGTAGGCGCACGTGGCCGCAGAGAGGTCATCCGCAACCGGATAGAGCCCTCGGCCGGACAGCGCCGCGAAAGGCAGCCTCGTGAAAGAGAAGATACACCCCAAGTGGTATGAAGCCACGGTCGTTTGCTCGTGCGGGAACACGTTCGTGACCGGTTCCACGCGGGAGCGTCTGCACGTCGAGATCTGCTCGGCCTGCCATCCCTTTTTCACCGGCAATCAGAAGTTCGTCGATACGGAAGGCCGGGTGGAGAAGTTCCTCACCAAGTACGGCACGGTCACGAGCAAACGTGCCCGCAAGGAGCAGGCGAAAAAGGAGACTGCCGCAAGCACAACGCAGGCGCAGGCAGCCCACCCGGCAGGCGCCACAGCACCGGATGCCGACACGCCGGCCGCCGACACGCCGGCCGCCAGCACCCCGGATGCCGCCGTTGCAGGGGCGGCTCCGGCGCAGCCTATGGCCGAGGGCGCCGAGGCCGCAAGCAAGACCGCGCAAGCCGGAACGTCCGAGGAGGCCGTTGCGGCCGTATCCGAAAGTACCGCCCGCAAACCGCGGACCCGCCGCACGCCGGCCGCCAAGCCGCGTGCGCGCAAGCCCAAGGCGCAAGCTCCCGCGCAGACGGATGGGGAGGCAGCCGCGGCCGGGACCCCCGCGGCCGAAGCGGCTGCGCCCGCAGGCGATACTCAGCCATAGACGCCGTTCTCCCGCTGACGGGCGCATTGCGCTCTGACATCCACGATGGCCGGCTCTGAACGCGATCCCTTGTTGGCGGAGCGCCTTCAAGTGGTACGAGCCCGTTTCGCCGAGATCGAGGCCCGACTGGCCGCGCTTGGCGCGTCCTACGATGCGCAGGCGGCACGCGATCTGGCCAAGGAACGTGCCGCGCTGGAACCGGTCATGGAAGCCGGAGAGCATCTGGAGCGGCTGGAGGCGGAACTCGCCTCGGCCGAGGCGCTGGTGCGCGAGAGCGACCAGGAATTGGCGGCTTTGGCGCGCAGCGAAGTCCAGCGGCTTCGGGTGGAGGTCGCGGCTGCCTCGGACCGCGTCCGCGCGCTGCTCGTACCGCGCGATCCGAACGACGACAAAGACATCTTTGTGGAAATCCGCGCCGGCACGGGCGGCGACGAAGCCAGCCTCTTCGCCGGCGATTTGCTGCGCATGTACCTGAAGTTTGCCGAACAGCACAAGTTGAAGACCGAGCTCGTCACTGCCTCGGAGTCGCAAGCCGGAGGTTTCAAGGAGGTCGTCATCGGGGTGCGGGGCAAGGGTGCATACCGCCTCTTTAAGCACGAAAGCGGCGTGCACCGCGTTCAGCGGGTGCCGGTCACCGAAGCCAGCGGCCGCATCCACACCTCGACCGCGACGGTTGCGGTCATGCCCGAGGCGGACGCGGTTGAGGTCGAGATCAACCCTGCGGATCTGGAGATCGACACGTTCCGGGCGCAAGGGGCGGGCGGCCAGCACGTCAACAAGACCGAATCCGCCGTGCGGATCACGCACAAGCCGACGGGCATCACGGTTGCCTGCCAGGAGGAACGTTCGCAACTCCAAAACCGCGAACGCGCGCTGCAACTCTTACGCGCCCATCTGTACGAAGCCAAGCGCCGCGAGGTGGAGGAGGCGCAGGCGTCCGCACGGCGCGCCCAGGTGGGCACCGGCGACCGCAGTGAGAAGATCCGCACCTACAACTTTCCGCAGGATCGACTCACCGACCACCGCATTGGATTCACGACCGGCAACTTGAGGAACATCATGGACGGCGACTTGGATCCCGTCGTCGAGGCGCTCTTAGCTGACGAGGAGCGCCGGCGCCTGGCGGAGCATGCGGTCCGTTAAAGGCCGAACAATCGCCGATGTGGTAGAGGCGTGCCGGCAGCGCCTGCGCGGCGTCTCCCCGACGCCGTGGTTGGACGCACGGCTGCTTGTGCAGTTCGTGACGGGCCTTGACGCGTCGGCCGTCGTCGCCTATGGCGACGCCCGGCTAGAGCACCGTTTGGCCGAGCGGGTGTTTGCCTTGGCGGCGCGACGTGCGGACGGCGAACCGATGGCGTACATCGTCGGCCGGACGTGGTTCTGCGGGCTGGAGATTGCCGTTGACCGGCGGGCGCTTGTGCCACGGCCGGAAACCGAGGACCTCGTCGCGCTCGTCGTCGAGCGCTTGGCCGCCAGCCCGGCGCCGAGGGTTGCGGACATCGGAACCGGCAGCGGTGCGATCGCGTGCGCCGTGGCGCACTTTCTGCCCCGCGGGAGCGTTGACGCATCCGACGTGAGCGCAGACGCACTCGAGCTGGCCGCTACGAACGTCGCCCGCTTAGGATTCTCGGATCAGGTGCGCCTCCTGCAGGGCGATCTCTTCGAGGCCTTTGCCCCCGGGGTGCGCTTTGACGCTGCCGTGGCGAATCTTCCCTACGTGGCCGAGACGCGGCTTGACCTCGTCGAGCCCGGCGTTCTGGAACACGAACCACACCTGGCACTCTTGGGCGGGTCGGATGGATTGGACGTCTACCGCCGCCTGCTCGCGCAGGCGCCGGAGCGTCTTGTGGCCGGCGGGGCACTCTACATGGAGTGCTCTCCGCTCCACGCGCAGACACTCTTGTCCTTGGCCCGCCGGGCGTTTCCGAGATGGCAGTGCTCGTTGCACCGGGATGCAGCCGGGCTCGACCGCATCGTCGCCTGCGAGAGTCACAGCGCCGGTTATGGCACAGCCGGCCTGGAGTCGCAAGAATGATCGGGCGATTTGTGTGCCGGCTGGACATGACCCACGGACGCCTGGGGGTCAGGATGTGACATGTCAAACAGCGGCGGGGGCATGGGAAGCAGGATGCAGGCGCTCTGCGAGGAGCGCCAGCGCGAGGTGTGCGCCCAGTTGAGCGCCCTGGACGGCACTGCCTTTCGGTTCGATGCCTGGCAGCGGCCTGGAGGCGGGGGAGGCGTGAGCGCGGTACTTGCCGATGGTCCCCTGTTCGAGAAGGCCGGCGTTAACGTCTCAACCGTCTGGGGCGAGCTGGACGAGGCGGCGCTGCGCCGGTTGGGCGGCTCGGAGCGTTCCTTCTTTGCAACCGGCCTCTCGATGGTACTGCATCCTCGCAACCCCTTCGTGCCGACGATGCACGCGAATTTCCGGTACCTCAGACGCGGCGAGGATGCTTGGTTCGGCGGCGGCAGCGATCTGACGCCCATGTATCCGCAGCGCGACGACGTTATCGCCTTCCACGCCGCGTGGAAGGCGGTCTGTGACCGCCACGATCCCGGCTACTACCCGCGCTTCAAACGCTGGTGCGACGAATACTTCTACCTGCCGCACCGCGGCGAGACACGCGGCGTGGGCGGAATTTTCTTCGACGACTTGCGGGGTGATGAAGAGGCTCTCTTCGCCTTTGTTGCGGATTGCTGTGCCCATGTCTTGATGCCCTACCTGCCGCTCGTCGAACGGCACCGCAACGATGCCTACGGCGAACGCGAGCGGCGCTTTCAACTCTTCCGTCGCGGGCGGTACGTCGAGTTCAATTTGGTCTACGATCGGGGCACGGCATTCGGGCTCGCCACCGGCGGGCGCACGGAGTCGATTCTCATGTCGCTCCCGCCGCTGGCCGCCTGGGAGTACGGCTATACCCCCGAACCGGGCACCGCAGAGGCGCAGGCCATGACGTACTTCGCCCCGCAGGACTGGCTGGGTCTCGAGGCCACTCCCCACGCCCGATAGGACCGGGGGAGTGCGAACGCCTCGAAGTAGTGCTTCGCTGCCCGCTCCCCACGCGCAATAGGGCCGCGGGTGGGGTCCGCAAGATCCGGCAAGGGAGCCCCGCACGGTCCCGCGAACCGCAAAGTACATGCATCCCGCCCCGGTCCGGCCCGCGTGAGTCGTTTCATTTTCTTTACCGGCGGCGTTGTCTCGTCGCTGGGCAAAGGGATCGCAGCGGCCTCCCTGGGACGGCTCCTCAAGAGCCGGGGCATCTCCGTCAGCATCCAAAAGCTAGACCCGTACATCAACACCGATGCCGGTACGATGAACCCGTATCAGCACGGCGAAGTTTTCGTGACGGAAGACGGTGCCGAGACCGATCTGGACCTCGGCCACTACGAACGGTTCATCGACGAAAACCTGACCCGGCTGCACAACGTGACGACCGGGCAGATCTACGGGGCGGTCATCGAGCAGGAGCGGCGCGGGGCGTACTTGGGCGGCACGGTTCAGGTGATCCCCCACATCACCAACGAGATCAAAGATCGCATCAAGCAGGTTGCGCTGCAGAGCCAGGCCGAGGTGTGCATCATCGAGGTCGGGGGAACGGTCGGTGACATCGAGTCGCTGCCCTTCCTCGAGGCCATCCGTCAATTCCGGCACGACGTCGGAGACGACCACGTCATGTACGTCCACCTGACGCTTGTTCCGCACCTGGGCGCGCCGGACGAATTGAAGACCAAACCGACCCAGCATTCGGTGCGCGAACTGCGCGCCATCGGCATCACGCCGGATGCCATCATTTGCCGGGCGGAATACCCGCTGACCCAAGACATCAAGGAAAAGATCGCGCTGTTCTGCGACGTCAAACGCTCGGCGGTCGTCCAGAGCCGAGACGCGCAGAGCATCTACCAAGTGCCGCTCAATTTGGAGGCCGAGGGCTTGGCGGAGGCGGTGTGCCAGAAGTTCAACCTCGGCGACCGCCCCTTGGATCTCGACGAGTGGCGCTCCATGGTGCGGCGCATCGCGCGCCCCAAGGAGCGGGTGCGGATTGCGCTCGTCGGCAAGTACGTCGAGTTGAAGGACGCCTACATCTCCATCAACGAGGCGCTCGGACACGCGGCGGTTGCCCACCATGCGGCGGTGGACATCGTGCGCATCGATTCCGAGACGCTGGAAGAACGCGGCGTCGAGCTGTTGACCGGCGTCAGCGGGATTCTGGTTGCCCCGGGCTTCGGGGCCCGCGGCATCAAAGGGAAACTCCTGGCCATCCGGCATGCCCGCGAAAACCGCATCCCCTTCCTCGGCATCTGCTACGGCATGCAGCTGGCGTGCGTCGAGTTTGCACGCAACGTCTGCGGCCTCGAGAATGCGCACACGACGGAGGTGGAACCCGAGACGCCGCACCCGGTCATTGACTTCATGGAGAATCAGCGGAACCTCAAGGTCATGGGGGGCACGATGCGTCTGGGCGCCTACCCGTGCAGTCTGGAGCCGGGCTCCTTGGCCCACCGGACCTACGGTCAACTGGAGATCTCCGAGAGGCACCGGCACCGTTTCGAGTTCAACAACGCGTATCGAGAGATCTTCGAACGCAAGGGTCTGCGGTTTTCAGGGCACTACCGGGCTGCAGGTCTCGTCGAGATCATCGAACTACCGTCGCACCCGTGGTTCCTGGGAACGCAGGCTCACCCTGAGTTTAAATCGCGCCCCACCCGGCCCGCGCCGCTGTACGCTGGTTTTGTCGAGGCCGCTCTGGCGCATGCCAGGACGGCCGCAAGCGATACGGGCTTGGCCCACGAGCGCACGGCCTAGCCCGCCGCCACCTTGACGTCGCCCGCCGTGGACGCCAAGGACATCACGTTCGTCATCCTCGCACGCAACGAGGCGGCACGGATCGGGCGTTGCCTGGCGACGCTGCCGCCGGGCGCGCCGGTGATCGTCTATGATACGGGCTCCGAGGACGACACACCCGCGCAGGCCGCAGGCTTCGGGGCGCGCGTCGTGCGAGGCGAGTGGCGGGGATTCGTCGCGACGCGGCGCGAGGCGCTGGCCGCGGTTGCTACCCCTTGGACCTTCATGCTGGATGCGGACGAGCGTTTGACGGACGCGCTGCGAGACGAGCTTTTGGCTTTAGACCCTCCGGCGTCCGTGGACGGATACCGCGTTACGCGGCGTAACTGGTTTTGCGGCCGCTGGATCCGTGGTGCGGGCTGGTGGCCGGATCGGCTGCTACGCCTGTTTCGGACCTCGGCCGCGACCGTATCGTCGACCTCGGGCGACGGTCCGTGGGCCGTCCACGAAACGTGGTCGGTGCCGGGCCGTTGCTGCGACCTCGCGTCTCCCCTCGAGCACGACACGTACCCGACGCTTGCCTCCTACCGGCGCAAGTTCGCCGCCTATACGGACTTGGAGGCGCGCGCCGTCCGGCCCAGCCTGACGGGCTTGGTTGCGAGCTGGGTTTTGGTCCCGGTCCGCTTTGCATGGCTGTGGTTGTGGCGGCGCGGAATCCTGGATGGGTGGCGGGGTGCTTTCCTGTGCGCGGCAAGCGCAGCCTACCCCGCCGTCGTGGCCAGCAAAAGCCGGCGGCGACAGGTACGCTAAGCAGGTGCGTATCGTTCTGGATGCCCGTCTGACGCGCCACATGTCGGTCGGCATGAAGATCTACGTCCGCGAGATGGTTCGGCGCCTGCCGCGAGCGTGTTCGGGGACGGACATCGTCATCCTGACCAATCGGCCGTCGGATGTGGATGGGAGCCACGGGCGCACCGTCCTCGTGCCGGATGCCGTCGCGCGTAACGGCGGCTTTGGCGAGCAGTGCGTTCTGCCGCACATCGTGCGGCGTCTGCACCCCGACCTCGTGCACTTTCTCAGCGTCTACATGCCGCGCGCCGTGGGCTGTGCGGCCGTGTGCACGATTCACGACCTCATCCACCTCCGCTATCCGGCGTACGCGTCCTGGAAGGTGCGGCTGTACTACCGCTTCATTGTCGGCCCGGCGGCGCGCCGCGCGCACTGCGTCATCACCGACGCGCAGGCGACGGTGGCGGATCTGGAACGCTTTCTCGGCGTTCCGCCCGAACGTGTGGCGGTTATCCCCCTGGGGTGTGAGGAAGGCTATCGCCTCACGGAGGAAGAGCGCCTGTCCGCAGCACGGGAGGCACGCGAACGCTTTGGGCTGCAGGAACATTTCTTTGTCTATGCCGGGAACCACCGGCCTCACAAGAATATCCCGACACTCGTCGCGGCTTGGCGCGGGGTGCGGGCAGCGTGCGACCTTGTTCTGACCGAAGACGGTCCCTTTGACTGCAGCTTGGAGGCTGCACCCAAAACAAACGGCCGCATCGTCACGCCGGGTCACGTATCGCAGGCCGAACTTGCCGCGCTGTACGCAGGCTGCACGGGGGCCGTCGTGCCTTCGCTGTACGAAGGCTTCGGATTGGGCGCCGTTGAGGCGATGGCCGCAGGGGCCCCCGTCATCCTGGCGCGAACACCCGCGCTCCTGGAAGTAGCGGATGAGGCCGCTGTGACCTTTGAACCGCTCGACGCCGCCGCTCTGACGAGGCATATGGAATCCCTCATTGAGGACGAGAGCCTGCGGGCGCGCTTGAGCGAGGCAGGCCGGCGCCGGTCGGTCGCCTTTTCGTGGGACGAAACGGCCCGGGCGACCGCCCGCATCTACGCACAGCTGATGTCGCAATGATCGCTCCCACCGGGATGGGCTGGTCGCTCAGGGTTGTCGTGGCTGCCGTGCTGGCGTTTGTGCTGACCGCGGGGGCGCCTGTCCCCGCCCCTCGCGTCGTGTTGGCCGGCAGACCGCTCATCGCCGGCGACGTCACGCTGGTCGGGGGCATCGCGTACGTCGCGCTGCGCCCGATTGCAGCGGCGTATGGCGCGGAGGTACGTCTGGCGCATGGCTCGCGCACCGTGGTTCTAACCACACTTCTGCGTCAGGTCGTGTTGACAGCGGGTCAGCAGCAGGCGGTTGTCAACGGTCAGCCGGTCACTATGCCCGCACCACCCCTCATCCTCGCCGGGCACCTCATGCTTGCGGTCCGCTCTCTGCCTGTACTTTTCGGCACTCGGGTCGGCTACGATGCCGCACGGCGTACCATCATCATCACACCCGGACGGATCCCAAGGCCCATGCCCCCGGCTGCACCGCGGCCGGCGGTCAGGACCATGACGGGAACCGTTACTCGGATTGTGCACGAGGGCTCCCGCATGCAGTTGACAGTTGCCGGCAGCGCCGGCGCATATGCGGCCAGCATGCCGGCGACCCAGGGGGTTGTCTTTCGGGATGTGCGTGGGGCGTTTACGGGATATGGAGACGTCTCCTCCGTTCACGTGGGCGACCAGGTCGTGCTGGCGCTCGACGCTTCGGATCACGCGCTCTCCGTTGTCGATCTGTTCGCGAGTCTCAACGGAACCGTTGGCGGGGTTGCCGATGGCAGTCTCGTGCTGACGAGCGGCCGCGTGATCGCGGCCGGCCCGGATACGACGATCACCCTCGACGGAGAGCCCGTCGCGTTCGGCGCGTTGCAGGCCGGTGATCTTCTGAGCGCGCGGGCGGATCCGGTGAGCGGCGACGTTCACGAAATCGTTGCTCTGACGCCCGGTGGTCGCCCGGTCAGTCACGGCGCAGGCGGGCCGTCCATCGACCGCGTGACCGTTGCGTTGCCCGGCCGCGCGCTGCGCGCGGGCGATGTGGTATCGGTGGCGGTTACGGGTACACCCGGTTGCCAGGCTCAGGCCGAGATCAGCGACGTCCTGCGCTTTGGACTGTCGGAGACACGTGCCGGGGAGTACAGCGGGCGCTGGCCGGTGACGGTTGGAACGAACCTGACCGGTGCTCCCCTCATCGTGCGCCTGTCACGAGGCGCCACGAGCGCGGTCGCCGAGGCGGCGAGCCCCATCTCGATCATTACCACGCCGCCGGCCGTGGAGAGCGTGCAGCCCGTACCGGGAGCGAACATCAACCTGGCTCGTCCGAACATTGTTGTGACGTTTGCGACGGTGGCGCAGACGGGTATGGCACCGGACAGTCTGCGCTTGACGGTCAATGGGCGGGACGTGACGTCGCACACCACACGCACGCCGGCTTTCATCTCCTACTATCCGACGAGAGATTTGCCTCCGGGTGCGGTACGGGTTGTGGTCCAAGGGACCGATATTGCTGGTAACAGCCTCTCCTACGAATGGGGCTTTACCATCAACCCGTGAGGTGATGTCCTGGTGAAACGCGCATGGCGTAGGCCGGCGGCGGCCCTGGCCGGGGCGGCCGTGTGCACGCTGCTGTGGGCGTGCGGCCCGTCAAGCGGCCCGGCACAGCAGCCGTCCGGCACGACTCTCGTGTTCGGACGCAACAAGGACGCGGTCAGTCTTGACCCGGCCGTGGCCACGGATGGCAACTCGCTCAACGTGACGCGGGTCACAATGGACGGCCTGACGACGTACAAGCTGGGGACCTTTGAGGTCGTTCCTGCGCTCGCGGTCTCATGGTCCTCGTCCGCGGATGGCACGGTCTGGCGGTTTCGCTTGCGTCACAACGTCAAATTTCAAGACGGCACCCCGTTCGACGCGGATGCCGTCAAGTTCAATTTTGACCGCTGGCGTCTGCCAAATAATCCCTGGCATACGGCCTTGCGCGGCTCGACGGACTACTCGTACTACGAGAGTCAATTTGGCGGTTTTCCGGGCGTCATCCGCGACGTCAAGGTTGTGGCTCCGGACGAAGTCGAGATCGACTTAAGCCGGCCCTTGGCTCCCTTGCTCAGCGACCTGGCAATGCCGTCGTTTGCCATCTCGTCGCCCAGCGCAATGAAGAAGGAAGGCGAGAATTACTTTCGGGCGCCCGTTGGAACGGGGCCCTACTACGTTGCCGAATGGGTGAAAGATGACCATATCACGCTGAAGGCCTTTGCGGGCTACTGGGGCGAGAAGCCGAAGATCCAAACCGTGATCGTACGCGACATTCCGGATGCGGCCACCAGCCTGCTGGCGCTCGAGAAGGGTGACATTGACGGATGGGAGTACCCGCGCCCGGACGACCTCCCGCTTCTGGCGGCCAACACGAATCTGACGATCTACCACCAGCCGCCCAACGACGTCCTATTCTTGGCCATCAACACCCAAAAGCCGCCGTTCACGAACCTGCTCGTGCGGCGCGCGATCAACGAGGCCATCGATGCGCGGGCCATCGTGAAGAATTTCTTCGACCCGTCGGCCACGGTGGCGACCGACTTTCTGCCGCTGGCGGTGTGGCCGCATCCCAACCAAACATCCTATCCCTACGATCCGGCCCAGGCGCGGCGCCTCCTGGCACAGGCCGGTTTCCCGCACGGGTTTACGACGACGCTATGGTACCCGACGGTGCCCCGGCCATACGACCCCGAACCGCAACGCGTCGCCGAAGCAATCCAGGCCGACCTGCGTGCCGTCGGCATCGACGCGCGCCTGGAAGGGCTTGAATGGGGACCCTTTCTGGACAAAACCGGGCGCGGCGAGCACGATTTGGCGCTCACCGGGTGGATCGGCGACAACGGCGACCCGGACAACTTTCTCTACGTCATTTTGGATAAGGATGGGGCCAATACGCCGGGTGCGCAAAATCTCTCGTTTTGGCGCGATGACCGCTTTCACGCGCTGATGCTGGATGCCCAGCGGACGACGGATCGTAGCCGGCGCGCCCAAGACTACCTGGCGGCGCTGAAGCTTGTCCACGACGAGGCGCCCTTGGTCCCAATCGCCCACACGGCGGCTCCCATTGTCTTTAAGCGAACGGTTTTGGGGTACATCGCCAACCCGGACGGCTCGGAGCCGTTTCAGGTGATGTCCATCCTCCCCGGGAACCCGTAACGCCGCGCTCGCAGATCACGCGCTGCCGCGGTTGTCGTGAGCGCGGCAGCTCTGGGACGGGGGTGATCGTCACTTGTGAGAACGAGCCGATGGGTTCTTGCATTCCTGGCAGCGGTGATCGCCGCGTTCTGCGGAATGGTGCCGCTTACCGCCAGGGATCGTGCGGGCAGGTAGGTGCGCAACCGGTTGACGGTTGGGTCTTTTACGCCAAGCAGTAAACACGAGCCCGGCCTCGCGGCGGCGGGCTCGTGCACCGCGACCCCGGCGGTCCGGTAGGGCCGGCCTTTGTTGACTGGCCCGAGACACGCACGTCGGACATTCCGCCTCTTGTAGAACGGAATCACGTGCAAGACTTTGCGCGGCCTAGCTTTCATCACCAGGCGTCCATGGTCGACGCGAAAAGAGCCCACATCCCCGGTGATGACCAACGAGGAGGAATTAGCAACCGGGCGGCAGCAGGCTGGACGCATGAGTGAGCCTTGTATCTTTTGCGACATCATTGCGGGTAAGACGCCGGCCCGGCTGCTCCACGAGGATGAACACGTCGCAGCCTTTGCCGACATCCGTCCGGTTGCCCCTTCGCACATCCTGATTGTCCCAAAAAAGCATTACCCAACGCTTCTCGACGCCGCGTCTGCCGGCGAACGCGACCTGCTGGGCAGACTACTGGAGGTAGCCGCTCGGATTGCCGCAGAGCACCCGGGCGCCGATCGCGGCTTTCGCATCACCATCAACAACGGGGCCTCCGCGGGACAGACGGTCTACCACCTGCACCTGCACCTGCTCTCGGGTCGGCATTTTGCCTGGCCTCCCGGCTAAGGCCGGCAGACCCCCGCTCCCAGAGTGGCTTTACGAGTAACCCGGCGTGTCGGCCGCACCCGGGTCTTTTCGTCTGCGGCAACGCGCAAGCAAGCGAGGGGGTGGGCGGAGGGGGTCGTCGAACGTCTGAGCGAGAGTCAGCCGGCGAGTTCAGAGACGGCCCGCGAGCGGCACGCCGCCGGGTCGTACGCAAAGGGGGTGTTGTACGTGGAGACCAGGGTAGGAGCAAACGAGTCCATCGAAAGCGCCCTCAAGCGTTTCAAGAAGATGTGCCAGAAATCGGGTGTCCTGGCGGAGGCACGCCGCCACGAGCACTACGAGAAACCCAGCGTTCGGCGGAAGAAGAAGAGCGCCGCAGCACGCAAGCGGCGCGCGTAAGCGCAATGAGAACCCCGCCCATCGCGCCGAATGCGTCGACAACGTGAGCTTGCTGGAAAAGCTGACCGCCGACGTCCAGGCCGCGCTGAAAAACCGCGACACGGAGCGTCTCTCGACGCTCCGTCTTGCCGTTTCCGCCATCACCTACCGGCGCATCGAACGGCAGGCTCCGCTGTCCGAGGAAGACGAGATCGAGGTGTTGCGCAAGCAGGTCAAGCAGCGCGAAGACGCGATAGCCGAGTACCTGCGTGCCGGGCGTCCGGAGAGGGCCGAACAGGAACGGCGCGAGCGTGATATTTTGGCCGAGTACCTGCCGACACCCCTCAGCCCGGATGAGCTGCGTGCCGCCGTGCGCGACATCCTGGCCGGCCTCGGGCCGAAACCCGAATTTGGTGCAGCCATGAAGGCGGCGATGGCGGCGCTGCGCGGCCGCGCGCCGGGAAAGGACATTGCGGCTGCCGTGCGTGCGGCACTGGACACCGCCCAGCAGGCGTCATGACGGGGCGGGCCGCGGCGTGTGCGCTCGTGTGCGCACTCGGTTTGGCCGCGCCGGCGGTCCACCCGGCACAGGCGACGAACGGACAGCCCTTGGTCGAGGTGATCGACATCGACAACACGATCGATGCCGGGATGTCACACCTGGTAGCGCGCGCCGTGGACGACGCCCGCGCCGAGGGCGCCTCCGCCGTATTGATTGTTTTGGCGACCAACGGCGGCGTTGTGGACGATGCCAACGACATCAAGGACGCGATCATCTCATCGGGCCTCCCGAGCATCGCGTTCGTCAAGGAGCGGGCCTGGTCCGCGGGGGCATTGATCGCCCTGGCCTGCGACAAGATCTACATGGCGCCGGGATCGAGCATCGGTGCCGCAGAGCCGATTCCCTCAACGGCGAAGACGATATCCGCCCTGCACGCCGAGTTTGTTTCGCTGGCTGAAGCGCACCATCGCGACACGGCGCTGGCGGCTGCCATGACCGACCCTGGGGTCGTGGTCCCGGGCCTGAAGAGCAAAGGCCAGATTCTGACGCTATCGCCGGGTCAGGCGCTGCGCTACCACTTCATCAACGGCATCGCGTCATCGGAGGTGCAAGCCCTGGCCATGGCTGGCTTCCGGCAGCCGCGCCTGCGGGTGGCCGGCCTGACGTTCGGAGAACGCATCGCGCAATTTGCGGCGGATCCCATCGTCTCGGGCATTCTCCTGACCATCGGTGTTTTAGGTCTGCTCATCGAGATGCAAACCTTGCACCTTATCGCCGGGGTCATCGGCGTTGCGGCCCTGGCGCTGTTCTTTGGGGCCCACATCGTCGCCGGTATGTCGAATTGGATTGTCCTGGCACTCTTTGGACTGGGCGTTCTCGCGTTGCTCGTCGAGCTGCATGTGCTGCCCGGCCACGGCATCTCGGGACTTGTCGGGGCCTTGCTCATCGTCATTAGCATGGTCCTGGCGTTCGGCGCCTGGTACGTGGGCCTCGTCACCACCGCGATCGCGCTGATCGCAGCTGTAGCAATCTTCTTTTTCGCCTTGCGCTGGCTGCCGGAGAGCGCGCTCTTGCGGCGGCTGGCTTTCGCCGGAGCGCAATCCGTGGACGAGGGCTACACGGCCGCCCCCCCGCGGCCCAATCTCGTCGGTGCGGAGGGCGTCGCGCAGACCTACCTGCGGCCCGCCGGTGCCGCCATCATCGGCGGCGAACGCTACCAGGTTCAAACCGAGGGCGAGTTCCTGCCCGCGCAAACCCGCATTCGCGTCAAGCGGGTCGAGGGCGCCACCATCTTCGTGACGCGCGCCTAAGGAGAAACCAGTCGTGACCCTGTTCCTCGTCACCCTCATCGCTTTTGCGGCGATCATCGCCTTCTTCATGTTCTTGTACTACTTTCCGTTCGGGGTATGGATCCGGGCCCAGGCTGCCGGGGTGCACCTGGGTATCTTCAGCCTCGTGCGCATGCGGCTGATGCGCGTTCCGCCGTCGCTCATCGTCGACGCGCTCATCAATGCGCGCAAGGCCGGCATCAACATCACGGTGGATCAGCTGCAGTCGCAGTACCTCTCGGGCGGCCACATCGACAGCGTGACGCGCGCCCTCATCGCGGCCCAGCGCGCGCAGATCCCGCTGCCCTGGGAGCGGGCGTGCGCGGTCGACCTGGCAGGCCGCGACCCGCAAGAAGCCGTCCAGATGTCCGTCAACCCGAAGGTCATCGAGACGCCGACGTTCCAGGGTGTCGCCAAGGATGGCATCCAGCTCAACGTCAAGGCCCGCGTCACGGTCCGGGCCGCCATCGAGCGCTACGTTGGCGGTGCGGGCGAGGCGACCGTCATTGCGCGGGTTGGCGAGGGCGTCGTGGCGGCAATCGGCAGCAGCAACACCTACAAGGAGGTGTTGGAAAATCCCGACCACATCAGCAAGACGGTGTTAGCCAAGGGCTTGGATGCCGGTACGGCCTTCGAGATCGTGTCGATCGATATCGCGGACGTCGACGTCGGGCGGAACGTCGGGGCGGACTTGCAAACCGCACAGGCCGAGGCCGATCGCCGCGTCGCACAGGCCAAAGCCGCCGAGCGCCAGTACGCGGCCCTGGCGCAAGAGCAAGAGATGAAGGCCCAAACCCAAGCCATGCGCGCCAAGGTTGTGGAGGCTGAGGCATTGGTACCGGCGGCAATTGCAGATGCGTTTCGTGCCGGACACCTGGGTATCATGGATTACTACCGCATGCAAAACGTGTTGTCCGATACCGACATGCGCAACGCGATTGCTCAAGCCTCGGGAGGCGGGCAGACGCCGAGCGGTCCGCCGCCGACAACCCCTCCCCCAGCCCCGCCTCAATGACGCATCTGGTGCCCGTTTTCGCCCAGACAGACCTCGTCGGGCTGGTCATCCTGATCATTATCCTTGCCAACATCGTTTCATCAATCGTGCAGGGGCTGCGCAGGGCCCGCTCGGCTCAGTCACCGCCGCTAGGCCAGACCCGTCCGTCGCCGGTCGCCAGCCCTTTGCCCGACCGCCCGGTATCGGAGCTGGCTCCTGCAAGTTCGGCTCCGGCGCGGGTGCCGTCGGCGCAGCGGCGTTCGCCGCCTGGCAGCCCGATCCGCACAGGGCCGGCTGCCGCTGGGCGCAGGCCGCCGATTGTATCGACAATGGGCGGCCCACAGACTGCCCGTTTGCTCTCCACGGATCTAGCGGTGCAAGCCGGTTCGCGCATCACGCTACCGTCGGCCGCCGAGGTATTCGGACTGCCCCCAATGGCGCCCGGACTCCCCGTGCTGCCGGGCGATAGCGCCGTTGCGCAAAGGGCTCGCGGTTCGGCGGCAATCGTCTTGCTGCCGGGCGGTCAGATGAGTCCGGCCGGCCTTTTTGTGGCCGCTGCCATCATTGGCCCGTGCGCGGCGCTTCGCGCTCCCGGACACACCCCGGGAGGCTGGTAGCCGCCGGTGCCTGCGCAGGTCGCCATCCGGGCGCCGGGCGTCTCGCCCAGGATGCGTAAAGCGCTGCGGCAGGCGGTCATTCGTGCGTTGAAGATGGCCGCGCCCGCGGTGGTCGGGGAGGTGTGCGTTGTGGTGACCGACGATGCAGGCATCCAGGACTTGAACCAACGCTTCCGCAGCCTCGACGCGCCGACCGATGTGCTCGCGTTCCCGCTGGGCGACGGAAGCCGGCGCGGAGAACCGTTTGGCGACATCATCATCTCCCTCGAGACGGCGAGGCGGCAGGCTCGGCGTTATGGGGCGCCGCCCGTGGCGGAACTGCGCCGCCTGGCCGTGCACGGCACCCTCCACCTGTGCGGCTATGACCATAAGGAGCGCCGGGAGGCGGCGCGCATGCATGCCCTGACGCGGCGCGTGCTGCGCACGTTGGCGGCGTGAGAATCTTGCCGAGTCGCACGCTATGGCGCGCCTTCGCCGACGCCGCCGACGGCCTGAAACGGACCTTTGTGGAGCAGCCCAATTTCCGCATTCAGGTCGGAGTGGGAATGCTGGCCGTTGCGGCTGCCGCCGGTCTGCATTTCGACGTCCTGCGGTGGGCGCTGCTAGGGCTCATTGTGGGCGGCGTCCTCGCGGCCGAACTGTTCAATACGTGTCTGGAGCATGCTATCGACCTGGTCGAGCCTCGTGCGCACCCTCTTGCCCGCGCGGCCAAGCATGCCGGCGCGGCCGGCGTTCTGGCGGTCAGCCTCGCTGCCGCAGCTGCGGGCGTGCTGTTGTACGGCCAAGCGATCCTGCACGCGATCCGCGCGCCGGGATGAAGGGGGTGGAGAAAGCGGCGCCCAGCGCGAAGAAGAGGCATGCGTTGAAGACGCTTCCATGCATCCACCGGTGAGTCCGGCCATCCTCGGCATCGTGTGCCTGGTTGTCCTGGCGGGCACTTTTGCTGGCGCTGAGGCGGCGCTGTTGGCCTTGAGCCGCCTGCGCGTTCTGCAGCGCAGCACGGATGGCACAACCCAGCAGCTGCTGCGTTTATTGGACGACCGAAACCGCTACCTGACGACGATCCTCGTCGGCAACACCGTCGTCTTGCTGTCGGCGCAGTCCCTTGCGACATGGCTCGCCATTCAAGCCGGCGTGTGGCGCCCCGTCCTCACGGCGACCGCGACGATGACCGTCGTACTGCTCGTCGCGGGAGAAATCGTTCCTAAGATGATCGTCGTCCAGGACCCCGTGCGCTGGGCGCCGCGCTTTGCACGTTTTTTGACGGTCGTCTCAACCATCCTGAAGCCCGTAACGTGGACGATCGTTGGCCTCACGTCATGGACCCTACGCCTGTTCGGCGGCGACCCTGCACGCACCGGCCCGTATGTCACCGAGGACGACATCCGCAACCTGGTCAACGTGGGCGAGAAGCAAGGCGTGCTCGAGGAGGAGGAAAAGGAGATGATCCACTCCATCTTCGAGTTCGGCGATAAGGTGGCTCGGGAGGTCATGACGCCCCGGACGGACATGGTCTGCGCCGACGCCGCCCAGCCTGTGCGTACCGGGGTCGAGATCGTCGTCCGCGAGGGGTACTCAAAACTTCCCGTCTACGAGGGTAACATCGACCACATCGTCGGCGTGGTCCACGATCGCGAGCTCTTGCTGTGCGTCTCGCGGGGTGAGCTGGATGTCCCGCTGAGGCGTCTCATGCGGCCCATTAAGGCGATCCCTGAGAATAAGAAGATTGACGAGCTGCTACGCGAGATGCAGGCCGAGCACGTCTCGGTCGCGATCGTCGTCGACGAATACGGCGGCACCGCGGGTTTGGTGACGATGGAAGATCTGCTGGAGGAGATCGTCGGCGAGATCATGGACGAGTACGACGCCACCGAAGGCGACCGGCCGCCGGACCTGACGCAGGTTGGCGAGGGTGAGTTCATCGTGGACGCCCGCATGAACATTGACGACGTCAACGAGCGCCTGGGACTGTCCCTCCCCACGGAAGACTTCGAGAGCATCGGCGGCTATACGTTCGGGTTGTTCGGTCGTGTCCCGGCGCCGGGCGAGCAGATCGTCATCGACGGCGGCGTCACGCTCATCGTGGAAAAGATGGCCGGGAGGAGATTGCTCTCGGTGCGCATCAAGAAGACCGCACAGCAGACGGCCGGGACGGCAGGCAAGACGCCGGCCGACACGTGATGGACAGCAGCGGCAGCCATGCGCCGCCGGGAGGTAATCGGTGCCGAGGTTAGACGACGCAACGCGGGAATCGCTCGTGAGCCGCGCCTGGGAAGCCCGCCTGAACGCCTACGCGCCGTACTCGCAGTTTCACGTCGGGGCGGCATTGCTGACCGCGGACGGGCGCGTTTTCACCGGGGCGAACGTCGAAAACGCTTCGCTTGGGCTCTCCATGTGCGCGGAACGCGTCGCCCTGGGTGCCGCTGCCGCCGCCGGAGCCCGTAGCCTCGTCGCGATCGCCGTCGCCGGCTGCGACGACGAGGGTGTCGTGCCGTGCGGCGCCTGCCGCCAGGTGCTCAGCGAATTTTCCCCCAAGGTCCTCATCATCCGGTGCCTCCCCGACGGTTCGCATACGGTGACCTCGCTCGCGGACTTGCTGTCCTCGCCGTTCACCGGCCAAACCGTCGAGAAAGCCAAGACCGCACCCCGGGAGACGGCCGGCGTCGCATAGGCCGTCCGTCCGGCAGCCGCGGCTCGTGAACTCCTATTCCGTCGAGGCACTCGTGCTGCGCGCGCGGGCGCTGGGCGAGGCGGATCGCGTCGTGACCCTGTTCTCCCGCGAGCGCGGCAAGCTCCAGGCCGTTGCCCGCGGGGTCCGCAAGAGCGCAAGCCGGTTTGGCGGGCGCCTGGATTTCTTCACCCGGCTCCACGCACGCTTGCATGTCGGGCGTACGTTCGACGTTCTCACCGCCGTCCGCACGGTGCGCACGGTGTGGGAGCGGCTGGTCGATCCCCAGGTCTTCGCCGCCGTGTCCTACGTCGCCGAAGTCGCCGATGCGCTCTGCGAACCGGGCCTTGCCGTACCGGAGTTGTACGACGTCCTGTGCCAATTTCAGGACGCCGTTGGCGCGGCCGGAGCGTCGGACGCTCTGCTGGCCGCCACCGAGTACCATGTCCTCCGCGCCCTGGGCTTTGCCCCTGAATTGGATGCGTGCTCGCATTGCGGAGCGGCCCTGGCGCGCCGGCCGCTGGCGAAGGCGCGTGCCTGGCTTTCGCCCCGCAGCGGCGGGCTTGTCTGCACCGCGTGCCTCCACGAACTGCGCGCCGAAGCCCCCGCCGCCAGCGACGCCTTCTCTCTCAGCGCCGCGCTGTTCGGCCGCCTGCGGACGCTGCGTGACGCGACGCTCGAGCAGGCCGCGGCACTGGAGGGCGGCGCGGACCTCCGACGGGCAACGCGGCCTTTCGTCACGGCGACCATGGGCCGCACGCCGCGCTCGCTGACGGTGGCAACCGCTCTGACGTCGCCACGGCGCAACGCATGAACGCTCTTGTGGGCCTGGATGTCGGCAGCCGGCGGATCGGCGTCGCGGTGTGCAAGCAGCCCGGATTGCCTGCACTGCCGGTCTGCACTCTGCGCGGAAGCAAACGCCGGGAGCTCATCGACGAGATCCTGCGCCTCGCCGCAGCGTATGGGGCACGGCGCATCGTCATCGGCATGCCGTTGAACCTGGATGGAACATCCGGGCGTTCGGCACGCTTCGTTGAGGCCTTTGCGGCTGCGCTGGCGCAGCGGTTTGACGGCGAGATCCTGCACTGCGACGAGCGCTTCACGACGCGCCTGGCGGCACGCCGGCTTCGCGACGGAGGAGCTGCGCGAGCAGCGCGGCGGGATGCCGTCGACGCTGTCGCGGCGGCGGACATTCTGCAGTCGTACCTCGACCGTCATGCCCAATAGACCGTGGGCGCGGCGCGCAGCTCCGGCTGCCCTCGCGCTGCTTGCGGCTGTGTTGGCCCCGAGTGCGTGGCTGCTCGCCGGCGATCGCCGCCTGCCCGTGTCGCCGCAGAACGTCGGCATCCCAGCCGGGGAGAGTCTGCACGGCATCGCGCGTCAACTGGCTGCCGACGGCATCGTACGCTCGAGCGCGCTCCTGGTGCTCGCAGTGCGGCTGGAGAAGCCCGGTGCGACGATCGAGGCTGCGGAGTATGCCTTTCCGGCGCGCATCAGCGTCCTCGACGCAGCCCGGATCTTGCTGACGGGAGGACGCCCGGCGCAGGCGTGGATCACGATCCCGGAGGGTTTCACGGCGCGCCAGATCGCCATCAGATTGGCACGTGCCGGCATCCGTGGCGCCAAGGATTTTGTGGGCACGGTCCGGGCGACAGACCTTATCCTGGATGGATGGCGCACGCATGGCTGCGAGGGCTACCTTTTCCCGGATACCTACCTTGTGCCGCGGGATGCAACCGCCGCGCAGATCGTCCGTCTCATGACGTCAAACTTCGTGCGGCACCTGCCGCCGCATGCGGCGCAACAAGCCCGGCGTCTGCACATGACGCTGCCTCAGGTCGTCACCGTGGCGTCCATGGTCGAGCGGGAGGCTAAGGTGGATGCCGAAAGGCCGCTGGTCGCAGCCGTCATCTACAACCGCTTGCGTGCCGGCATGCGGCTTGAGGTGGACGCAACCGTGGAATACGCGCTGCCGCGTCACAAGCCGGCCCTCAGCTGGCACGATCTCGACGTCGACAGCCCCTACAATACCTACCGCCATGGCGGGTTACCGCCCGGTCCGATCGCCAACCCGGGCGTGAAGTCCCTGCTTGCGGCGCTCCATCCGGCTGAGGTAGACTATCTCTACTACGTGTATCGCGGACACGGACGGCATGTCTTTTCTCGGACCTTCCAAGAACAGCAGGCCGCCGAACGGCGATACCTGCCGTAACCCGGGCTGCGGGCGCGAGTGCGGGGAAGAGAGGGTGCCATGAGCGACGAACGCTTTCGGACCGTCGGCGATCATCGGCCGGCCGGCCCCGCCCGCCTGACCATCGAGGACACGGTCATCGTGACCCGATACGTCGAGGACGAGGCCGCGACCGGATCACCCGGCTCGGAGCGCGAGGAAGAATTCGACGTCGTCGGCATCGTCGAAGATGCCGAGTCCGGCGCACGGTATGCCATCTGCTACTGCCGACGGACAGATGAGTTCCTCGTCACCGATGAGGAAGGTGCCTTGCTGGAAGACGAGGCCCTGGCCAGGGAGGTTGTGGAGAGTTTTCTCGACGACGACCTCCGGGAGGAGGATACGTAAATAGCCCTCGACCTGCAGCCCACGGTTCCCGCCGTGCCGTCCGCGCGGCCGGGCGTTCTGTTCCTTTCGGCGTGCGTCGGCGAGGGGCATACCGCCGCCGCCCAAGCCGTCTCGGGCGTTCTCAACCAGAGGCTGCCCGGCATGCGCTGCGAGGTCGTCGACTCGTACCGCTACGCCTCAACGGTCTTTCACCGCGTTGCCAGCAACGGGTACATCGGGATCGTCAAACTTCTCCCGCAGTTGTACAAGTTCGCATATGACCAAGCCGAGCGCGCAACGAAGATCTCGGCGTTCAAAACATGGTTGCACCGCTACACGGCTCTGAATCTCCGGCAGTTCGTCACGGCGTTGCAACCCGACGTCGTCGTGTGCACGCACGCCTTTCCGTGCGGGGTCATGGCCGAATACAAGCGCGAATTTGCGGACGCACCGCCCGTCGTCGGCATCGTCACGGACTTCGTCGTTCATCCGTTTTGGATCCACCGCAACATCGACCGGTATGCGGTTGCGACGCCGGCCATGCGACAGACGCTGATTGGCCGCGGTGTGGCGCCGCAGCGGGTTGTGGTCACCGGCATTCCCGTCGATCCTCGTTTCGCACAAACCTCGAGCAAGCGCCGGGCACGCCAGCGCATCGGTCTGCTCCCCGACATGACCACCCTGCTGCTCATGGGCGGCGGCTTGGGGATCGGACCGCTGGAAAACGCCCTGCTGGCGATCGAGCGGCTTGGCAGCCGCGTGCAGACCGTCGTCATCGTCGGAAAGAACCGGTCGCTGGAGCGGCGGCTGCGAGAGGTCGCCCACGCGCTGCGCCACCGCGTGACCGTTGCGGGTTTCGTCCCCAATGTCTACGACTATATGTGCGCTGCCGATATTTTGGTCAGCAAACCGGGCGGCTTGACCAGCTCGGAGGCGCTCGTCGCGGGCCTCCCCATGATCATGCTCCGGCCTCTGCCCGGACAGGAAGAGCGGAACACGCGGTATCTGGAGGAACGCGGCGTCGGCATCCGCGTCGAGCGGTCGCGCGACCTGACCAAGGTCATCGCAGGGCTCTTGGCCGCCCCGCAGATGACCGAGCGAATGCGACGCAACGCCCGCAACCTGGCCCGCCCGGAGGCCGCGGCGACGGTTGCCGAACTTGTGCTGGACCTGGCGGCTGCGAGGACTGCCCGCTCGTCTGCTCCGGCATAAGGTTGCCAGGCCGAAGCCGGCCCGACGCCCTTAAGGGTGTGCGCAACCGGGAGAATGCGACGCCGTTCCTTACGCGATCGCCGGCCGGGTTCGACGTTTGGGGTGTGCGCAACGCTTGCCGTCGGTGCGGCGTCCAGCTACAATCGGGGGCGGGTCCTGGCCCTGTCGCGCCGCAGCTCACCGTGCGTCGAGATGCCCGGCGATGTTCGCCGGAATCGGAACCGGTCTGTCACGGGCGAGCGGCCAAATCCCGATGGCCGGCGGGGCGGCATGAGGCGGCTGCACCTGCGGCGAATCTCGCAATGAGTGCTGCGCCGTGACGGAGAGATGGCTGAGCTGGCTGAAAGCGGCGGTTTGCTAAACCGTTATAGTGCCGTCAAGGCGCTATCGAGGGTTCGAATCCCTCTCTCTCCGCCAGGATTTCACAGCCCGGCACGCGGAGCCAGACGACGTGGGCGCTCGTAGTTCAGCTGGATTAGAATGCCAGACTACGAATCTGGAGGTCGGGGGTTCGAGTCCCTCCGAGCGCGAATGTCAGCGGCTGCCCGGCCCGCCTGCCGGCACGACCGGGCCGTCGGAGATCTGCCGGCGCCGGCGGGCAGCCGCGCCCATGCCTCGGTAGCTCAGAGGTAGAGCAGGGGACTCATAAGCCCTTGGTCGCAAGTTCGAATCTTGCCCGAGGCATGTCGGCCCGTACGTCTCCCCCGTTGTGCGCCCGTAGCTCAATTGGATAGAGTGTCGGCCTCCGAAGCCGAAGGTTGGTGGTTCGAGCCCACTCGGGCGCGAGAATGACAGACGCCGACGTACGCGACGAAGAGTTCATGCGCCGCGCCCTGGCCCTGGCGGAGGTGGCCCGCGAACGCGGAGATGTCCCCGTCGGCGCCGTCCTCGCGTGCGACGGCCAGATCGAAGCCGTCGGCTTCAACCAGAAGGAAGCCAACCACGATCCCACGGCCCACGCGGAGATCGTTGCGCTGCGCCAGGCCGCCGCGCGCCGGGGCGGGTGGCGTTTGTGCGGAGCCACGTTATATGTCACAAAGGAGCCCTGCCTCATGTGCGCCGCAGCCTGCGTGGCGGCTCGGATCGAGCGCCTGGTCTATGCGTGCGACGATCCCAAGGGTGGCGGCGCCGGGTCGGTCTACAATCTGGCCGACGACCCGCGCCTTAACCACCGCATCCGGATTACGCGCGGCGTGTGTCGCGAGGAGGCCGCCGCGCTCTTGACGTCGTTCTTTGCCGAGCGGCGTAAGGAGGAGTGATACGCAGCGCATCGCACCGCGCATGCACGTCGTGGGCAACGTCGAAGATGATGAAGAGCGCGCGTCATCCTAAGGAGCCCGCCCTGCCGGCAGCGAAGAGTCCGCCGGCAACCCCGGTGGAACGCAGTCGCTGAATCAACCGCGGAGAGGTGGCAGAGCTGGTTGATCGCGCTCGCCTCGAAAGCGAGTAACGGCTAATACCCGTTCGTGGGTTCGAATCCCACCCTCTCCGGCATTTCCATTCGTCAGTCAGCCTTGTGTTTGCGTCAGCGCCATGATGTCGAAGATGAGCAGCGGGCGCGACACAGAAAGAGGTTCTGCATGAACGACGATGCAGTCCGGTTCATCAAACACCGGATGGAGAGGTTGATCTCGTTGATCTCATGGAGATGATGGATATCGAGAAGGGCCTGATCGTGCATCATCGCATCGATTGGGGCTGGTTCACTGTGCGCCATCCTCCCCGGGATCATGACTGTCCGGCGTGGCCGGCGGTTGTCTCTGGCCGCATGGCAGCCTGAATTGTGCCGGTTCTCCATGCACCGATTCCCGGTGACGGTGCTCGCGTCTGTGAGCCGTATCACCCCGGAGGGGACCCGGCACCGGCCGTGGAACGGTGCGCGGCGTGGATGGCCGGAGAGGTCGCTGTTCCTCTCCACCCACGTGCAAGGCATTTCTTTTTGCCGCGTGGGCCGGGTTTTTGTTGGCCGTCTTTCCAGCCGCCGCCCGTGCCGCAACCGCCAGTCTGTCGGTTTCCAATCCGCAGCCGCTTGCAGGCACGCTGGTGACGTTCACCGTCAACGTCACGGCTGTGGGTGCACCAGCACCTGTGACGGGCAGTGTAAACTTCGGTGACGGCAGTGCGCCGGTGCCTGTGGGACCGGTCTTTCCAGTCAGAGTTGGTCACGTGTACACCACGCCCGGGGTGTATACCGCCGTCTTTACGTCCACGGCGACCCGGCCGGTGTTCCTCAACATCTTCGTGACGGCGCCTACTCCGCGCGTCCCGCACGGCCACATCCTCTCAACTCTGCCCCTCGTGTCGCCGGTGCTGGCCGGTGACGGCACAAATATTCAAATTACCTATCGTATCGAAACCCCCACCGGGGTCGCCTATACACCGCCGGCGCAGCTGGTCGTGGTCATCGACCTGCTGGATGCGCAGGGCAGGCTTGTCGCCCGCGGCGACCCGGTGGCGCTGCCGCCGGTCGTTGGGAAACTCGCGGTTACGAACGTCAGCGCCGCATTGACAACGGCCAACATTCCGTTCACGGTACCCAGCGACGCACGCGGCGCGTACCGCGTCCGCGCGTACATCCGGACGGCGGACGTGGGCGGTACGGTGGCCGTGGGCCAGGCCGCTCCTCTCGTCGTCGTCGGCGGGCCTGATCCGCAGCCTGCCATCTCTGCAACCATCCACGCGACGGGATCGCTGGAAGCCGGACCCTCATTTTCCGTCGGCGGAGGGGCGGGAACCATTCCCAGCAGCGCCGCAAATGCGAACCTCAACGCCAACCTGGCGCTGGCATTTCAGAATCTGACGTACACGCTCACCGCAGCCTCGACAATCAACCCCACATCTCGGCGCATCGATCCGCTCTTGACCCTCGTGCCCGGCACGCCCGAAGTCACTTCGCCCAATGAGCAGCCGCCGCCGCAGGCGTCTCCTGCGCCCAATCCCGGCGTATCGTCAACTCCCCACTACCAGGACAGCCTGGGTCCGGTCACTGCGCAGCTGCCCTCCCTGCTCTTTTCCGGAGGTGAGTCGTTGCGCGGCCTGGACGCCGTCGTCAGCCCTTCCGGCTGGCGCTACGAGGCTGCAGCGGGGTACCCGCAGCTCGCCGGACCGGTGTTTGGTGCTCAGGACGGCTACCTCGTCAACGTGGCCAGAATGTTTTCGGCCGCTCAGATCCTGCACATGACGTTCCTGCAGAACATCGACGATCCGTACACATTCGTACCCGGCGGTGCGACGAAGCCTCTGGATGCACGGGCGGGTGGCGTGGAGTTCGACGAGACGTTTGCGCAGCACATCACACTGGCGCTCGGCGCCGCCCAATCCGGCGCCAGTCCGGAACTGACCGGGGGCCCGACAACGAAAGATGCAGCCGAGAAGGCGCAACTGGGCTACAGCAACGGTGCGACCACTCTCAGCTTCGAATACCACAACTTTGGACCGAACTTCGCCACCGGCAACGGGGTGGGCGCCACCTCCGACAGCGTGGGCGGCAGCGGGCAGGCGACGTTGGGCCTCACGCGTAGCGCCACCTTGGCACTTACCTACGCTCACGAAGAGAAGCGTTCATCGCCGTTCTCGGATGCGCAGCAGGGTGCCATCCTCACGCTGGCACCTGCCGGGGGTTTGAACCTGAGCTTGAGCGAGACGGGCGACCAGTCGGCGTCCGCAACCAGCAAAACCAGCACCCACAGTTATTCGTTCTCGGCTGCGACGCCGGGGACGTCGGGCTCGTTCGCACTGACGGCGTCGCTGGCGACGCTGCGCGACGCCCTGCAGCCCACAGACGCGGGGGTGACGCGGACGGGTACGCTGCAGTACACGTGGACGCGGGGTGCCGGGAGTTTGAACATCGGCCTCAACGGCACGCAAAATCAGGGGAACACCACGTCCTCAACACTGGGCGAATCGATTGTTCTTTCGCTGCCGATTGGCACCGGGCGTGCCGGCCAATCCCCGAATCCGCCCGCCAACGCGTTCGCAGCCGCGCACGGCTTTGAGCTCTCCCTGTCGGCGGCCAACCTCAATCAGAACGCCGTGTCGGCCAAAACGCGGGATCTCTACCTGGGCAGCATGCTGTCGTACCACCTGGGACCTCACGTGAGTCTGGGCCTTCACGCCCAGACCAACCATCACACCGATTTTTACACGCCGACCAAGAACGGGACCTCAGCCGTGCTCCGGGCGCGGCTCGACGTCAACATATGAAGATCGGCGATTGCGGAAATGCCGGCCGCCGGCCTGCTCGAGCACACGGGAGCTTTCGTCGAACGATGAGACATGCAACGTCCGTCCGTCTGATCGTCCTGGCCGCTGTCGGCGCGCTCGTCCTGGCCGTCTCATCGGCCGCAGCCGACTTCAGCTTGAGCGCAACGCCCAATCCGGCGTTCGTGGGACAGCCCGTCGCCATCACGGCACGCCCGAGCCCCGGTACTCCCGTCGGCCAATTGCTCGTGGACTTTGGGGATGGTTCCCAGCGGGCCACGGTGCAAGCCAACGTACCGGTGTACCATTCCTACGCTCAGGCCGGACAGTACGTTCTCGTGCTGTATTCGTCGGGCCTCATTTTGCAAGTCGTTGCCCGCCTGCGTTTGACGGTCGTCGCTCCGGCAACGCCCACGCCGGCGCCCGCACCGTCGCGCGGCCTTGCGGTCACCTCCATCGCGTTGTCGTGGCCGAACGGCCAGACGTCCCTGAGTCTATCCGGGTCGGCACCTCCGCCTCACCCCGTCGCCGTCGTGCAGACGTCGGGCAGCGGCACGCTCATCGTTCAGTGGCAGCTGGACGGTAATCCCATCCAGACGGCAACGCAGAGTGTTGCCACGGGGGGCGCGCAGCGTCTGACTCTTACGCTGCCGCTACCCAACAGCGGCCAGCACAGCGTGAGTCTTGCGGTGCTCTCGCCCTCGTACCTGACGGGCGCCACGGCTACCCCGCCCCCGCCCATCGCCTATGCGTACGCGGCTGGCGTGCAAACTGCCACCGGCTATTACAGCGGCCCGCTCCCGGTCGTGAAGTTTCCGCGCCTCGGCCTGACGTTCGTGGAGGGAAGAATCGACCTCGTCACACCCCAGTGGGGCAAGCAGGAATGCGGCGAAGGTTTTACCTGCGACTACGGCACGCCGATGCTCGACGACTCGGCCGTGTTTTCCTGGCATGAGCGAAATCCCGGAACTGCGGACTACTTCGAGCTACGTATTTTGACGCCACAGGGGAAATTGCTGCTCGCCAAGAGACTGGATCAGACCCAGACCTACTACGCTCCCGACCCGGCCTTCCTCGAAACCGTCCTGCAGAAGCTGTACGCCTGGCAGCGCCGGCATCGCCTGGTTTTTGCACAAGCCCGGCAGCTGGCCGTCGACGTGAGCCGAGCGAACGTACTGCCGAGCGGCGTCACGAAGAATATCGCGCCGTACCTCGAGGACGCCAACCTGTTATGGGAGGTGCGCGGCTACAAACAGTTCGCCCCGGATCCCAACCAGCCGGCGCAGACCAAAACGGTGGAGGTGGAGAAGTCCGATCAATGGCCGCTGGGCAAGCCAGACAACGCGAACGGGCTCGGGGCCTGCCCCATAAGCCGGGGCGGATTGGTTGCCGAAAATCTTGCGTTACAGACTTCCCATGGCGCAACAGATGTGACCAATTACATCGGCGACCCCTTTGTCGTGTACGGCAACCTCGATCTCTCCGGTTCTCCGTATCTCTCTCACCCCAATGTGGTCACGCAGAACGTTCCCAACTCGTTCGCTCCGCCGATGCTGGAAGCGGATTTCGACAACGTTTTCATCGACTGGGGCGACGGAACGGTTGAGCCCTTGCGCGCGGTACCCGCACAAGCTGCCTATGGCGGTCAGTACACGCAGCGCCAGCCGCACCCCACCGCTTTGACCTTGCCCCAGGCGGCACATGCGTCCCTCAACCTCAACGCCGACCAATTCCATGACTCCAACGGCGTCAACGTCAACATGCATCGCTACGCCGTAACCGGACGCTACGCGATCCGCATCTTTCAAATTGCAGAGTCCGACGCGCAAAGTCTGTCGCCGACCGAGCTTGGGGCGTCCATTGACGGTGCGGCGTTGGCTGCCGCCAACCCGTACTTTCGGCTCGTTTCCGTGTCAGCGGTAGCCGGATCAGACCCGAAGTCTGCACCACCGCGTTTCACCGGTGCCCTGCGGCAGACGCTGCCGAGTGCAGCCGACGTGGCCGCGCGAGCCTACGAGCTGTTCTGCCAGGAAGTGACCATCGACGAGGGCGTCGATGCGGCGGCCGAAGGTCCGCTCCATCTCCAGAGCGTGGCGATCACGGACTTTCCCAATCATCGCGTCAGCGCACCTCACACGGCAATGGCTGCCGGATCCGTGTACGGCGTGTGCAGCACGTGTGACGACGATGTCACGGCGCAGGCGACGTTGCGCTACTACGGGACGGGCGATGCGCAGGCAAGGTGGCTGCTCGACGGTCAGCAGCTGGAGACCGACGCCGTGCCGGGTTTGAGCTCGCACCCGCGTCACGGCTGTGGCCGCGGCGGCTGCAGCGGTCCACCGAACGTGGACTCCCAGGTGTTGTACCCCCGGCAAACCCTGACCACTCAGCCAGGACACCACCGGGTCGTCGTCGAGGTCGAGGTGGCGCCGCCGACAGCGAGCGCCCCCAACCTGGATGTCCTTCTCGCAGCTGGACGAGTGTCACCGTCCGCGCTCGGAAGCAGCGTGGGTTTCCTCTCTCCCTTCACGCAGGGATCTCACCGTGTCCCTCTCGTTGCGTATGTCGCACCCGCTGCCAGCCACCCTATGATCGGGTCGTCGGGTGGTCTGACGGTCGCACAAGCACCGCTGAGGGCGCCGCCTCGGCGCGCCGGTGGGGCGGTGACGTCGGGACCCGCTTTCTACGATGCGCAACCAGCGAACCCAAAAATGCCGTGTACGTTTCTGTTTGCAACCAAAGAAGGTACGTTTGAGATCTCGGGCTTGCAGCACAATATCACCGCGAGCGGCCCGGGATTATGGAGCGGCCACGGCTCGCTGGTACTGCACTTTCCGGTCGGCGGCGGCGCCAGCGAAGCCATACCCGTGCGCGTCAACTTTCAGAATTGGCACGTGCCGGATGGGCTCAACGTTGCGCAAGCCCGGCTGCACGTCGGCTCCCCTGGGGAGGCGCAAAATCTCCATCTCGTCGGCGTGACCGCTTCCGTGGCATCCCTCGACGGCCAAACGGACGGCAAACCCGACTACGACATGTTGATGGGCCTCAATCTGTCGCTGACGAGCCAGGAACTACGCATCATCACGAACCTGCCGCATGCGCCGGCATGGAAGAACCTCGTCGCTCCCGTGTTTCCCGACGGGACGTGGGTCTACAAGCATGCGGTGCTCCCTGCGACCGAAATCGGGCACAGCCAGTTCTTCCTTGCCTCGAACAACGTCACATTTGACCTGACAAAAAATATCGACCTGGGACAGGCGCAGCTGACGCTCTTCACGCTGGGCTTCGGCAACAGCACGGCGCAGGTCAACGGCTGGTACGTGGATGCCGAGGGTCTCGAGGGCAGTTTCGACCGCGACATCAACTTCCGAGCCGACGTCGAGAACGGATACGTGAGCATCCCACACGCCACCGTCAACGTCACCAAGTCCGAACTCACGGCGACATACCCGAACATGCTCGTCCACGTTCCCTTCATCGACGCCAACCTAACCGGAACGGGAACGCTCGTGAGCAGCGGGACGGCCTACCTGTCGCTGTCGTCCGCTCCGGTGAGCCGGCAGTTTGGACAGATCAGCATTGCCGTCGATAACCTGCAGTTCCAAGCCCAGCAGGGTTTAGGCTGGGTGGTAGGCGGAGACGGGCACTTTGATTTCTCCAACGGTCCCAACCACTTCGCGCACGTGGATGTCCCGCACATGTTCTTCACCTTGGCAGGACGGCCGTCATTTGCGGGAGGAACGACGGAAACAGACATCCCCTTGGGGGGATCGTCCATGTTCGGCAGTACGCCGGTTCAGCTGCAATCGGTGCACATGATCGCTCCGACGGCCGGCAACGACCTGCTGGATGTCGCCTTTGCGGTGACGGTCCACCTCTCGTCGAGTCCCTACATGCCCGCGGCTGGGACCCAGGTCAACTACAGATTCTCCCAAGAGGGCACGCAGTACGTCGTCTCGCCGCCCAGCATGAACACCTTCGATGAGGAGGTGGCCTTCCCGGCCGGTCAGCCGGCGTCGGATTCCCACATCCGGCCTGTGTACCGGCAAACGGCAAACGACGACCAGTACACGGGCGACGTCGACCTGTCGAACTTCGGCGGCCCGCCGGTCAAGGCGCAGTTCCTGCTGGGCTACCAGGGCGGCACGGATTACTGGGCCATTCGCGTCGACGTGTCTTTTCCCGGTACGGGCGTCGTCATCATCCCCGCAGCGATGAGCCTCTACCGCATCGGCGGCGGGGCGGGCTACCACATCCACCTCAAGAATCCCGAAGACGTTACGAAGGCGACGTTCGACCCGAGCTCCGACCTGACGCTGCTGGCGGGCCTGCAATTGGGATCGGTGGATAACGGCTTTACCTACTTCCTCGACGGCAACTTCACGATCACGTTGGGGAGCAGTCCGAGTGTTCGCATGGACTACGCGGCCTGGTTCGCCAGTCCCGACCACAGCGGCAACCCCTTGATCGACGGTTACTTTCAGTTTGGCGGAGGAAATTTCGACGGCGGTCTTGAGGGAAAGTTCGACGCACCCGATCCGCTCAACAACATCGCTTACCTGGAGATTCCGGGCCCGAAATATGGTTCCAGTCAGTACGCCGCCAGCCTCCACTTTGGAGGAGGCGACTGGCATATCTACGTCGGTCAGAAGAGCGGCCCGCGGGTGCAGGCGCACCTGCTCGTCGGCGACGTCGACGGCTACCTCATGCTCTCCAATCAAGGCGTGGACGTCGGGGGCAGTGCGACGATGAATCTTGACGTCGGCGACTCAAGCGTCGTATCGGCCTACATCGACTTCGAGGGAGACGTTGACCTGACGATAACACCGGAACCGCACGTTAGCGGGGAGTTTTCGGAAACCGCACAATGCGGCGCGTGCATCGCAGGCGGCTGCTTCAGCGTTTCGGAGTCGATTGACATCAAGGCTTCGGCTATGCCTCTTGACGTCACCGGGTGTGCGTCTATCGGCACGCCGTGGCCTTTGCCTGACATTCACTTCTGCGTCCACCTATGAGTCCGTGGAGTTCGAACCGCCGTGAACAGCTGTGACAGCGCTTCCGTCGCGCAACAAGCGCCGCCGGCTTGGCCGGGGAAGCTCATCCCCGTGAAGCGTCGCGTCCGTGCCGGCATTCTGTCGGTCGTGGCCTGCTTGGTCTGGCTCTTTGGTTCGGCTGTGCCGGCGCGTGCCGACAGCGCGGCCGGCGGCGGCATGCTGGCCGTCTCCGATGGACACGGCACCATCCGCTTGCTGTGGTTTCCTCCGGTCGGCCGCATGCCGAACGGGGGTTGGCAAATCCTGGAGTTGGGAGCGGGCAGCCCGCACGTCGTTGCGACGCGGGTCAGCCTGGGCAACCCTGCCGCGCTGGCACGACTGTCGGCTGCAGACCAGCAAAGTATCCGCGACTTTTTCCCCAGCCAGCAACGTGCAACACGGTCCGCAGATCTGGCCAATCTGTACGGCGTGCTGGGGCTCAAGGCGTTCACCAATCAGACCTACGCCCAAGCGGCCGGCCTGACGTTGACGACAATAGATCGCTCGGGCGGCGAGCGCCGCTATCGCGCCGTGGGTCTGAATTCCGCCGGTTCCCCGGCGGGGCCGGTCATCGATGGACCGCCGGTCAATCCCCTCGTGCCGACCCCCCTCCCGCCAGCCGTCAGCGGTCTGCACGGCACGTCCACCATGCGCGGCGTTGTCTTGTTTTGGAATCTACCGCAGCTCAACCGCACGGCACCCGTGATTGCCTATGCGATCGAGCGCGACGGCGGCGGGCAGCGTGGGGTCTCAGTGACGCAAAGGCCGCTCGTCTTGACCGTCCGCTGGCGGCCGGATCAGCCCGAGTTCATCGATGCGCTGGCACCGACCGACACCCAGCTGACGTATCGGGTCTATGCTCTGGATCCGTTCGGACGGCGCAGCCAGGCTGCGGTAACGTCGTTCTTTGCAGTCGATATGCAGGCCATCGCCCCGGTCTTCGTCAGCGCGACGGCCGGCCACGAGGAGAACACGCTACACTGGCGGCCGCGCGAGAACCGGCACACGGCGGGCTACGTCGTCGAGCGGTCAACGCTCTACGACGGGCCTTACGTCCCGCTCACGATCAAGCCCCTGGGGCCGACGACCGGCACCTACGTGGATCGCGGCCTGCGGGGAGGAACGGTCTACTACTACCGCGTCCTCGCGGTCAGCCCCCAGGGAGACCTTGGACCCCCCAGCCTTCCCGTTGCCGCGCAGCCGACATCCCCTGCGGCTCCGGCACCGGTCGCTGGGCTGCACGCCCAGGTGGGCCGTTCACGAGTCCGCTTGACGTGGCAGCCGGCCCGCTATGCCATCGCCGGGTACTTCATTGAGCGCCGCACCGACACCGACCCACGGTGGGAAACGTTGAACGCCAAGGTGACACCCGCGCCTTTTTACAACGACTTCGTCGGCTTGGGTACGACCGGCACGCTCATGTATCGCGTGGTAGCAGTAGGATTCGATAGCAAGGAATCCTCACCCAGCCAAACCGTCGCCGTTACTTTGCTCGACACGACGCCGCCCGACATGCCATACGTGCGCTCGGCGAGCGGTCGAAACGGTATCGTCACGATCGGTCTGGCGGCGGCCGCACCGGCCGGCAAGACCACGCACATCATTGCGTTGCGGTCCGGCGCGGAGGGCCGTCTGGGCGTCGTCATGGGGCTGCCGCTGCCGGGCAGCGCCCGCGTCTACGTCGACCGCAACGTTGAGCCGGGACAAGATTATTGGTATCGCTTTGTCGCTGTTGACCGCTACGGCAACCGAAGTCAACCCACACGTCCGGTTGTGGTCCACGTTGGGAGCCCACCTCTCCCGGTCCCGGACGCTCCGGGCGTGTCCTATCGGGCGACGCCTTTTGCCCACGTGCAAGTGACGTTCGGCAAAATCCCACACGGGCTGGCGGTCGTCGTCGAACGCCAGGCGGGCGGAAAGGGGACTTGGCTTGTCATCGCCGGGCCCGTGGTCCTCGGGACGAAGGCTTTGGACGTGAATCCTCCCAGACGAATGCGAGCCCTGTATCGCATCGTCTACGAAGCCGCCAACGGCGCGCTGGGTCAGCCGTCCGCTTCGGCCGAAGTTACCCTGCCGTAGGTTCGCGTGGCGTGGGGTCGTCACGGCCGGTCTGGCCGGTAGGGGAAGGCGGGGCTGATCCGCGGCTTTCAACGCGCTGCCGGTAGGGCGGCGGGCCCTGCAGCCGAAAGGTCGCCCGCCGTATGCGGCCGTCCGCCGAACGCGTTACCACATCACAGCCTGGACACCGGAAAGGTCGCTTGCCGCATGTCGGATTCCGTCTCGTGGAGAGGTGCTGGAGTGGTCGAACAGGCACGCCTGGAAAGCGTGTAGGCGCCGCAAGCGTCTCGAGGGTTCGAATCCCTCCCTCTCCGCCACCCCGACCCGGTTCCATGACTCTTCCAAAGGAGCACGCCCGTGCAGAAGCTATCTCGCAAGCATTTCGTTGGCCGCGCCGTGGCCGGCGCCATCGGGGTCGGCCTCGCAGCCAGGGCGGCGCAAAGAGCAGACGCTCAATTGGTGTACACGACGCACGATTGGAACCCCGAGCCGTTTGAGAGGCTCGTCCACGCCGGGGCACGCGTCAAACAAGTCTACGACGTGACCCAGATCGGCGACGGCAAGTTCCTCAACAATATGAAGAACTCTCTCAACGGCTTGCACTTCAGTTTTGGCATACCGGCCGACCAGATCCAGGTGGTCGGTGCCCTCCACGGGCCTGCCAACATGCTCAACTTCGATGACACCGTCTGGAGCAGGTATCGCATCGGTGAATGGCTAGGTGTCACGGACCCGCATACCGGTCAACCCGCAACGCGCAACCCCTTCTATGCAAGTCCGGTTGCCGACGGCCGCTATCCGAGCAACGATCCCGACAGCATGCAATCCCTTTTTCAGGACACGAGCATGCAGGCGTTGCAGCGCCGCGGTGTCGTCTTTTTGAGCTGCCACACGGCAACCGAAGAACAAGCCCGGGCTCTCATCCACCGCTTCGGCTTGACCCAAGAGCCGGAGACGATCGTCCGTGACATGCTGGCCCACGTGCAACCCGGTGTTCTGGTGGTTGCGGCGATGGTCGCGGCCATCGCACTGCTGCAAAGCGACGGCCGCTACACCTACATCACGGTGTGATGCTGGTGGAGCGCGCCATCCTCCGTACAGCGGCACGGGCGGCCCTCGCCGCGGTTTGCCTTTTCGGAGCCGTGCTCGGCGCCCCGGTTGCCGCGGGGCCCTTTCCGCCGTGGGCTGATGGAGACATGAACCCCGCCCTTGATCGAGGCGAAACGTTTGCGGTGCCGGACATCGACAACGTCGCAGACCTGCACGGCAACCCCGAGGGCGCGATGCTGGTTCTCTTCGTCGGCGGGAACCAGTTTTTTGTCATGCCGGCACTGATTGACGGATTCGTGCGGCAATACCCGCGCTTCCGCGGGCACATCTTTTACGAGAGCCTGCCCCCGGGTATTCTGGCACGCCAGATCCACGCCGGCGGCCGGCTCACGCTGGGTAACCTGACGATACGCGTCGCGCCCGACGTCTACGAAGCGGGGGTGCGCACGCTGGCCGCCATGCGAAAGCGAGGTGAGGTGACACACGTCACGACGTATGCGACCAACAGCCTGGCGATGATGGTGCATGCCGGTAATCCGCGGCATATCCGCACGCTGCGCGATCTTGCCCGCTCCGACGTGCGGCTCGCGATGCCAAACCCGGGCTACGAAGGCGTTGCCCGTCAGATTGCTGCCGCTCTGCGTGCGGCGGGCGGCGACGCCCTGTATCGTGCGGTCTACGTGACAAAGGTTGCCGACGGCCGGACGCGCTTGACCCAGATTCATCACCGTCAAACGCCGATGTGGATTATGCAGGGAACGGTGGACGCGGGCGTCACCTGGGCGTCCGAAGTCCGCTTTCAGGAGTCGGCCGGCAATCCGATCGGCGGCGTGGCCATTCCGAAGGCGGATAACGTGACCGCAACGTACGCGGCGGGTGTCCTGCGTACGGCACCGCATAGCGGGGCGGGCGTGTTGTGGTGCGCATATCTGCGCTCGGCACAAGCGCAAGCTGCCTACCGCCGATACGGATTTGGGAAACCGCCGCCTGAGGGGCGGCATTGACCTCGCGGCCCGACAATTGGGGAGCCGCGAGGAGGAGTTCGGCTGCCCGAGACGCGGTAGCCCGCGGGGTCAGGCAGCCAACCTGCGATCAACGAAGAACCGTTGCCGCACCTGTCAGTGCGGGTGGGCAGGTTATGATGCCTGCGGAGCGTGAACCAGCGTCGGACGGTCGAACATACGCTCGGCCGTTGCGTGGGGGGCGAAGACCGGTACCCGCGCGACGAAAGTCCGCCAACCCCGTCAGGACCGGAAGGTAGCAGCGGTACGCGGACCCTTCGGGTGCCGCGGTTTTTGCCGGTCTGACGCCTCCCGTCTGTGACCTATGTCGTGGAGGAGCGGCTTGGCAGACTTCGAAACAGCCGTCGCAGCGTCATGAACGGCGCCCTTTCGACGTTCGTGACCGGCCTGGGCCAGGCGCTCGCATCACCGGTCTTCGCGCTGTCGCTTGTGAGTGCGATCGTCGTCGCCGCCGTCTACCACTGGGCTTTTGCCAGGCGGCTGTTTGCCAGGCAGAAACCGGCGGCCCCGGCCTCGACACGGGCGGGTCCGGCGGGGGAGCTCGGCGCCGTTCGGGAGCGGCTGGATGCGCTTGAGGCGGTTGCCCGGCGCAGCCTGACCAGAGTCGGGTTCGTACGCTTTGACGCGTTTCCCGACGTCGGCTCGGAGCTTTCGTATGCTTTGGCCGTCCTGGACGAGGACGGCAACGGGTTCGTCCTGTCAAGCATCTATTCGCGCGAGGAAGTGAGGACCTATGCCAAAGCCGTTCGCAACTTCGCCGCGGACAAGGAACTGAGTGACGAGGAACGTCGCGCCCTCAACATCGCGCGGGACCGCTGATCGCGGCGCCGCGCGGCCGGTGTCTGCACGGCTGCGAACCGGGTTTGCAGCCGCGCGTTCGGCGCTTGGGCGCGGCCTGCGTTGGGCGTTTTGTCCCCACAAACGCCTCCTTGTCAAGATCGTTCCACACGACGGCGCGGCGGTGTACAAGCTTGATGTCTCGCATCGCCAGCTCAGCTGCGGGGTGTTGATGGCGGCGGCCCTGTTCGCGCTGTTTGTCGCGGTGCACGTCTGCGACGTCCGTGCCGCCGAGGCGCGGTCGCGCGCCCTCGTCGCGCTCGAGCAACGACAGGGCCGGCAGTTGGCGGCCTTTTCGGCGCAAACGCAAATCCTCTGGCAGAAGGTAGGCCGGCTGCAGCGCGACGACGAGGAGATGCACCGCCTGACGCGGGTGATTGCGCCGGTCGCGCACCGACCGGTTGCAGGCACGACGGACCGCGCACACAATCGCGCGGGTGTCCGGCCTGTTCAGCCGGCCAGAGTTGCGTCCGCCTGGCAGGTTGTTAGCGCCTGGCTTGCCGGTCTGCCGACCGTCAGCAACGTGGGCTTCGAAGCCGAGGCGGCGGAGTTGTCCTCCTTGAGCCGCACCGTCGACGTCACCGCGCAGCAGACACAAGCCCTGGCCGCCGGCATCCGCGCCGCCGCCGACCGGGTTATCGCCGCTCGCGAGGCACGCGAACGGTATCTCGCCGCCATTCCGTCCATCTGGCCGACTGTGGGCTACATCTCGTCGGGATTCGGCTACCGCTCGTATCCGGACGCAGAGTTTCATCCGGGACTGGATATTGTCAACTCCTACGGCGCTCCGATCTATGCGACGGCGGCCGGTCAGGTCGTCGCCGCCGGCTGGGATGGCGGCTACGGTCTGCGGGTCATCATCGACCACGGCAACGGCCTGCAGACGATGTACGCCCACGCCTCACAGATTTTGGTGCAGAACGGCCAGACCGTTCACAAGGGTCAGGAGATCGCGCTGGTCGGTACGACCGGTTTTGCGACAGGACCCCACGTGCACTACGAAATCGAGCTGTGGGGCAAACCCATCGATCCCACGCCCTACCTGAACGGCAGCGTCACGGTCGTCGCGCAGACCGCTCCCTAGACTTCCGCGTCCGGGTGAACTCTCGGTTGCCTGCGTCAGAGCAGGTGCCGGCAAGGCGTTTTCTAGGCCTCCGCCCTCGGGTGGGGCCGGTGGCGCCCGCTAGCGCCAGGTGCGACAGGGTTTTTGGGACGGAGCTTGAGCCACCCAGCGCGTAGTGTGGAGGTTATGACACAGCGCTCCGCCCCCGCGAAGGAGAACCCGCGGGTTCGCAATTTCTGCATCATTGCCCACATCGACCACGGCAAGACCACGCTGTCGGACCGCCTTCTCGAACGTACCGGCGCACTGGCCGCGCGGGACATGCAGGAGCAGGTTTTGGACTCCATGGAGCTCGAGCGCGAGCGGGGCATTACGATCAAGGCCCATCCGGTGACACTCGAGTATCGCGCCCGAGACGGCCAGACCTATGAGTTGAACCTCATCGACACGCCGGGCCACGTCGATTTCGCGTACGAGGTCTCGCGCTCGCTGTCGGCCTGTGAAGGTGCGCTCTTGGTCATTGACGCCTCGCAGGGTATCGAGGCGCAAACCTTGGCCAACTTTCACTTGGCCAGCGAAGCCGGGCTGACCATCATCCCGGTCGTCAACAAAATCGATCTTCCCTCGGCGGACCCGGATGCCGTGGTGCGCAGCATAGAAGACACGCTGCTGATCGAAGCTGCGGGTTGCCTTCGAACATCGGCCAAGGAAGGTATCGGCATCGATGACATCCTGGAAGCCATCGTCACCCGTGTGCCGCCGCCCCGGGGCCAACCCGACCACCTGCGGGCTTTAGTCTTCGACTCGCAGTATGATCCCTACCGCGGGGTCATCTGCTACGTGCGGATCGTCGACGGGGCACTGCGCAGCGGCATGCGCATCCGCTCGATGGCGGGCGACCGCATCTTCGAGGTCCTCGAGGTGGGGACGTTCCGCCCGGCCATGCGTCCGGCGGCCAGCCTGGAGCTAGGCGAGGTCGGCTACGTCATCGCCAACATCAAGGCCCTCTCCGAGATCGCGGTCGGCGATACGCTGACCGACGCCGACCACCCGGCACACCTCCCGCTGCCCGGCTACCGCACGGTCACCCCCATGGTGTATTGCGGGTTGTATCCCAATCAGGGTTCGGAGTACGGCGATCTCCGCGAGGCTCTCAACAAGCTCAAGCTCAACGATGCGGCCCTCTCGTTTGAACCCGAATCCTCATTGGCCTTGGGCTTCGGCTTTCGCTGCGGCTTTCTGGGCCTGCTGCACATGGAGATCGTTCAAGAACGGCTCGAGCGCGAGTACGACCTGTCCCTGATTGCGACCTCGCCCTCGGTCGTCTACCACGTCGTGACCGCCGGCGGCGAGGAGCTCGTCATCGACAATCCGGCGAAACTCCCCCCGCCGCACGCGATCGCGCGGATCGAGGAGCCGTACGTGCGCTGCTCGATCATCGCGCCGGCGGAGTTCATCGGGGCGGTCATGGACTTGTGCCAATCGCACCGCGGTACGCTTGTCTCGATGGAATACCTCTCGCCCACTCGGGTTGTCTTCAGCTACGAGATGCCGCTGGCCGAGGTGATTGTGGACTTCTTCGATCAGCTGAAGTCCCGCACCCGGGGATATGCCAGTTTGGACTATGAACTGCTCGGATTCCGGCCCGGCGATCTCGTCAAGCTGGAGATTCTCCTCAACGGGGAGCCGGTCGATGCCCTCTCGTTCATCGTCCATCGCGAGAAGGCCGAGGTGTGGGGGCGGCAGCTGACGGAGCGTTTGCGGGAGGTGATTCCACGGCAGCTGTTCGACGTTCCGATTCAGGCTGCGGTCGGCAATCGTATCATCGCCCGCGAGACGGTGAAAGCCATGCGCAAGAACGTCTTGGCCAAGTGCTACGGCGGCGACGTCACCCGCAAACGCAAGCTCTTGGAGAAGCAAAAGGAAGGCAAAAAGCGCATGAAACAGGTCGGCAACGTCGAGCTGCCGCAGGAGGCGTTCATGGCCGTCCTCAAACTGCGGCGTGACTGAGGGTGCGGCGGAGCGCGGCAGGCTGCGCCTGGATCGGAAGCGTCCCATTCTCGTGGCATCCGCCAATGCCGCCAAGATTCACGAGCTGCTGACCCTGTGGGGCCCGTTTCGTCCGCCTTTGCAGCCCGCCGGCCCGCTCTACCGTCCCGTTGAGGAAACCGGTGCCACGTACGAGGAGAATGCTCTGCTCAAGGCGCGGGCTCTCGCGCAAGCCGCAGGTGCCCCGGCACTGGCGGACGACTCCGGAATCGAGGTCGAGGTTTTGGGATGGAAACCCGGAGTGCACTCGGCGCGCACGCCATCCCCGAACGCGACGGACGGCGAACGAAATGCGTACCTTCTGCGCGCCGTCGCCGGCCGGCCGACCCGGGTGCGCTTTGTCTGCGTCTGCGCTTTGGTCGTGCCGGGATACGAACCGCTGCTCTCCCGCGGCGAGGTCGAGGGCCGGCTCGCGCCGGAAGAACGAGGAAGCGGCGGCTTCGGCTACGACCCGCTCTTTTTCTATCCGCCGTACGGTGCAACGCTGGCCGAGGTGCCGGAGGAAAAAAAGCATGCCGTCTCTCATCGCGGCCGTGCCGTGCGCGCGCTCCAAGCCCGGCTGGTCGGCTGTAACGCGTTGTGCCAGATGGGCGGCTAACCAAGGTCGCGGCATATGCGGGCCGGCCTGATCTTACCTGACATCGCGCTACGTCCGAAGTAAAAGGGTAGCGGGCGGTCGAAGAGAGGTGTCCACAACGGGCGGTAGCTCAGGCTGGTAGAGCGCGTGCCTTGGGCGCACGAGGTCGCAGGTTCAAGTCCTGTCCGCCCGATGGCCGATGGAGAGAGACGCGGCCGGCGCGGCCCGTGCGCCCGTAGCTCAGCTGGATAGAGCACCCGCCTTCTAAGCGGGTTGTCGCGAGTTCGACTCTCGCCGGGCGCGCACGCCTGCTCGCAGCCGCTCTCAAGGGCGGCGTGCGAGCCCCGGAGAACGCAGACGGGCGTGGTGAATGTAGCTCAGCTGGTTAGAGCGTCGGTCTGTGGAACCGAAGGTCGGGGGTTCAAGTCCCCTCATTCACCCCACGGTGCATGCGCCTATAGCTCAATTGGATAGAGCGTCGGGCTTCGAACCCGAAGGTTGGGGGTTCGAGACCCTCTAGGCGCGCTGCATCCATCGGCACACCGCGTGCGCCCCGCTAGCTCAATGGCAGAGCATCCGGCTTTTAACCGGCAGGTCTGAGTTCGATTCTCAGGCGGGGCACAGGCCGGAGTGTCCTCCTCACTCGGCCAGACCGACCGACGGCCGCCCCATGACGGCGACCCGCGGCAACGCCCATGCCAACGGTACCGAGGCAAAGAAGACAAGCGCGGACAGCCGAAAGAGGAAGTTGAAGGAAATCAGGGTTGCATCGCCCTGCAGCATGAGGGCCAACTCGTGCAGTGGATCGATGGGCAAGCCGGTTTGCAGGAGAAACGCGTGGACCGGGTAGCGTGACGGCGTGACCTGGGCGGTGAGATTGGAGAAGACGTACTTTTCACGCCACACGAGCAGCGTGGTCAGGATCGCGATGCCGAAACTCCCGCCCAGCTGACGGATCAGCGTCGAGAGGCCGGTTGCATGTGTCAGAGCGCTGCGCGGGATCGGGGTCAGCATGATGGTGGAAAGGGGCACGAAGATGTAGCCCATCGCGAATCCCTGCAGGGCTCGCGGCCAGAAGATATCCCAGTACCCCGCATACTGCGTGAAGGATCCCATCCACCAGGCTGCGATACCGGATAGGCCAAGCCCGAACGCAATGAGGTACCGTCCGTCGACGCGGTTGACCAAGTGGCCCGCAATGGGCATGCCGACCGCGGTTGCGAGTGCACCCGGTAGTAAGGCCAGCCCGGTCTGCCAGGCATCGAAGCCCAGCGAGATTTGCAAAAACAGCGGAATGATGAGCGTCAAGCCGAACAAGCCGAACCCGGTCACGACACCGACCAGATTGCCGACACTGAACGAGCGGTAGCGGAAGACCCGCAGGTCGACGAAGGCGTGCGGATCCCGCAGCTCGCGGTAGATGAAGTAGCCGATGCCCGCCACGGCGGCCGCCGACAGCGCGAGGATGGCCGGAGAATTGAACCAGTCGTCGTGCTGACCGCGCTCCAAGACGTACTGCAGGGAAGCGATCCCGACGATCATGGCGGTCATGGCAATCCAGTCAGCGGAGCGCTCAGGCTTTTTGATGTATGCCGGGTCTTCGATGAAGGCCAGGGTCATGAAGAAGCCCAGAATCCCAAGCGGAATGTTAATGAAGAAGATCAAAGGCCAGCTGTAATTCTGGACGATATACCCGCCGAGCGTCGGTCCAAGAGCGGGACCGACCATGGCGGCCAGGCCGAAGAGCGCCATGGACTGTCCCCGCCGCTCCGGCGGAAAGGATTCGAACATGATCGCCTGCGCTGTGGGCAATAATGCTCCTCCGCCGATGCCCTGCAGGACGCGGTAGGCGACCAGCTGCCAGACGCTCGTCGCGGTCCCACACAGAAAGGATGCGACGGTAAAGATGGCCACGCACGCGGCATAGAAGTTGCGCCGGCCCAAGACCGCCGTCAAGTAGCCGTTGAGGGGCATGATAACGACGTTGGAGAGCAGGTAGCCGGTTGCAACCCAGCCGATTTCATCAATCGAGGCTCCCAGGTTGCCGGCCATCGTATCCAGCGCAACGTTGACGATGGAGGCGTCGATGATTGCCATGATCATGCCGACCATGACGGTCGACGCGACCAAGAAGAGACGCAGCGTCATCACCGGCGTCGCTCCGGTGCCGGACGCGGTGCGGACCGCTCCGGGCGGGGCCTCGGTCAGCATGGGCGGCACGTTCACGTCCCTGCGACGGCGAGCCTGTCGTCGGCGCGTGACCACGTGCGACGCAGGCGGCCGAACTCGGCAAGAATCCGCCGTCCGGCGGCGAAGGAATGACACCGGCGCGAGGAGCGTCGTTAGCTCAATGGTAGAGCAGCGGACTCTTAATCCGTTGGTTGTGGGTTCAAGTCCCTCACGACGCACGCGCCGCTCCCTCCGCATCCGTCTGTACGGACACCGATGACCTCACGAGCCGTTTGGGGACTTGTTGCGGCCGCAACCTTGGGGGTTGCCGCAGGATACTATGCCGCACCCGCCCTGGCCCGCCGGGAGCTGGGCCGGAGGGCGGGGAGAAATTGGCTGACGTTGCAGGAGGCGGCCCTGCGATCCGGGCGGCGGGCAGCGCGTGGCCTGGCGACGGCATCCGCGAATGCCGGACGCTGGGCCCGGCGCATGACGGCTCCCTTTGCGGTCCATCCCTCCGTCGCCGATCGCCTACGAGATACCTTTGCCGCCGATCCCATTCTCTCACGGAGAGCGATTTGGGTGGATGCGGTCGGGGACACACTGCTCCTGCACGGCGTGGTTGCCAGCGACGACGAGTGGCGTTCGGCCGACCTGTTGGCCCGTTTGGCGTCTCCCGACGGCGCCGTTCGCAATCTCATCCACGTGCGGTCCGAAACGGACTGACGACTGCCGATACAGAAACACGGCGCTTGCGGGCATGTGGCGGAATCGGCAGACGCGCCGGACTTAGAATCCGGTGGGGAAACCCGTGGAGGTTCGACTCCTCTCGTGCCCAGGTCTCAGGGTGCGGCTGGGACCGCCGCGACGCGGGGGCGACCTGTTATGCGTGTTCGTCGGGCGGGGTGTTGGCCTTGGACTCGCGAACGCTCGACGCCGTCGCCCAGAGGACGACGGTCAAGTAGAAAGCCCCGCCCACTGTCAGCAAGGTACCGACGAGCGCCCCGTCAGTCATAGGCCGCTGGTTCGCGGCCGCAGGGCTCGATCCCCCGCAAGGATAAGCCGGGAAATCGCGAAAAAATCGAGCCGGGACACGTGTCACGGCCGCGCGTGCAAGAATGCGGAAGTAGCTCAGCGGTAGAGCATCGCCTTGCCAAGGCGAGGGTCGCGAGTTCGAATCTCGTCTTCCGCTTGTCGTCTTTCGTCCACAAGGACCTCCCTGCCGCACTCCCGGAAAATCGCAACTGATGCGTGCATCGCCTGCTCCATGGGGTGCGCCAGTGCACGCCAAAGGGGGAGCGCGGGCGCCCGGGCGAAGCGCATTCCGGCATGGCCGTGCTGCGCAGACTAACGCCCACCGACGTCGAACTCGAGATCGTCGTATCGCCCGAGGAATTCGCGCGCGCCCGGGAAGCGGCGCTGCGCACAGCCGCGTCTCGCTTCCGGTGGCCTGGTTTTCGCACCGGGCACGTGCCGCGTGCAATCGTGGAAAAGCAGCTTGGCAGCGAGACCCTCGACGCCCGAGCCGTTGAGGACGTCCTGCCCGCAGCCTACGAGCGCGCCCTGGCGGAACATCAGCTCGAGCCGATGGACCGTCCGCAGTTTGACGTCGACGCGCCGTACGGCGCCCAGCACGGCGTGCGGGCACGCGCGCGCGTCAGCGTCCGTCCGGAGGTCACGCTGCGAGAGTACAAGGGTATTCCCGTGCGGCGTCCGCCGGTCGGAGTCACCGAAGAGGACGTTGAGCGGAGCCTTGAGGCGCTGCGCAGGCAAGCCGCCGTGCTGGAACCGGTCGAGGAGGGCGAGGTTGCCGAGGGCGACTACGTCACGCTCGACTACGAGGGACGCATCGAGGGCCGGGTTGTGGAGGGCGCGCATGCCGTCAACCATACGACCGAGGTGAGGCCGGATCGTCTGCTCCCCGGTCTGGCCGAAGGCTTGTATGGCCAACGGGTGGGGGAAACGCGCGTCGTGGACGTGACGCTTCCGCAGGAGTACCCGGTGCACGACGTCGCCGGCAAGACGGTGCAGTTCACCATCACCGTCCACGAGATCAAGCGGCTTGTTCTGCCCGAAGCCAACGATGAATTTGCACGCAGTGTCTCCGACCGGCAGACTCTGGCCGAACTGCGCGACGACCTGCGGGCGCGACTGGAGGCCGCGGCTGCGGCGCGTGCCCGCCGCGATATGCAGCGCCAGGTCATTGAGACGCTTTTGGCTTCACACCCCGACGTGCCGCTGCCGGGTGTGCTCGTCGAGCGCGAGATCGACAATCTGATCGCCGATGCGGACGAGCACGCGCACAGCGGCCATGACGTGCCGGGCGAGCCGCAACCTGCCGGCGCCAGGCAAGCAGAGCGCGAAGCGGCGCGAGCCGAAGCCGAGCGCCGCGTTAGGATCACCCTCCTCCTGGAGGCAATTGCGCGCCGCGAAGGTCTGGAGGCGACGAGTACCGACATCGAGGCTGAAATCGCCCTCCTTGCCCGGTCGTCGCGCCGCTCGCCCAAGGCGGTGTTGGAGGCATTGCGTGCCACGACCGGCCTCAGACCCCTTGTCAACGTGGTGCGTCGCAGCAAGGCCTTGGAGTTTCTTGTCGAACAAGCACAGGTGACCGACGCTTCGGTCACGGTCGCAGCCCAGAGCGCGTGAGGGACATCATGGGACATTTGGTACCAATGGTCGTCGAGCAAACCGCCCGCGGGGAGCGGGCTTTCGACATCTTTTCGCGGCTCCTCAAGGAGCGTATCGTCTTTGTGGGCGGCCCGATCGACGATAACTTGGCCAATCTGGTCATTGCCCAGCTTCTCTTCTTGGAAAAGGAAGATGCCGATAAGGACATTGAGATGTACATTAACAGCCCCGGCGGAAGCGTGACCGCCGGGCTTGCCATATACGATACGATGCAGCTGATCAAGCCCGACGTCGCGACCTTCTGCGCCGGCCTGGCCGCGAGCGCCGCCTCCATCCTCCTCACCGGGGGCGCCAAGGGGAAGCGCTTTGCCCTGCCGTACTCGAAGATTCTCATCCACCAGCCATGGGTCTCCCAGGTGGGCGGCCAGGCCACCGATCTCGAAATCTATGCGCGGGACCTCCTGAATACGCGACGCATCCTGGCCAACATCTACGTGCAGTGCACGGGACAGCCGCTCGAACGAATCGAGCGCGACATCGACCGCGATTACCACTTGTCGGCCGAAGAGGCCGTTGCCTACGGGTTGGTGGATGCGGTCATCAACCGCCAGTCGCGGGAAGCCGCGACCGTGAAGCCGCCGGCCTCGTAACCGGCACGAGAGGATTGCGCCACGCCCGTGTTTCGTTTCGGCGACGAGAAGGGACAACTCAAGTGCAGTTTCTGCGGCAAGTCGCAGGAGCAGGTACGGAAATTGATTGCCGGCCCGGGCGTCTACATCTGCGACGAGTGCATTGAGCTGTGCAACGAGATCATCGAGGAAGAGCTCTACAAGAACGTCGATGAGAACGTCCGGCTGCGGAACATTCCCAAGCCCAAAGAAATCAACCACATTCTCAACCAGTACGTCATCGGTCAAGAGCGCGCCAAGAAGAGCCTGGCGGTTGCCGTTTACAACCACTACAAGCGCATCAACTCGGCGCATGCTGCGGCCAACGACGACGTCGAACTGCACAAAAGCAATATCCTGCTCATCGGTCCGACCGGCTCGGGCAAGACGTACCTGGCGCAGACGCTGGCCAAAATCCTCGATGTACCGCTGGCGATGGCCGACGCCACCTCGCTGACCGAGGCGGGGTACGTCGGCGAGGACGTCGAGAACATCCTGCTCAAGCTCATTCAGGCCGCCGACTACGATGTGAAACGGGCCGAGAAGGGCATCGTGTACATCGACGAGATCGACAAGATCGCGCGCAAGAGCGAGAATCCGTCGATCACGCGCGATGTTTCGGGCGAAGGCGTCCAGCAGGCGCTGCTCAAGATCCTGGAGGGGACGACGGCCAACGTGCCGCCGCAAGGCGGCCGCAAGCATCCCCACCAGGAGTTCATCCAGATCGATACGACCAACGTCCTGTTCATCTGCGGCGGCGCCTTCGATGGCCTGGAGCGCATCATCGAAAGCCGCGTCTCGAGCCAGAGCCTGGGATTCCGCGCGGTGCCTGAGGCCAAGAACGAGAAGAAGACCAGCCGCCTCCTCCAGGCTCTCCTGCCGGAGGACCTGCTGCGTTTTGGACTCATCCCCGAGTTCATCGGCCGCCTGCCGATCGTCGTCACCCTCGACCCGTTGGACGAGCTGGCGCTGCGCCGTATCCTCACCGAGCCGCGCAACGCCCTGGTCCGCCAGTACCAGAAGATCTTCGCCATGGACGGCATCGAGCTGTCGTTCACCAAGGAAGCCCTGGTGGCCATCGCGCACAAGGCGCAGGCCCGCAAGACGGGCGCCCGCGGACTGCGGTCTATTCTGGAAGAAGTCATGCTCGACGTCATGTACGACCTGCCGTCCCTGACCAACGTCAAGAAGTGCGTCATCAACAAGGAAGTGATTGACGGGACGCAGACGCCGGTTCTCATTCCGACGGGTCAAACAAAGGACGTACCCGCTTAGCCCTTGCCCCGCAGGGCGGATGGCCGGACGCCCGAAAGCCATCCCCGCATGAGTCTGCCCCGCGAGCCGCTGCTCGAGAAGTACGACCCGGCGGCCATTGAGTCTGTCTGGTATCGGCGCTGGGAATCCGAGGGCGCCTTCCACGCCGAGCCCGATCCCAGCCGCCCGCCATTCGTCATCCCGATGCCGCCGCCCAACATTACCGGGCGCGCCCACATGGGGCACGGGTCAACCTACACGGTCATGGACATCCTGACCCGCTACCACCGCATGCGCGGGGACAACGCCGTCTGGCTGCCCGGGCAGGACCACGCCGCCATCGCCACCCAGAATGTCATCGAGAAGGAGCTGGCGGCCGAAGGTTTGACCCGTTTTGACCTCGGACCAGACAAGTTTCGCGAACGGGCGGCCGCGTGGAAAGAGAAGTACGGGCACATTATCTACGAGCAGTTTCGCGCGTTAGGCTTCAGCCCGGATTGGCGGCGCGACCGCTACACGATGGACGCCGGTTTCAGCCGGGCAGTCGTCAAGGTGTTCGTGGACTTGTACCGCGAGGGGCTTATCTATCGCGGAACGCGCCTGGTCAACTGGTGCCCGCACTGCCGTTCCACGCTCTCCGACAGCGAGGTGGAGCGGGAGGACGTGGCGGCCAGTCTGGTCTTCGTTCGATATCCGGATGCCGACGGCGGCGACGGGATCGTCGTTGCAACGACGCGGCCCGAAACGATCTTCGCAGACGAGGCGGTCGCGGTTCACCCGGACGACCCCCGATACCGGCACCTCATCGGGCGGCGTGTCCTACGGCCCCTGTCGCCCGCCCCTATCCCCGTGATCGCAGATCCGGCCGTAGATCGTGAGTTTGGTACCGGCGCCCTCAAGATCACCCCGGGGCACGACCAGGCAGACGCCGACATCGGCGAGCGCCACGGACTTCCCGCGCGCTCGGTGATTGACGTCGAGGGCCACATGACCTCCGACGTCGAGCCGTCCTTTGCCGGTTTGGACCGGGCGGCGGCACGCCGGCTCGCCCGCGACGTGCTGGCGGAGCGCGGTTATCTCGTACGGGAAGAGCCACACACCGTCGCGCAGGGTGTGTGCTATCGGTGCGGCACGGCGGTCGAGCCCCTGCTCTCCTTACAGTGGTTCGTGAAGACGGCGCCGCTCGCCGGTCCGGCTCTCGACGCAACCCGCAGCGGTCGTGTGCGCTTTGTTCCCGAACGCTACACCCGCATCTACGAAGACTGGCTGGAGCGCATCCGGGATTGGTGCGTTTCCCGGCAGATTTGGCTCGGCCATCGTCTCCCGGTGTGGCTGTGCCCACACGAGCACGTCACGGTCGCGTCCGCAGCTCCGTCCGCCTGCAGTGTGTGCGGTGAGCGCACGTTGACGCAGGTTCCGGATACGCTCGACACGTGGTTCTCCAGCGCTCTCTGGCCGTTCGGCATTCTGGGCTGGCCGGACGAGACGCGCGAACTGGCGGTCTGGTATCCGGCCCAGCTCCTCGTCACCGCCCGCGAGATCATCTTCCTGTGGGTGGCCCGCATGGTGATGATGGGTCTGCACTTTACGGGGCGCGAGCCCTTTCAGACCGTGTTCGTTGCACCGCTGATCTTGGACGAACAAGGCCGCAAGATGAGCAAGTCGCTCGGGACCTCAACCGATCCCATGGACCTCGTGCGCATCTACGGAGCGGACGCCACCCGACTGGGTATCGTGAGCCAGATGCACACCGGACAAGACGTGCGGTTCTCTCAAGAACGCTGTGAGGCGGCCCGCCGTTTCGGCAACAAGATCTGGCAGGCCACACGCTTTGCCCTGGGGACGTTTCCCGCGCTGGCTGCGGCCGAAATGCCCCTGCCTTTGCCTGCCGAAGAGGCCCTGACCCTGGCCGACCGCTGGATTCTGGACGCGCTGGCGGAGGCAGCTCACGAGGTCGAGCAGGCAGCGCACACGTTCGACTTTGCCGGCTGGGCACGCACGCTGCATGTCTTCATCTGGAACCGCCTGTGCGACGTCTACATCGAGATCGCCAAGGATCGCGGTCCGACGCGTGCGCCCGTTCTGGCCTACGTGCTGAGCCGGGCTCTGGAACTTCTCCATCCGATCATGCCCTTCGTCACGGAAGAGTTGTGGCAACACGTGCCGCATGCGCAGTCGCGCATCGAGCAGGCTCCCTGGCCGGACCGGGCCGGCCGCCGTGACGAGCGGGCACGGCATGAGATGGGTATGCTCCTGCAGTTCGTCGAGACCGTGCTGTCGCTACGTGCGGTCCCGAAGCTGCCGCGCTCGGTGCCGCGTGAGATCGTCGTCGCCGGCGCGCCCGGCGACGTTCTGGCAGTCCTCAACGCCGAGAACGCCATTCTGCGAACCCTTGCCGGCGTGGCCGCCATTCGAGCCCTGGGTCCGGGTGATGTGCGGCCGCCGCACGCGCTGTCGCGGCGCATGGGGCAGGTCGAGGTGTTGCTCCCGGTTGACGCATCCTTCCTCGAGCGCGAGCGGTCGGCGCTGCGCTCCGAGATCGCGTCGCAGCAGGCGGCGATCGCAGAGCTGGAGCGCAAACTGGCCTCGCGGGGATTTTTGGAGAAGGCGCCTCCCAGCGTCGTCGAGAAGGAGAGGGCCCGGCTCGAAGCATTGCGGACAACTCTTGCCATCAGTTCCGAACGGCTGGCGTCCCTGTAGCGGCGCCGCAACGCGGGAAAGGGCTGGACAGCACGTGACATCAGGACAGGCAACGACCCTGCGGGAAAAGCGGGTCGTCCTTTCGGCTGCCCACGTGCAACGAACGATCGAGCGCCTGGCGTGTCAAATCATCGAACCGGCCGGCGCGGGGCCGGACCTGGTGCTGATCGGCATTCGCAAGGGCGGGGAGAACGTGGCGCACCGCATTGCGGCCCACATCCGCGAGCGGGCGGGATCCGCGCCCGGGCTTGGTTTCCTGAATGTGACGATCTACCGCGACGACGATGTGGCACGTGACATGCCTGACTCCGACATCGGTATGGACATCACGAACAAGGACGTCGTGCTGATTGACGACGTTCTCTACACCGGGCGCACCGTGCGGTCAGCCCTGGACGCTCTCACCGACCTCGGGCGACCGCGCGTCGTGCGCCTGTGCGTGTTAGTCGATCGCGGCCTTCGCGAATTGCCCATCCAAGCCGACTATGCCGGCCGTTTCATCCCGACCTCACGCAGCGAGCACATCCAGGTAAACATCGGCCGCGACCCGTCCCCTTCCGACCGGGTCGTCATTTTGGAACGAGCGTGACGACGGCTTGCCACCTGCTTGACCTCGACGGTGCACAACGGCCGTTTGTCGAGACCTTGGTATCGCGGGCTCGTCAATTCAAAGCCGGCGTGCCGAACCAAGGCCTGCGGCTGCGCGGCCGGATCGTCGTCGGCATGTTCTTCGAACCCAGCACGCGCACGGCAACCAGTTACGCCGTGGCGGCACAGCGTCTGGGCGCCGTTTGGCTAGATTTTCGCAGTGAGGAGTCGTCGCTGCGAAAGGGCGAGTCGCTTGAGGATACAATGCGGACCTTGCGGGCCATCGGTGCCGACGCCGTCGTCGTGCGGCACCGCGAAGCTGGCTTTCCCCACCTCCTGGCGCGTCACTTTCCCGGATCGGTGCACAACGCCGGCGATGGCGCACACGCCCATCCCACGCAAGGGCTGGCCGATGCACTGACGCTGGTCGAAGAGTTTGGCGATCTGACCGGACGGCGCGTGCTCATCGTCGGCGATATCGCCCACAGCCGCGTGGCACGCTCGAGTGCCAAGGCCGCCCACCTTCTGGGTGCAGACGTGGTCCTGTGCGGGCCCCCGCTGCTGCTGCCGTCGCAGCCGGCGTGGGGATTTGCCGCATGCACGAGCGACCTGGAGGCGGCCTTACCCGGTGCAGACGCCGTCATCATGCTGCGACTGCAGATCGAACGAGGCACGCACGGTGAGCTGCCTCCGGCGGATGACGTTGCGCGGGCCTACGGTCTGACGCTCCAGCGCAGCCAGGCCATGGCGCCGCACGCGATCCTGATGCATCCGGGACCCGTCAACCGCGGCCTGGAACTTGCCCCCGAGCTCGTCGCCGCCGAGCGCAGCCGTATCGCACACCAGGTCGAAAACGGCGTCTACGTACGCATGGCGGCTCTCGAACGCACCCTTGGGCACGCCGACCGCGAGCATGCGGCATGAAGGCGGGCAACCACAATCTTGAACCCAACTGCGACCTGGTCGGCGGGCGCGTCGTCGATCCGTCGCTGAAATTGGATGCCATCCGGACGGTCGTGATCCGCCGAGGGCGGATCGCAGCGCTGCTTGACCGGGCGCCCGCGGAGAGCGACGCCGCCTGCGAGAGGGTCGATTGCGCCGGCATGGTGCTGTGCCCGGGATTTATCGATCCCCACGTGCACCTGCGCGAGCCGGGCGACTCCCATAAGGAGACAATTGCCAGCGGTTTGGCGGCGGCGGCAGCCGGCGGCTTCACGGCCGTTGCTGCGATGCCCAACACCCGCCCTGCCTTGGACACTCCGGAGCGTGTGACCGCCTTCTTGCGCGACGCCCGGGCCGCGGGAGGCGTGCGCTGTTATGCCATCGGTGCCGTGACCCAAGGGCGTAACGGCTGCCAGCTGGCTCCCTTGCTGGGGATGGCCTCGGCGGGTGCGGTTGCATTCTCGGACGACGGGGCCACGACCACGTCGCTGCGCGCTCTCTACAACGCCGCCCGATATGCAGCCGCCATCCCGCAGGCGTTTCTCTCCCACTGTCACGATCCCAGTTTCGATGATGCGGTCATGCACGAAGGGGAGGTCAGCGATCGTCTGGGACTACCGGGAGCGCCGGCTCTCGCGGAGGCCGCCGTGGCCGCACGCGAGGTGCTCGTCGCCCGCGCCACCCGCAAGCGTTGGCACATATGTCACGTCAGCACGGCCATGACGGTGGATGTGCTGCGCTGGGCACGATCGATCGGCGTCGATGTCAGCGCCGAAGTGACCCCGCACCACCTGCTCTGCACGGACGAGGCGCTGGAGGGGTTTGCAGCCGGCATGCGCGTCAACCCTCCCTTGCGGCCGGCAACCGACAGGGATGCGCTGAAGCGCGCCGTCGCGGAGGGTACGATTACCATCTTCGCCAGCGACCATGCGCCGCATGCACGCCATGAGAAGGAAGGCCCCGTGTCGTGCGCCTGTCCGGGTTTCAGCGGCCTGGAGACCGCCGTGGGTGCAACCTTTGCGGCCCTCCCGGACGTGCCCCTGACGGCCATGGTGGCCAATTTTTCCGCTCATCCTGCGCGCCTGTTGGGGGTTCCCGGCGGTAGTTTGGCACCCGGCGCCCCGGCCGACATCACCGGACTTTTCCTCAACCGGCCGTGGGTTGTCGACCCGTCCGCTTTCCGATCCCGAGGCAAGGTCACCCCGTTTGCCGGCTGGACGTTCACGGTGCAACCCGCCCTGACCGTTGTCGGCGGGCACGTTCTCATGTATGCCGGAGCCCCGCACAGCAGGGGCGTGGCGAATACCGTACGAGGGATGCCGTGACTCGCCCGGCACGTCTCATTTTGGCCGACGGCACGTTCTACGACGGCGACGGAATCGGTCCGGATGGATTCGCCCGCGGGGAAGCGGTGTTTACGACGGCGATGACCGGTTACGAAGAGGCTCTCACGGATCCATCGTATGCGGGCCAAATTCTCGTTTTTTGCTACCCGCTGATCGGCAATTACGGGATCGACCCAGCGGTCCGCCAGCACCCGACACTCTGCGCCGCCGGAGCGGTCTTCAAACGCGTGAGCCGCCATCCCAGTCATCACCGCGGCCAGGGAGACGTTGCGGGCTGGCTTGCCGCAAGCGGGGTGCGGGCGCTGGAAAGCGTGGATACCAGGGCTCTTGTCACCCGGCTGCGCGAAGCCGGGACGATGCGTGCGGTCCTTGCGGTCGGCGAGGCCGCGGTTGCAAATGCAGCCGATGCATTACAGTCCTATCTGCGCTGCCCGCTCGATACACCGGCTCTGGTTGAGACGGTCGCCCCGACCGCTCTCGCGGCTCATGGCCACGGGTCTGTTCGGATCGGACTTCTCGATTATGGCGCAAAAGCCGAGATCGCCCGCTGCCTGAAGGGGGCCAACGCAACGGTGGTAGACGTGCCGGGCAGCTACGAAACGGATGATATTCTGGCACTGCGGCTGGATGGGCTCGTCGTCAGCAATGGTCCGGGCGATCCGGCTGAATTGGAGCGCGCTGTCGCAACGCTGCGCACGACGATCGAGCGCGCGGCGGACAGCCTGCCCATCTTCGGGATCTGCCTGGGGCACCAACTGCTCGCGCAAGCACTGGGAGCCCGGACCTTCAAGCTGAAGTACGGCCACCGCGGCGCCAATCAGCCGGTGTTGGATTGCCGGACCAACGAGGTCATCATCACGACGCAAAACCACGGCTACGCGGTGGACGCCCGTACGCTGCCGGCGTGCGTCGAGGAGACAATGGTCAACCTCAACGACGGCACGAACGAGGGCTTGCGTCACCGTCACTTGCCCATCGCCTCGGTCCAGTTCCATCCCGAGGCGGCGCCCGGGCCGCGCGACGCCCGGCATGTCTTGTCGGATTTTGTGGCGCAGGTGCGCGCGGCGAGGGAGCGGCCGTCGTGAACGCCGGGGTGCGGTCCGTCCTCGTGATCGGATCAGGTCCGATCGTCATCGGTCAGGCGGCCGAGTTCGACTACGCCGGCGTCCAGGCGTGCCGGGCGTTGCGCGAGGAGAATGTACGGGTCGTGCTCGTCAATTCCAACCCCGCCACCATTATGACCGACCCGGACATCGCGGATGCAGTGTACCTTGAACCCCTTGTGCCGGCATACGTCGAGGCGATCATCGAGCGCGAGCGCCCGGATGCCATTCTGGCGACGCTGGGAGGACAGACCGGACTCAATCTGGCGGTCGAGCTCGCGCGCCGCGGCGCCCTGGAGCGCTTCGGCGTCCGGCTTTTGGGAACGCCCCTGGAGACGATTCACCTGGCCGAAGACCGCCAGCGCTTCAAGCAGGCGATGACCGAGCTGGGCGAACCGGTACCGGCATCCGCCGTGGTCACCCAGCCCGAGCAGGCGCTGGCGTTTGCACGGCAAGCCGGATTTCCGCTCGTCGTGCGGCCTGCGTATACGCTGGGCGGTACGGGTGGCGGCCTGGTCCACGATGAGCCGGAGCTGCTGGCGGTCGTGCGCGCCGGACTGGCCGCCAGCATCATCCATCAGGTTCTCGTCGAGTCCTCGCTTCTGGGCTGGAAAGAGATCGAGTACGAAGTCCTGCGTGACGCCGACGATACGTGCCTGACGATCTGCAACATGGAGAACATCGATCCGGTCGGCATTCACACCGGCGACTCGATCGTCGTTGCGCCGTCACAGACGCTGTCCGATCGGGACTACCAGCGGCTGCGCAGCGCAGCGATCAACATCATACGCGCTCTGCGTATCGAAGGCGGCTGCAACATTCAATTTGCCCTGGATCCGGCCAGTGATGCATACCACGTCATCGAAGTCAACCCGCGGGTCTCGCGCTCGTCGGCACTGGCAAGCAAGGCGACCGGCTACCCGATTGCCAAGATCGCGGCGAAGATCGCCCTTGGGCGACGCTTGCGGAACTTACCCAATCCCGTCACCGGCGTCACCAAGGCGGCGTTCGAACCCGCACTGGACTACTGCGTCGTCAAGATTCCGCGCTGGCCGTTTGATAAGTTTCCCCTGGCCGACACCCGGTTGGGCACCCAGATGAAGTCGACCGGCGAGGTGATGGCCATCGGCCGCACGTTCAGCCAGGCCTTGCTCAAGGCAATCCGCGGCCTGGATATCGGCCGCGACAGTCTGACGGGCGGTTCGTTCGAGCGCTGGAGCGACGACGAGCTCGAGGAGGTCGTCCGGCGGGCGACTCACGAGCGGTTATTCGTGCTCGCCGAATGCCTGCGCCGCGGCGCCCGGGTGGAGGATCTGGCGCGCCGCAGCGGCATCGACCCGTTTTGGCTATGGGAACTTGAGGCGCTCGTTCGGCTGGAGGACGATCTCCGTCACACCGGCGGCGGTGACGGTCGGCCCGGCCAGCCCCACGCTGTCTGGCACCAGGCCAAGCGTGCAGGCTATGCCGAGAGTACAATCGCACGTCTGAGCCAAGCACCCGCGGGCGCCGTACGTCAAGCGTGCCGCCTAGCCGGAGCATCCTACAAGATGGTGGATACGGCGGCTGGCGAATTCCCAGCCCGCTCGCCGTACTACTACGCCTCGCCGGGAGAAGAGAACGAGCTGCGCTCTCCCGGCCAGCCCGCCGTCGTTGTGGTCGGCAGCGGGCCGATTCGGATTGGGCAAGGCATCGAATTTGACTACTCGTGCGTCCATGCTGCGTGGGCGCTGCGCAGGAGCGGCAGCGCGGCGGTCATGCTCAACAACAACCCGGAAACGGTCAGCACCGATTTTGACATCTCCGACATCTTGATCTTCGAGCCGCCGTGTGCCGACGAAGTCGAAGAAGCCGTCCGCGCCACGCAGGCGCGCGGCGTTCTCCTCATGTTCGGGGGGCAGACGCCGATTAATCTGGCCCGCGACATTGCCCGGCGCGGCATCCCGGTGCTGGGCACCGCGCAGACGGCTCTCGACGAGGCCGAGGACAGGAGAAAGTTCGACGAGCTGCTGGAGCGCCTGGGACTCTTGCGGCCGCCGGGGCGGGCTGCATCGTCTTTCCGCAAGGCGCGCGAGATTGCCCGCTGGCTGGGTTTCCCGGTTCTCGTGCGCCCCTCGTACGTCTTGGGTGGGCGGGGTATGGAAATCGTCTACAACGAGGCGCAACTGGCAGGCTATGCCAAGAGCGCCCCATCCGTCGGGCCGGACACGCCCTTGCTGGTTGACAAATTTCTGCCCGGCACCGAAGTCGAAGTCGACGCGGTGTGCGACGGACGCGAGGTGTGCATACCCGGCGTGTTCGAGCACATCGAGCGCGCGGGGATCCACTCCGGCGACTCGATGGCGGTCTATCCCCCCCAAAGCATCTCCCGGGAGTTTCAGGAGCACATCGCCCGGGTGACCGAGCAGTTGGCGCGAGGTCTGGGCATCCGCGGTCTCCTCAACGTCCAGTACATTGTTCAGGACGACCGCCTCTACGTCATCGAAGCCAACCCTCGCGCCAGCCGGACCGTCCCCATCATCGCCAAGCTGACCGGCGTACCGCTGGTTGCCGCCGCAACGGCGATTGCCCTCGGCGCGACCTTGTCCGAGACGGGTCTGCCCGCCGGTCTTGGCCCGGCACCCGACTTTGTGGCGGTGAAGGCACCCGTCTTTTCCTTCTCCAAGCTGCGCCGCATCGAGACGCTCCTTGGACCGGAGATGAAGTCAACCGGCGAGGTGTTGGGAATCGCCGACACGTTCTCGGATGCGCTGCTGCGTGCTCTGGTAGGCAGCGGCCTGCATCTGCCGCCGCCGGGAGGGCGCATTCTCCTCTCGATCGCGGATCACGAGAAGGAAGAGTCTCTCTCCGTGGCGCGCAATCTTGCCGGCATGGGGTTCAGGCTGCTTGCAACGTCCGGAACGTGGCACTATCTCCGAGAGCGCGGTCTGGAGGCGGAGCGCGTCAACAAAATCGCCCAGGGGTCGCCCCACGTGCTCGACGTCATCCGCAGCGGCGATGTCGACTTGGTCGTCAACAACGCCAATCCCACCGCCAATGCCCAGAGCGATGGCTTTCGTATCCGGCATACCGCGTTGGAAAGTGGCGTCGCGTGTCTCACCTCGCTGGATACCGTCCGCGCTCTGTGCCTTGCCCTCGCCGCCCAGACGAGCCAACCCATTGCCGTTCGTCCCCTCCAGGATCGCGTCCGCCCGCAACTGGCCGTCGGGTGAGCGCCATGCGCGGCCGGATTTTGGTAGTCGGGTACGCGTTCGTTGCCGTCTTCGCAATCGTAGCCTGGCAAGAAGCGCGGATCCAACTCCTGGATCGGTCCGCAATTGCGGCACACCCCGGAGATCCACGGCGCGCCCAGAGCATCGCGTTGCGCGGGGAGTTGCTGGATGCGGCGGGTCAGCCTCTCGCCCGCAGCGTCGGCAGCCGGCGGGTCTACGACGCAGGTCCGGCTCTGGCTCAGATCATCGGTTACTCCTCGACGCGTTATGGCGAGTCGGGACTCGAGGCGGCCCTCGATCCGTTTCTGGCCCCCCCGGGCACAAGCGAGGAGACCCAGTTGGGCCGTCTCTTCGGAGGGAGCACGCCCGCGGCCGGACAAGGCGGCGCCCGCATCGTCCTGACGCTGCGCCGTGACATTGCCTCCATTGCCGACCAAGCCTTCCCAGCCGGGGCTCGCGGCGCGGTCGTCGTCCTGGATCCGCGTTCCGGAGCAATCTTGGCCGCCGTCAGTCACCCCAGCTACAATCCGAACAGGCTGGCCGCGGTCTGGAATACGCTGCGTTCTCAGTCGGACGCACCGCTACTCGACAGGGCCCTGGAGGGGGTGTATCCGCCGGGATCGACGTTTAAGATGGTGACCGCCAGCGCGGCCCTCGACAGCGGCGCGTTCACGCCCCAGAGCACGTTCAACGACCCGGGATACTTCACCATCGGCGGTTTTACACTGCACAATGCGGAGCATGAAGCGACCGGGGTCCAGCCGCTCGTCAATGCCTTTGCCTACTCCAGCAACGTTGACTTCGCCCAGATCGGCGTTGCGCTCGGCGTCCCAACGTTCTACGACTACCTGAAGCGCTTCCACGTCGGCGACGACATGAACCTCCCGGTGGCGGTCGCCAAAGATGAGGTGCCGGAGCCCGACACCGTCTCCCCGTCGGAGCTGGCACAAATGGCATTTGGCCAGGCGAGCTTGGCTGTCACGCCCCTGCGGATTGCCCTGATCGCCGCGACGATTGCAGACCGCGGCGTTTTGATGCGCCCCTGGCTCGTGAAGCAGATTCAGGTGCCCGGCCGGCCAGCGTTGCGGACGATACCGGTCGCGTGGGGCCGGCCGATCGCGCCGCAAACCGCTGACGACGTGCGCTCGTTCATGGAAGCGGTCGTCCGCTATGGCACGGGGACGGCGGCCCAGCTGCGCGGGGTGACGGTTGCCGGGAAGACGGGCACGGCGACGCATCCGGGTGGTCCGCCGGATGCGTGGTTTGCGTGCTTTGCTCCGGCCGACGATCCGCGCTTGGTGGTTGCGGTCGTCGTCGAAGACGCCGGCTATGGAGGCGTTGCTGCCGCCCCTGTCGCACGCCATATTCTCGCCGCAGCCCTCCCGGTGTACCCGTGACCGAGACGATTCTCAACAATCGCTATCGCCTGGACGCCGTCGTCGGTGAAGGCGGCATGGCGGTCGTCTACCGCGGATACGATCTGCTCCTGCGCCGTCAGGTTGCCGTCAAGATCCTGCGGCCGGACCACGCCGCCGATCCGTCATTTGTGCACCGCTTCTATGACGAAGCGCGTGCCGCAGCCAGGCTGTCGCATCCCAACATCGTGACGACGTACGACGTGGGTGAAGTCCAGGGGTCGCACTACATCGTCGAAGAGTACGTCCCGGGTGAAACGTTGGCGGCTCTCCTGGCCCGCCAGGGCAGGCTGCCGGAATCCGTGGCTGTCCGGTATGCCGTCCAGATTTGCCTCGCGCTGGCCGCCGCACACCGAGCCGACCTTTTGCATCGCGACGTCAAACCATCCAACATTCTCATCACGCATGACGACGTCGTCCGGGTGACGGATTTCGGCATCGCGCGGGCGGTCACCGCCGGAACGTTGTCGCATGCCGATACGGTGATGGGCTCGGTACCGTATTGTTCCCCAGAGCAACTCTTGGGAGCGGCTTTGGGGCCGGCCTCCGACCTTTACAGCCTGGGCGTCGTTCTCTTCGAAATGCTGACCGGACGGTGCCCCTACGTTGCCGAGACCGCGCTCGGCGTCGCTATGGGCCACCTCAACGCAGCCGTGCCCGACCCGACGACGTACGGCATCACCGTAACGCCCGCATTGCGCGACATCGTGATGAAACTGCTCGAGAAGGACCCAGCCGCACGCTTTCAAAGCGCTGGGGAAGCCTTGGCCGCGCTGCGCCGGTGCAGCCGGGACGAGCACCGTCCGGATAACGGCGTACCGGAGGATCCGACGCAGACCGCGGTCCTCCGCCGGCGCGCCGGGGCCGTGCACGAGGACAGACCCCGGCACGCGGTCCTGCTCGAGCCACGCTGGAACCTGCATCGTGCAACCGTGCTCGGAGCCTCGTTGGTCGTCGCCTTCGTGGCGCTCTTTGCTATCTTCGCCGTGCGTGAGGGAACTTCACGCAAGCTGGTCGTCCCGGATGTCGCGGGTAAGTCGCAGCTGGACGCCCTCACCGCTTTGCACGACGTGGGGATCGAGGATGTCACGTTGGTGACGCGGCCAGACCCGGATGTCGCCGCCGGTTTGGCGGACGGGACGCAACCGCCCGCCGGCTCCCCCGTGCAACCCCGCGAACGCGTCACCATGTACGTGAGCACCGGGCCGGCTGCGATCGTGATACCGGACGTGTCCGGCGAGGATGTCAAGACCGCCTCTCAAACCTTGGGGGCCCTGGGCTTACGCAGTCGCACCGGCCCGGGCGTTCACTCGGCGACCGTACAGCCCGGGCTCGTCGCCCGCACTGATCCTGTCGGGGGCAGTACGCTGACGAAGGGTGATACCGTTATCCTCCTGCCCAGTCTGGGTCCGCTTTTGGTCAGCGTGCCCAATATCGTGTCGCTGCCTCTGGATCAGGCTGCTGCGACCTTGCGCCGGCTTGGTCTCAAACTCACCACCGCGATTGTCCCCAGCCCGGAGATTCCCGCGCGCACCGTTATCGACCAGGAGCCGGCTGCTGGCGCCACCGTTCCGCCAGGCTCGACCGTGACGGCCGACATCAGCGCCGGGCCGAATGCGATCGCCGTGCCGGACCTCGTCGGCATGAGCGTCCAGGATGCGCGGAATACCCTGCTGCAAGCCGGACTTGCTCTGGGAACCGTGGGCTATGCCTCCGTGACCGACACGAGTCCAGGCATGATCATCGGGCAAGACCCGTCTGCTCAGACACAGGTCCCACAGGGAACAGCGGTCAACATCGTCGTCTCACAAGTTCCAGCATCCCCGCAGCCGCAAGCCTCGAGCTCGCCTGCTCCGGCCGCGTCCGGACCAGCCGCCGTCGTCATGCCGAACGTGATCGGGATGAGTCTGGCGGACGCGCAGGCAGCCCTCACCAACTTGGGGCTGCGCGTCGTTCGGATCATCGTCGTACCGGGCAGCCGCCCGGACGCGCCCGTCGGAGGCACCGATCCCACTGCGGGTGCCAGCGTGCCGCCCGGCAGCGCCGTTGTCGTCTACCTGGGAGGCCCGAAACCGTGAGGATCCTGGGCGTCGATCCCAGCCTCCACTCCACGGGGTACGGGGTCATTGAATCCCGCGCCGGTCGGATACGTCTGGTTGAAGGCGGCGTGATTTCTCCTCGCCGGGCGTCGGCCATCGAGCATCGCCTGGCGGACTTGGAACGCAGCTTGGGCGAGGTGATCCGAACGCACCGGCCCGAGGTGATGGTCGTCGAGGAGGTCTTTTCGCGGACCGGCCATCCGCGGACGGCGATTCTCATGGCTCATGCGCGCGGCGCCCTGCTCTGTGCCGCGGCCGCGGCCCACCTTCACGTTTACCACTACTCGGCGAGCGCCGTCAAACGAGCGCTGGCCGGCAACGGCGCGGCGAGCAAGCAGCAGGTGGCGGCTCTTGTCGTCCAAGCCCTGCGATTGCGCAGGCGTCCGGGCCCGTCTGACGTAACCGATGCCTTGGCGCTGGCAATCGCTCACGCGCGGCGCCGGGGAGGCTGAGTGTTTTCGCGCATCGAGGGAACGCTGCAGGAGAAGACCGAGGAGGGCGTCTTGGTGGCCGCCGGTGGGCTCACGTACCCGATTCTCCTACCCCGCTGTGTGGCGGACAAATTGGCGGATGTCGCCGTGGGGCAGCCGGTCCGGCTGGAGATCTACGCGTACCTGCAGATCGACGGCAACCGTGCTCTTCCCATGTACATTGGATTTACGAACGCCGTCGAACGCGAGTTTTTTCAAGCACTCATTACCGTCGCCAGCGTCGGCCCGAAGACGGCGGTCAAGGCGTTTTCGCTCCCGATGGCGGAGATCGCGCGCTTTATCGACGAGGGTGACCAGGCCAGCTTGCGCCGGCTGCCGGGTATCGGCGACCAAAAGGCCAAAGACATCATCGCGAAGCTGCAGGGAAAGGTGGCCCGTTTTGGCCTCATCCAAGGCGGGTCGGCGGCGGCGCGGACACAGACAACCCCGGACTTTGTCGCGGAGGCCATTGAGGTGCTCCTTCAGCTGCAGTACCGCCGCGCTGAGGCCGAGCGCATGGCACGCGAGGCGCTGGCCACAAACGGCAGCCTGACCAGCGCCGAGGAGCTTTTGACCGAAATCTATCGGCGCCAGCAACATAGCCCCGCCGCCCGCCGCAACGGGAGCCCCTAAATGCCGCGCAAGACGACTGTGCGCGGTGACGCGGGCGAGCCGGAGCCTCAGCGGCGGGACCTCGGCGCGCCGGTCCACCCGGTGGTGCACGCCGGGGAGACGATCGAAGATGAGATCATCACGGTCACGCTGCGCCCAACGCGCTTCGACCGCTATGTCGGCCAGCGCGACGTGGTCGAGAATCTCAAAATCTCCATCGAGGCCGCCAAACGCCGCGGCGAGCCGCTCGACCATATCCTGCTGCACGGCCCTCCGGGTCTCGGGAAGACCACTTTGGCCAACATTATCGCTCGGGAAATGGAGGCGACGTTTCGGCAGGCATCCGGGCCGACCTTGGAGCGGCCCGGCGACCTCGTCGGCATCCTGACCAACCTGGAACGCGGCGACGTCCTCTTTGTCGATGAGATCCACCGCTTAAGCCGGGTGGTGGAAGAATTCTTCTATCCGGCAATGGAAGATTTCGCGATCGATTTCATGGTGGACAAGGGCGCCTACGCCAAGACGATCAAGATTACGCTCAAACACTTCACCCTCATCGGTGCCACGACGCGCCCCGGCATGTTGACCGCGCCGCTGCGCGAGCGCTTCGGCATCGTGCACCGCCTCGATTACTACGGCGTCGAGGACCTGCGCACCATCGTGACCCACTCGGCCGGTGTCCTGGGAGTTCCGATTGACGACGGCGGCGCTCACGAAATCGCCTCGCGCGCACGGGGGACACCGCGCATCGCCAACCGCTTGTTGCGGCGCGTCCGAGATTTTGCGCTCGTGCGTTCGGAGGGAACCATTACGCGCGAGGTCGCGTGCGCTGCGCTGGAATTGGAGCGCATCGACCGGCTGGGTTTGGACCCCTTAGACCGAAGCTTTCTCCGCGTACTCGTCGAGCAGTATGGCGGCGGTCCCGTCGGCATTGCAGCCCTGGCGGCCAGTCTCAACGAAGACGAGGAGACCTTGGTCGATGTCGTTGAGCCGTACTTGATCCAAATAGGCTTCGTCGCCCGCACAGCCGCCGGGCGGCGCGCCACCCCGAAGGCGCACGCCTACCTGGGCGGGGCGCCGGCGAGCGAGCATCCCCGCTTGTTGTGACGAAATCTCCGTTTCGGGCGCCTGCTGGGCCTTTAGCGTCGCGCTTGCGCTTGCACCCGGGGCCCAGCCGGCCGTGTGGCTGGATCGTGGTTGTCGTCGCGTGCTTGGTGGGTTGCGTCGCGCGGGCGTCCGCACAAACGCCGGTGCGGGTTTTGCTCCTGGAACACCAGCTGCAGACCATTGTCGCCTCGCCCGGCGGTCTCGTTGTGAGGCCCTATGTCGAGGGCTCGCGCCCGCTGGTCACGCCGGATCTGACGACCGTCCTCGACGTCAGACCCGAGGCCGACGGGCTGCTGTTGGCCGGCAGCATCCGCGCTGCGGACCAAGTCCTCATCACGCCTCTCACGGATCTGACGCTCGCCGTCAATGGGCAGCCGTACCGGGGCAGCATTCTCGTCCGGCGTGATGCCGGCGGGGAACTCAGTGTCCTCAACATCATCGACCTCGAGCAGTATCTGTACAGCGTCGTCGGCAGCGAGGTCGGCGCAGACACGCCGCCGGCGGCTCTTCAGGCGCAGGCCATCGTCGCCCGCACGTACGCCGTGCAACACCTCGGCGCGCACGATGAGCTGGGCTTTGACCTGCGAGCCGGCAATCGCGATCAGGCGTACAACGGCGTGGCGGCAGAGTCCGTGCCGGTTGTCGATGCGGTGGACGCCACGCGGGGCGTGGTCTTGGTATACCGCGGGCAACTTGTGCACGCGTACTATGCGGCCTGCGACGGCGGCTTCACGTCCAACGGGAGGGCGCTTGGCGACCCGCAACCCTATCTGCAGAGCGTCCGCGACCCCTACTGTCCGTTTTCGCCCTACATGAACTGGGCCGCCAGCGTCGCCGCCTCCGACGTCATCCGCAGGCTCGCGCTTGCAGGCCAGGCTCCGCCGTCTCTGGATGCGGCTTCTCTGACCCAGGTTCTCGCCGGTCCGGCGGATGACTCCGGCAGATTGCTCTCGGTCCTTTTTATCGCACACGGCGAACGGATTGCCATCCCGGCAACCGCCTTTCGGGAGGCAGCCGGTACGAGCCTCGTCAAGAGCACGCGCATACGAGCCCTCTCCTACAGCAACGGCATCATCTTCGTCACCGGCGCCGGATACGGACATGGAGTCGGAATGTGCCAGCTGGGTGCCCGCGGTATGGCGCAGGCAGGTTTTGGGGTGTATGCGATCCTGAACTTTTACTACCCGGGGGCGGTCTTGACGCAGCTCGCCTCCGTGGCCGCGCCCCGCATGGTCCAGCGTCAGGCCGCTCCGGCTGCAGCGGCAGCCCTCCGCTGACCTGCATCGGTGACGGAAAGAGATCCCTACGCGACGGCGACCTACGACTACCCGCTGCCCACCCACCTGATTGCTCAGTCGCCTGCCCAGCGCCGGGATGCCGCCCGGCTTTTCGTCGTGGCGGCGCACGGAGAGCACAGGCACCTTGTGTTCTCGAAGCTCCCCGAGGTGCTGCGGCCCGGCGACCTTCTTGTCGCTAACGACACGCGGGTGATACCAGCCCGATTTTTCCCGCGCCGCAAAGGAGGCGGAGCATGTCAGGTTTTGCTTCTCCATCCAGGCGACTCGCCGGAGACGTGGGTTGCCATGGCACGTCCCGGTAAACGCATCCGCCCGGGTGACCGCTTGGCGCTGGGAGAAGGTGTGGGCATTGAGGTCGTGGACCGCGCACCGGGCGGAAACCGGATCGTGCGTTTCTACGGTCTTGATGCCCAGGCCGCGATGGCTCGCTACGGGCAGGTGCCTCTGCCGCCTTACATCCGCACGCCGCCCCCCGGGGCTGCCGAACGCTACCAAACGGTCTATGCGCGACAGCCTGGATCCGTCGCGGCACCGACCGCCGGTCTGCATTTTACTCCCGAACTCTTGAAGCGCCTGGGGGAGCAGGGGATCGAATGGGCCACCATCACCCTGCATGTCGGTGCCGGGACGTTCCGACCCGTGAAGACCGACGACATCCGCCGACATGTTATGCATGCGGAAGAATATGAAATCACGGCCGAGACGGCGGACCGGATCCGGCGCGCGCGGAGTGCGGGGCGGCGTGTTATTGCCGTCGGGACGACCACGCTGCGTGCTCTCGAGGACGCGGCGCGCCAGGCAGACGCTGACATTCAGCCCGGGCGGCGCTGGACGAATCTCTTCGTGGCCCCGCCGCAGCGGATCACAAGCGTCGACGTTCTCATAACGAACTTCCACCTGCCGAGATCGACATTGCTCATGTTGGTGTGCGCCTTTGCCGGCACCGAGCGTATGCTGGCGGCCTATGCGGAGGCCGTGCGCCTCGAATACCGCTTTTACTCTTTCGGTGACGCGATGCTCATCGAGCGACCGTCCGCGTAGCCTTCGCCCTTGCGCAACCGGCACCCCACGGAAATGTAGCGGT
>CADDZI010000005.1 GCA_902812405.1 bacterium | reverse complement strand
AACGGGATCGGACGCGCCGCCCCCGGATTTCTCTACGGGTGAAGGGCGGGGTGAGGGGGCGGCGCGTCCGATCCCGTTTGAGCCAAGGCTGGCCAGCGTGCCCGCGGCTCCCGCGATCCAGGCTAAAAAGCTACGTCGTTTTAGCACGTTAATCTTCCCTCCTTCGCACGCCTGGGCCCTCGCAAACGCGGGCCTTGCTTGACCGAGTTCTCAACTTCCTCCCTTGCGCGCCTGGGCCGTCGGCGCCGCTGTCGTGTCGAACGCGCAGCCAACTCGGATGATCTTTTTCTGCTTCGCACGCCCGGGCCTCCGGCACATCGACTCAAGAACCAATCTCACGCTGTGCTTCTCCTCTCACAGTTCAGCCCAGGGCCGCTGCATCTGGGTCGCGCTTGTGCGACACGAAAAGGCAATCCGCGTAGCCTGCAGGCGGCGTCTGCAGACCGCCACGCGCCGCGGCGGCTCGCTCTGCGCACGCCAAAGCCGCTGTAACCCAGTGCGGCCACACACGCCGCGAGGCAATCCTCAGCCACAGCGAACCGCTGGAGCGGCGCACGATGCGGGCGCCTTCGAGCAGCAGTCCGTTGCGGGCAAAAGCTTGCTCGTAGGCCGCCGGCGTCAGCCCTCGTGCCGCATCGAGCTGCTCGAGTACAAGACAGACGCCGCCAGGGGCCAGTGCGCGGCTCACCACCGGGAGGAGGTTCTCCAGCAGATCCGTCCGCAGCAGCACGTAGACGCAGAGAACGAGATCGAAGTGCCCACTGGCAAACGGGAACGGCCCGTCGCGCCACAAGACAAGCCGGTCCGGGGGCACGACGTGCGCCGCGCGCGCCAATGCTAGGCATTCCGGCGTTCGGTCAACTCCATACACGGCGTCTGCATAACCTGTCAGAAGCGGTAAGAGCCTTCCTCCGCCACAGCCAAAGTCGAGGGCGCAACGAAAGCGGCGCTGCTGCGAGGCGAGGGCCGCCTGCAAGCTTTGCTGGTGCACGGTATCGAGGAAAGCATTCTTGGCCCCGGTGCGGTCGGCATAGTCCAGGGCCACACCGTACACGCCGTAGCGGCTGCGCTCCGCCCACGTCATGCCCTGGTAAGTGTCACATGCCGCCCCGGGCTCGGACATCTGGCCTGCCGCCGCAGGCGTTACTGGTTCAGGTTGTCCTGGTTGTGCAGCCACTGCTCGATGAACGAATCGATTTTTGCCGCGTCGACCTGGTCCAGAGTCGCCAGACGAGTCCAGGCGGTCAGCGCGATATTATGCGCCATGCCCGGATAGGGAGCCACGATGACGGCCAAGCCGTTCTCCTGCGCCGCCTGCATCTGAGCCTCCGTCGGGCTGGCGACGCCGGGAAAGAGTTTGGCGTTATATTGGTCGGCGATCTCCGCAAGTTGCCGCGCAATCTGCGGGCAGAGACAGCCATACTGAAGCAGGATATTCCCGTGCTCCAACAGATGCACCTGAACGTACTTGGGCAGCGGCCGATCGTTGATGAGCGCAGGCGCCAGTACCTCGCGGTGATACCCTGACGTGGGGGGATCGGAGCTGTAGCGGAAGCGGGCGAATCGGACGTCATCGCCCGGCATGTGCCCCTGGTGACCTTGGGAAGGATAGTGCGTGCCAAAGAACCCGGTCGGTGCGGGAGCCGGAGCCGCACTCCCGTCGCGGAGGTGCACGACGAGGGCTGTAACGGCGGCGGCAATGACGAGAAGCGAGGCCGCCACGGGCCACAGCGAGCCTGGTCCGCGGGGGGCAGGTTGGCGTTGATTCGATGGACGTGACATCTACCTCTCCAGGGTGACGGGCGTGATTGCACAGGGCGCGATGCGCCTTCGCGAGCTTGGGTGCCTGCGTCCTACGAACAGCGCGCGCATAGACCGTAAAACTCCACCTGGTGACCGGTGACGTGAAAGCGCAAGTCGTGCCCGAGTAATTTCGCATAGGCGGGCATCGTGCGGCACGGAACGTCGTCCACGCGGCCGCAGTTCGTGCACACCGCATGGTGGTGATGCCCGCGGCGGCACAGCAGGTACGACACCTGGCCGTCCGGCTCGAGGCGCGTCGAAACCTCCCCGCTGTGACGCAGAACGTCGAGGGTACGGTAGACCGTTGCCAAGCCGATGCGTGCCTGCTTGCTCAGCAGCCTGCGGTGCAACTCGCGGGCCGTCAGGTAGCGACGAGCGGCACGCAAGGCCGCGATGAGAACTCGGCGCTGTCTCGTCAAGCGGCGGGGCGGCCCGCTTGCGTCGGCGGATACGCCGGGTCCGGCCGGGCGCGCGGTCACTTGACGCGCGCGGCCATGCGGCGCGCCTCCAGAACCGCTGTCAAGAGAGAGCGGCGCTTGGGCGAGAGGGCAATGGCGGTGAAGAATGCCAGAGTCGCGACCAGCACGATGCTCGCTCCCGACGCGATGTCGGCGTAGTAGGAGACGTAGAGGCCGACGACCGCGGACGCAACACCCACGAGCGCCGAGACAGCCATCATCGGTCCAAACCGGTCCGTCACCTGGTACGCGGTGGCGGCCGGCGTGACGAGCAGCGCCGCAACCAAGACGATGCCGACCGCCTGCAGCGAAATGATGATCGTGACGGCGATGACGACGAGCAGCACGTAGGAGATCGCGTCCACGGGAATGCCCGACGCCCCGGCTGAAGCCGGATCGAACGACGCAAAGAGCAACTCTTTGTAGAGAAGTCCGATCACAGCCAGTGTCACCGCGGTCAGGCCGGCGACGATGATGACGTCCCGGCGTTCGATCGCCAACACGTTGCCGAAGAGAAAGTCCTGCAGATCCATGACGTAGGTGCGCACGTGCGACATGAGAGCAATGCCCAAAGCGAAGGCCGCCGTGAAGAAGACCCCGATTGTCGTATCCAATGACATCTCGGAGCGCTTGCTGACCGCACCGATGCCGAGCGCGGTGGCAACCGCACACAGCAGGCCGCCCAGGTACAGGTCGGCCTTCATGAGGTAGGCGATGACGATACCGGCAAACGAGGCATGGGCCAAGCCGTCGCCGATGAACGACATGTTACGCAACACGACGTACACGCCGACGACCGAGCAGGTCAAACCGATGAGCGTCGCCGCGAGGAGGGCACGCACCATGAACGCATTGTGCAGCGGTACGGTCAGCAGTTCCATGTCAAGCCGGCGCAGGTGCCGCCGGCTCTACGAGCAGGTGGCTACCGAAGGTCGCCGAGAGCGTATCGCGCGTGAGCACCGCCCCTGGCGGTCCGTAGGCCACGACCCGATGATTGAGCGCGAGCACCCGGTCGAACCATTCCGCGACGCACGACAGGTCGTGCGTGGTGGCGAGAATCGTCGTGCCGCGGGTCTTCAAATCCTCGAGGAGGGTGAAGATGGCGTGCTGCGTCGTTGCATCGACACCGGCAATCGGCTCGTCGAGCAGCATGAGGCGGGGCTGCTGGACGAGCGCACGGGCGACGAAGACCCGCTGCTGCTGGCCGCCGGACAGGCGGCTGATCTGGACGTGCGCGTAGTCGCTCATGCCGACCTGCCGAATGGCTTGGTCGGCCGCCGCACGTTCAGCCGGCCCGGGCCGCCGCCCGAGGCCCAGCCGCCCGAAGGTCCCCATGAGGACGACGTCACGCACCGTGACCGGAAAGGACCAGTTAATCGCTTCGCTTTGCGGCACGTAGCCGATGTGACGGCGGACCGCGGGGCTGGGGGGCTGTCCAAAGACGAGCACCGAACCGCACTGCACGGGCAGCAAGCCTAAGATCACCTTGAGGAGCGTTGACTTGCCTGCGCCGTTGGGGCCGATGATACCGACGAATTCGCCGGGATCCACCTCGAACGACACCTCATCCAAGACGTCGCGACCGAAGTACCCGGCACACACACCGGCCAGGGCGACGGCGGCGCCTTCACGAGCCGCCTGAGCGCTCCCCTTGGCATGCCCGCTGTGTTCATGGAGGTGAAAGGCGGCCGGCGCTACGGTCTGAACGTGGCCGTCAACCCGCTGCGTCTCTTCGAAGGAGACGTGGGTGTGCTCGTGCTCGCGGCCACCCGTCTGCTTCTGGATCATCGCAGTGCCTGCACGATGGTCATCACGTCGTGCTTCATCATACCCTCGTAGGTGCTCAAGGCTGGCGTCGTGCCGAGCGAGTCGTCGTAGAGGTCGGTCACGGTGGTGATGCCGGCCGAATCGGCGAGCTCCTTGGCCAGCCGCGGTGAGAACTCCGGTTCGGCAAAGATAGCTGGGACGTGCCGGGCCCGCGCCAGTGCAACGAGCGCGGCAAAGTCGGCTGCCGAGGGCTCCTTGCCGGGTGACGATTCGATGGCACCCAGGTCTTGAATGCCATAGCGCCGGTCGAAGTAGTACCAAGCATCGTGGTCGGTCACCATGACCCGACGCGCAGGCGGAATGGTCGCGATCTGGCGGCGGATCCACGCGTCGAGTGCCGCCAGCCGCTTGCGCTCCTGGGCTGCGTTCGCCCGGTATGCGGCGGCGTGCCGAGGGTCGGCGGCCGCAAGCGCGTCGGCAATGGCCGATACGTAGCGGGCTGCATACGTGGGATCCAGCCAGAAGTGTGGATTGACCGCCTCTCCGGGCCGGCCGGCGACTGCGACCGGTAGACTCTCGCTCAAAACCAGCACGCGCGCCTGCGGGGGTGCATTCCCCAGCACCTTGGCCAGCCACGTCTCAAGCCCGGCACCGTTTTCCACAATCACCGACGCCTGACTGAGGGCAACCAGGTCGCGCGGCGTCGGCTCGTAGGTCTCAGGCGACACGCCGATCGGCACGAGCGCCCGTACCTCCGCCAGGTCGTCGCTGACCATGCGCACGAGGGCGGCAAGCGTGGATGTCGTGGCGACAACGAGGGGCCGGCCCGATGAGGCGGGCGCGGGGCTTTCCTGCAAGGCGGGGGCGGTGACATGCCCGCACGAGACGCCGAGCAGGCACATTGCCAGGATCCAGGCGCCGCGGACCCGCATCTTCCCTTGCCACGAATCGAGAATCATTCTCGAATAGGTTTGCGGGCGGACGGCGCCTTTTCCTTCGCGTGTGAGGTACGTTTGTGGGATATGCAAAGCCAAACGGTAGCGCGCTGGGATAACAGCCACTAGACGTTCATGCTCTCGTGCTCGCGAATGGCCGCGCCCGGAGGCAGGCCGGAGTGGTGCCCGCCCATATCGCCGGGGGCGCAAAGGCGCCTGTTAGGCCGACAAGGCCGCCTCCTTATAGGCTTGCATGATGGAGCGAACGTAGGATTGCGTTTCGGGGTAAGGCGGCACACCCCCGTATTTGTCCACTGCTTCCGGACCAGCGTTGTATGCGGCCAGCGCCAGCTCGATATTGCCTCCATAGCGATCCAAAAGTTGCCGCAGGAGCGCCGTGCCCGCTTCGACATTCTGGCGCGGATCGAAGGGATTGTGAACGCCCAGTGCCTTTGCCGTTGCGGGCATCAGCTGCATGAGACCCATTGCGCCCGCCTTGGAGACGGCGTCGGCGCGAAAACCGGATTCCTGATTGATGACCGCGTTGACCAGGAGGGGGTCAACTTCATACCGGTGGGCCGCGTCCTCGACGATGCCGCTGAGGCGGTGAAAGCCGGGGGGCTTCCCGGTTCCCCGAAGTGCCCCCGGGGGTGCCTTCGGCGTGGTTGCCGCGGTCATCGCGCGCAACGCCTTCATCAATTGCTTCTCGATGGTCGTCAGTTGCCGTGACAGCTCCTTGATGAGACCGTCAAACTGTTTGTCGATGAGCGCGAACGGATCGATGGGGTCGGCCGGCGCCTGCGGGCCCGTGGCCGGTCCTTCGTCATCGAGCGGCATCAGCGGGTTGTAGATCGGCATGGGCTGAGACACGCTGTTGGGGTCGGTTGGATTGATCATGCATCCTCCACATTTGCCTGGTGAGGCATCCCCTGTATCACGCGCTCGGGCCGGTCGTCGAGGCCCGCAATCGGGAGGCAACGCAGCGTAGCGTACGAGCGGTATCTCGTGCCGGCTCACATCCAAACAGCCAGTCCTCCAACTCCGGCCGCAGTTCGACGGCGGCATCCAGAAACGGATCGCCGCCGGGCGCATAAGCTCCGATCGCGAAGAGGTCCTCGGCACGCTCCAACGCGGCGAGGGCACGTCGGACGAGAGCGGCGTCGGCGGCAGCCGGCGGCGGAACGACGTCCGGCATGATGCGACTCGAGGAACGCAACACGTCGATCGGCGGAAAACGCCCGGCTTCGGCCAACCGGCGTGCCAGGACGATGTGCCCGTCGAGCAGGCCACGCAAGATGTCGGTGATCGGTTCAAAGGCATCGTCCGCGTCCACCAAAACGGCGAAGATCGCGGTGATGCTGCCCGTGCGGCGAGCACCGGCACGCTCGACGGCCGCAGCCAGCATGCCGGTCAGCGACGGCGGGTGACCGCGGTGGGCGGGTCGCTCTCCCCATGCGAGCGCCAGCTCGCGCCAGGCGTTGGCGGCACGCGTGATGGAGTCCACGGTGAGGAGCACGTCGAACCCGCGCTCGCAAAACCACTCGGCCTGGGCGAGCGCGGTGTGCAGGGCCGCAAGCCTTTCGGCCGGCGGTGTATCCGCCGTCGCGCACACCACCGTTGTGCGATCCCAGCGCCCACCCGTCGCCAGAGCCGCGACGGTCTCCGCCGCCTCGCGCGCCCGCTCCCCGATGAGGGCGGCCACATGAACGTCCAGCGATGCGGCCGACGCAATGCGCCTGAGCAACGTCGTCTTCCCGACCCCGGCGCCGGCCAGTAAAGCTATCCGCTGGCCGACACCGAGGGTGCATAACCCGTCCAGCGCGGCGACGCCCGTTACAAGAGGGCGGCACACCGGGACCCGATCCGCCAGCTTGACCTCGTCGGCCGCCGTCCGCACGACACAGCCCTCGCCGGGCGGCGATCCCCAGGCACTCACGCTGCGACCCAAATTGCCGGGTCCGCAGAAACAGCCCAGGCGTACGTTGGCGGCGAAGGCGCGACAGCCGACCGCAACGCTATCCACGGAGCCAAGCGGAGCACACAGACCTGTGGCGCCCTCTAGAGCCTTCACTTCGGCGAGGTACCATCGACCGTCGCGCCCCTCGATGGCGACAGTACTGCCCTGCATCAGGCCGCACAGTGACACCCTCACGCAGTTGGGCGCCACGGCAGCGACGGACCCCAGGCGCTCGAAGCCGTCGCTGGCACGATAGTCCCACGGCAAAGCCCGCACCTCCGGCAGACGGGCATCCCAGGGTAGTAGCTTGGGCCGATGCATGCGCAGATTCTTGAGCCCTTAGATCGCATCGAACGCGGCGGACCGCTCGCCGTCAGCCTGGGAAGCCGCGCACACCAACAAACGGGCACAGGTCGATGGATCGCCGCGTATCACGCCGCCTCGTGTTTCCAAGGTGATCTCGTCTTCAGATAAATCTGCATTCTCATGGCACACCAGGCCGAGACTTTCCACTTCGCCCTTGACGACCGGGTGAAGGTGCAGTCGTACATCCGGTGGGTGACCTGCCGCCGCAATCGCCTCGTCGACAAAGGCTACCAGTGCACGGGGATGTATGAGCAGGGCGTGCCGCAAGGCTCGCCCGCACGCGATCGCAGCCAAGCGAACAGCCTCGCGCCGGATGATCTCCCGCATCCGCATGTCGGCGTGTAACGCCTGAAGACGTGTGTCCGCGTGGGCTGCAGCCTCGTGCGGGCTGCCGCCGGGACTCGCCTGTGTTGTCTGAGTTGCATTGCGAACGGGCGATGCGTCGCCGTCATCGGACCGACCGGCCGCGGTCGTGGGCGGTACCGAGGTTGGACCGATGTCGCTGCCGCTTGCAGGCTGCCCTTGATCGCCTAGGCTCTGGGTTCCCAGCACCCCACCGGGTCCATTGGTTATCGCCGTTTGGTTCGTACCCGTAACGGGCGCGTCTGCGAGCGAGCCGGACGGCGACTGCATGATGGGGTGGCCCCGGGGATCCGGGGCGTTCGCCCCGGCGCCGCTCTCGGATGATCTTCTGTTGTCTTCTGCGGCCTCGTGTTGGGGCGGCGGATGGGGATCATGCCGCGCTGAGTGCGACGCCCGGAAGCCTTCTGCGGCCTCGTCGTGGGGGGCCACGTGGGGTGTTTGCATTCCGGGAGACTGGCCAGGCAGGTCTTGTGCGGCTTGGTCTTGGGGGGCTTCGTGCGGCGGAGCCTCGTCCACCGGCTGCGTCACGCACCCTGGAGTGTTGCCCGGGGTTGGGGAACCCAGCACCTCGCCTGGCACGGATTGCGGGTGCACTTTTGATGGCGGCCCGGTCTTGGCAGACGCTCGCCGCGGGGAGAGCGGCACAAAGGCAAGATCAGCCATGTCTGCTAGGATCGCGCAAATACAAGAGGATTGCGTCACGCTGGACGCCGTGGTACTCGGCCAAGATGCGCGATCGCAGGCGGTCGGGAAGCGTCCCCAGCACGTACGCCGCGGTTTGCGGAGACTCGGCGCGCAGTGTTCGATGCACGCCTCGAGCGATCTCTGCATCGGGCGCACCGCGCAGGCTGCGGTATGCGAGGCCCGCGGTGCAGGCAATGCCGATGACGGCGACAACAGCCGCGGCGGGCACCCACAAGCGTCGCCTCCGGGCGGCAAACGCGTCGCGCCCTGTGACGGACGGCGTCTGCGAAAACGTCAGTGCGCTGACGACCACGTCATCGCCCTGCGAGAGATCGGCTCCCGCAGCCGCGCGCACAAAGCTTGCAACCTGCTGTGGTGCGGTCGCGGCGACGCGGTTGGCATTGAGAAAGACAGCCACTGAGAGATGCGCAACCGCTCCCGCCACGCCGGTTGAACGGGTTTCCTCGGTCGTATCGTACGCAAACCGGCTGTGCTCGTGCTGGCGCAGAAAATGCTTGGCCGCATCCGTACCGCTCTCCGAGCTGCGGTCCGATTCCACGAGCCCGTGGGGCGTCACGACGGTACGGTGCATCGAGACCTGTTCGGGGGATGGACGTAAACTCACCCGGACGACGGCTGCGCCCAAACCAAAAACGGCGTCCAGCGCGGTCTGAATGGCATTTTGTACCCGCAGTTCGCGTGCTGCGAGGGCATCCGGGGCCGGCGTCGCCGACGCCAAGCCCGCATCATCCACCAGGACGACCCTCTGCGGCGTCAAGCCCGGGTAGGCGCCCGCTACGTAGCGCTTGATGCCCTCGCTTTCGGTGGCGGTGAGGTGTACGCCCGGCTGCAAAAGGATCTGGACGCTGGCGCTGGGCGGCGAGGGGGATGCGTCGACGGAAAGCGGGTCATCTTGCGCCGGGGCGATGACCACGCTGGCATCCGCTATACCCGGCAGCCGACGCAGAGCCCATACCAGATCGCCTTCGATACCCGCTCGGCGCCGGTCATCGATCACGGATTGCGGAGCAAAGGCAGGCGGAGGGTCCTGCATGACGTCGGCACTGGTCGGTACGTATCCGTGCGGCAGGCCGGCCAGGGTCAAACGCAGGGCAACGTCGCGCCGGCGGCTCGCACGCACGTAAATTTGGGTGTGTTGGGCGTCGCTTGTGAACGGCTCGTTCCACAACAGGAGCGCCTTCTCGACCTCCAGCGCCTGCGTGGGGTGCAGGGGCACGCTGAAGAGCGGTACGCCTGCGCCCCGCCGGTTCGCATCCGTGATGAGGACAAGAACCACGATCCCACACGCAATCGCCGCAATCGCCGGTATGGGGCGGGGTGCAAGCCACGAGCGGCAGCGGATCACCAGGTCCGGCAGCGTTGCAGGCAATCCCGCCAGCATGCTTAGACCTGCGTCTGCAACAGCTGCGTGATGACGCCGCTTACGCGGGCTGCGGCGATGGCGGCAATTTCGAGAATCGTGTCGGCTTTGGCCCGGGCGATAGCCGCCTGCGCAACCTCAGCACGATTCACAGCCACCCCTGCCGCCAAGGTGTCTGCCTGCGACAGTGCACCCGAGAGGCTGTCCAGCGCCCGGCCCAGGGCGTCGGCAAAACTCGGACTGGGTGCAGCCGCGGTCGCTGTGGCATCCGAGGTCAGCAACGCGGCGTCCGTTGCCCTCAAGCCCTCTAAAGAGCCGCCCATCGGTGGCGGTATGCGGCCCGCACCGTCCGTTGCGGCGGTGCCCGTGGGTGGGGTGACCGTTAGCGGCGCATAGGCCAGAGCATCGCCACCCATCACAGGCGCCCTATGTCTGCGGCCTCGATGTCCATCTGCTTGGCCGCTGAGAGCATGCTGACGTTTGCATCGTAGGCCCGCCCGGCAGCCATCATCTCGACCATCTGCTGTATGGGATCGACGCCGGGGAGGGCAATGTAGCCTTTGCGCGGTCCGCTCTTGGCGGCAAACGGGTTACCGGGATCGAACGTATACTGCACAGGCTGTGGATCGTCCACGATATCTGCAACGGCGACACCGGAGAATGGATGCGTCGTGTCCGCGAGGGAAACGCCGGCCTCCTGGATGTCTGCATCCGCGTCTGCACCCCAATCGCCGAAAGATACCGTTTCGTTATCCCGGCCAAGGCCCTCATCGTCAAACGGGCTTGAAGCGGCAAGGACATTCACACCTATCTGGTCACCCGCCGAGCTGAATGCTCCGGATAACGCCTGCTCGAACGACCCAACCGGCGCAAAGACTGCGCTCCGTGCATGAAAGGCTGCCCCGTCGCTGCGCGGCAGACCCGCGTTGGCGAGATTTTCGGCGATGAGGTTCATCTGCGTGCGCTGGGCGGCCATACCGCTGGCCGCAATGCTATAGATGTCATCCACCGGCATCTACCTCCGTGACTCTTCTGCGACGATCCGCACTTCGCGGAGCATCGCATGTTCCTGCTCGGTCAGCTCTCGATACGTAATCGCATTGTGAGCGGCCGCGCCTAGGGCCCGTTCGAGAGTCTGGACTGGGCCTGCGTCGATCCTTTCGAAGACAGCCCCAAAAGGCGAAGCTGAGTTGGGCGGCGCCGCAACCAGGTGGACGTCGTGCGGGACGAAGCCCGGCGACTGCAGGTTGGCGATATCGTCTGCCAAGAGAGCCGCTCGCGCTTGAGCAAATCGTAGGCCGGTTTCCACACCGGCCATGGCAGCATCACTCATGGGAGCCTCAGTGTAGGCGCCTTCTGTGAACGAAGTATAGACGCTTGATGTCCGGTGCTTTGCCTACCGATCGACTCCAAGGTGTAACCTTCTCACGGCCGCGCAAGCGCGGCCGCTACGAAGCCAAGGTGTAACCTTCTCACGGCCGCGCAAGCGCAGCCGCTACGAAGGCAAGGCGTAACGATCTTACGGCCGCGCAAGCGCGGCCGCTACGAAGCGCCACAAGCGCCGCCTTGCGCTGACCAGCTAACCGCAAGACGCGCCGCCTGCCTGCCAAGGTCGCAATACGCCGCTTGCGCCGCTTGCGTTACCGGAGCGTCTGAGCCGTCCACGACCTCCAAAAGAAAGATCGCTTTCGCCTCGAGCGTTTCAAGGGCTCCCGAGCGTGCCGTCCGGTGCGCCGCCTGCGCCGCGCGTGCGGCGGTTGAGGCGCGGCCAATCAACTCCACCAGGCCATGCGCCAGACGATACTGATGCTCGAGGTCGGATTGACTCAGGTGGACGCGCGGGTCGAGCATCACCGTCAGCGGAGCGGCGAGGACCTTCCCGCCGGCGAGCAGACGCACCGTGTACGAGCCGGGCGGCACGAGAGCACCCTGCGGCACAAGCGGCGTCCGATGCGGTACGGCGGAAATGGGCAAGTCACGCATATCGGATGGCGGTGGGGCCTCGTGGAAGTCCCAGACGAAACGGTGCATGCCGGCACTGGCCGCGGGCGGCTCAAACGGCGCCAACCAGTAAAGCGGCTTGTCCAGCTCCGGGATGGCGGGCGGACGCTCGTCGCTCGTGTAACGTCGAACGAGCGCTCCATCTCGGTCGCGGATGTCAATGACGACTCGCGGCATCGGCCGGGGCAGGTAGTAATCGATGAGGGCACCGCTCGGGGGATTCTCTCCCATCGGCTCTTCCGGCGGCAATGGCGTATCCGTATTGGTGCTGCGCCGGATACGGATGGCAGTTTGCGGGGTGAAGAGGTGCACGCCGTTCGGCATGCCGCGGTGCGCCAGCTCGCGCAGCGGCTCGACATCATCCAGGATCCAAAAACCTCGCCCGTGCGTGGCGATCGCGAGATCATCGCCGTGGACGATGAGGTCACGGACGCTCGTGTGCGGCAAGTTCAGCTGCAGGGATTGCCAGCGCCACCCGTCGTCGAACGAAACGAACACCCCGTTCTCGGTTGCCGCGTACAGCAGACCGGGCGCCCGGGGATCGACGCGGACCGCGTTGACCGGCCAGCGCGGTAAACCGGATACGGCAAGCCGCCAATGCGCGCCGAAGTCGTGCGTCACGTAGACGTATGGCCGCAGGTCGTCGAGCCGGAAGCGAGTGACGGCGACGTAGGCCGTCCCATCGTCAACTGGCGAAGTATCAATCTGCGCCACCTTGCTCCACGGGGTTATCCCCGGAGGTGTCACGCGCCGCCAGGTGTGCCCGCCGTCGCGCGTCAGCCAAACCAATCCGTCGTCGGTTCCCACCCACATCGTGCCCTCGTGTACGTGGGAGAGGGCCAACGCGTAGATGACACCGCGATGGCGGCCGTGCTCGGGATCGTCGCGTTCAAAGGGACCCACGACGGCCGGCACTCCGGGATGACGCCGTGTCAGGTCTGGGCTGACGACGCGCCAGTGCCGGCCGCCGTCGCGGGTGACGTACAGCCGGTTGGCACCAAAATAGAGAGCCTGCTGGTCAAGCGGATCAAAGGCCAGCGGCTCGGTGCGCACGACGCGGAAATCCCCGCCGCGCAGCGGGGCGGGCGAAACTTCCTGCGTCTGGCTCGTGGTTTCGTCGAAGCGCTCCACCTTGCCGCCGAAGAAAACGCCGGGGTGGAGCGGATCGGCGACGACGTAGCCGTACTCCTCGGCCCCTACGGGATGCCAGTCTCGCTCCGTGATTTCGCCCCAATCGCCGCGGCTGCGCACGCATGCCGAGCCGCTCTCCTGCTGACCGCCGCACACCCAGTACGGGAAGCGGTTATCGGCCGAGACGTGAAACATCTGGGCTGTCGGCTGGTTATACCAAGAACTCCAGGTGCGGCCTCCGTTCAGCGACAGCGTGGCGCCTTGGTCGCTGCCGAGGATGATGAGGTTGGGGTCCTTTGGGTTGATCCAGATGACGTGGTAGTCGTCACCGCCCGGCGCTCCCTTGACGGCGACGAAGGTGTGGCCGCCATCAGGCGAACGGTAGGTCGAGGTGTTCGTCAGCCAGACGTCCTCCGGGTCCTGCGGATTGACGCCGATCGTCGTGAGGTCGTCGCAGCGCTGCGCGATGTTCGCGTGCGCATTGCGCAGGACGAAGTGAGCGCCGCCATCCGTGCTCCGGTACAAGCCGCATCCCGCCGGCGCGTCGACAATGGCGTACACGATGTTCGGCGCACTCGGCGCAACCGCCACGTAGGCGCGCCCGATGCGCGGCGGCAGGCCGATGCGCAGTTGGGTCCAGGTCGTACCCCCATCGGTGGATTTAAAGATGCCGCTGCCGGGAATTTCGAAACTTGCTTCCCAAGGTGCTTCGCGCGCCGCCCACAAGGTTGCGTACACCGTTTGCGGATCCTGCGGGTCGATCGTGACGTCGAACGCACCGGTGTTCTCGTTCTCGTAGAGGACGCGCTGAAATGTCTTGCCGCCGTCCAGCGACCGGTACACCCCGCGCTGGGCGTTGGGTCCGTACGGATGCCCCAGAACCGCAACGAAGAGACGGTCAGCGTCGTGCGGATCGACGGCGATGGCTGCGATCTGCTGTGCATCGCGCAGGCCGAGGTGCGTCCAGTGCGCGCCGCCGTCGGTGGACCTGTACATGCCGTCGCCGACCGCGAGGTCCGGCCGGTGCAGCCCTTCGCCGCTACCCGCGTAGATGATGTTGTCGTCGCTTGGGGCAACGGCCAGCGCACCGATCGAACCCGTGTCCTGATTGTCGAAGAGGGGAGTCCAGGTCCGGCCGGCGTCGTCGGTCTTCCAGATACCGCCGTTGACGGCAGCCATATAGTAGACGGCAGGTTTGTCGGCAATCCCGGCCACGGCAGACGTGCGCCCGCCGCGCAACGGGCCGATGAAACGCCACCGCAAATCCGCGTAGGCCGACGGGAAGATGGGATCGGGCGGCGTGCGCGCCGGGAGCGAGGCCCCGGCCACACCCGCGCAAGCCACGATGATAAGCAGCGAGATCGCAATGCGGCGCATCGTAGTTCTCCTCCCCGCCCGCGTACGACCCCGAGCCTCATTCTTCATGCCGCCGCCCAGACGGATGCGGTCGCGGACGGCAATGCCGGCCGGCGCGGGTCACGGAACCCGGCCGGCCCGCCGCCGCCCACTATTGGGACTTACGTTGATGAATGAAAAACGAGTTGCCCTCACTGTCTTCGACAGCCGCCATCAAGCAGACAGGTGTCTCAAAGGGCTCCTGCAGGATCGTTACGCCGCGCTCGCGCAAGGCCGCCGCTGCCTGCTTGACGTCGGGGACGGCGAAGAAGACGCCCGCGCTGGGATGCCAACTGCCGTCTCGCATGCGCCACACGCCGAACGTGGTTCCATCGGGCATATCGAATTCCGCGCCCTGTTCGTGCTCGAAGCTGGGCGTCAGGCCCAGCATGTTCTTGTAGAATGTGACGGCACGACTGGCATCCTTCACGAGGTATGCGCACATGTCGATGCCCGTTGCCTTAATACCGGTGGCCGTGGTCATAGTCTGCTCCTTTCTCCGCAACGATGTCTGCATGTCCGCCGGCAGCTGCCGCAGGACGCCGCAAGTATACGGCATCAATCTTGACACCGTCTGTCATGTTTAATACAATCAGTGCACTATGCAGTCCGGCCGCTTGCTCGCCGCTCTTCTTCTGCTTCAGGCCAAGGGACGTATGCGCGCCCGCGAGCTTGCAGATCACCTGGAGGTCTCCGTCCGCACCGTCTACCGCGACATTGACGCGTTGAGCGCAGCCGGAGTGCCCGTCTACGCCGAGCGCGGAGCGCACGGCGGGATCGTGTTGGCCGACGGATACCGGCAGGCGCTCACGCACTTAGCCGAGGACGAGGTCCGGGCTCTGTTTGTCGCCGGAGAGAACCCGCTGGCCGGCCTGGCGGATGTTGATGCTCGGCCCTTGGCATTGCAAAAGCTCGCGGGCGCCCTGTCCCAACAGCACCGCAGCGCCATCCAGGCCGCCGTCAATCGCCTGTACGTCGATCCGCGGCGATGGTGGCAGCCCGCTCAACCGCGGGAGCATCTGGCGAGGTTACAGCAGGCGGTGTGGGAAGATCGCCGCGTTCGCCTGCGCTACGAAGACCGCAACCGAACCCACACCGAGCGGACCGTCGAACCGTTGGCCCTCGTCACCAAGGCGGGCATCTGGTATCTTGTTGTGCGCTTCGGACGGGAGATGCGGACATTCCGTGCCGATCGTATTCTCGAGCTTCACGTCCTCGACGAACGGTTTGAGCGCCCGCCAGACTTTCATCTGCGAGATTTCTGGCGCAGCTGGGTGGCCTCGTACGAAGCACACATGCCTTCCTATCCGGTCCTTCTCAAGGTCGGCAAACGCGATTTCGAGGACATGCGGGAGTGCTGGCGGGGTGAGGTGCTGGCGGAGCGGCCCCTTTCGCACACGCTGCTCGTGTGCTTCAGCTTCCCGGAACGCGCCATGGCCGTGCGCCAGCTGCTGGCGTGGGCCCCACGCGACATCGAGATTGTCGAACCCGAAGACCTGCGGACCGAGGTCATCGCGTGTGCCCGAGCGGCGCTCGAGCGCTACGCTCACCGGCCCGCGCCGGCTGTCCATTCCGCCTGAACTGCGCCCTGCGCCCCGCGCCAGCCGCCGGAGAGCAGAGGGCGCGGCAGCCGATCACTCGTGGGGGCGGTGCCTGCGCACCGCCCGAAGATTTCCCTTCAGTGTCGGGATCGCTCAAACAACCGTCCGAAGAGCGCCCCGAAGACAAAACCGCTGATGTGCGCGCCATACGCCACATCTCCGCTATGCATGCCGGCCAGCGAGCCGGCGCTGAAAATTTGCGCGACGAACCATAGACCGATCAGGAGGGCGGCATTAACGTACGTGATGCTGATGAAGATAACGAAAACGAGAATGGTGCGAATCTCGTCGCGCGGGTAGGTGACGATGAAGGCTCCCATCACCGCGGCGATGGCGCCGCTCGCACCCAGGATGGGTATGGTCGAATCGGGAGCTAAGGCGACTTGCACGGCCATCGACAGGATGCCCCCACTGATGTAAAAGATCGCATAGCGCAGGTGCCCCATCGCATCTTCGATCTCCGGACCAAAGGCCCACAAGAACACCATGTTGCCAAGGATGTGCAGCAGGCTGCCGTGCATGAAGAGCGCCGTAAACAGGGTGACGAGATCGTGGCCGGCTGCGATGTGTCCCGGGATTGCCGACCAGCGCATCTCAAACGCCTGGCCGTGCTCCACTTCGAGGACGAAAACCCACACACACGCCGCGATAATACCCAGCGTGACAATGGGAAAGCGCGCCGGACGGCGCGATGCGTCCCCTAGGGGGATCATGAGCGCCGCTTCCTCTCCTCAAAGCTGGACGCCTGGTATGAGGGGGTGCAATCCATGGCCGCCCCGCCCGCTTCAACCGCCGCGCTCAGCGCTCCAGCAGCGCTCGCAGGATGCGATCGCGCAAGCCGGGCGGCAAAGCCGCCACGACGAGCGCCAAGCGCGCGCCAACCGGATAGTATGGGTGCGGGCGCGTGGAGCTCAGCGCGTGAAGGATCGCGTGGGCCACGCGTTCGGGCGGCATCGCCGAGCGTTCGGCCTCGGCCAATCCGGCCAGGACCCGTCGCATATGCCGGCCGTACACCTCCAGGAAATCGGGGTCGGATGACGTGACAACGTCGTCAGCGGCGGCCTGCGCCTTGCGCCAGATCGGCGTGCGGACGTTGCCCGGCTCCACCAGCGAAACGGCAATGCCGGAGGAGCTGAGTTCGACACGCCAGCCGTCGGCCACGGCGCGCAGGGCAAACTTCGACGCATTGTAGGGGATGGAGTAGGGCCAGGATACGCGGCCCGCCACGGAGCCGACGAAGACAACCCGGCCGTGCGTCGCGCGCAGCAAAGGAAGACATGCCTGCGTGAGCGCGACCGCACCGATGACATTTGTCTCGAAGACGTCGCGCAGCCGGTCCACCGGCACGCACTCCAGCGGCCCGCCCAGGGCGAGGCCGGCGTTATTGACGAGGCCGAGCAGCGGCATTCCGCTGGCGCGCACGCACGCCACCGCCTGGGCGACACATGCGGCATCGGTAACGTCCAGACGGACCGGTATGACGCCCATGCCGGCTCGTTCAAGCTCGGCGGCGGCATCCGGTGCGCGATAGCCCGCAAAGACAGCGAAACCATGTGCGACCAAAAGCGATACCGTCGCGCGCCCGATGCCCGTCGTCGCACCGCTGACGAGGACGGCGCGCCGGGTTTCAACCGACACCTGCACCCTCCAGCGTCTCGCGATGAAAATTTGCCTGGTAGGCGACAATGTCCGCCGTGCGGGGAAACTGCGGGTGCGTGCGATGGGAGGTCAGCACATAGCCAGGACGCGTTCCCGACACGCGGGCGAGAACGCCCAGGCGCTGCAAACCGGCGAGAGCTGCACGCACCATGCGGCGGGGACTCCGGCGCAGGTCGGGGTCGACAAAGAGGCCGGGCGGCAGTTCTGCCAGCGCCGTGGCAACGGCGTGCTGCGCATCCTGCTCGGTGAAGCCGCCGCGTGCGCCAGTGAGCCACGTGCCGAGAACGGCGCTGACGGTTACCGGTCGCGTGCGCTTAATCTGCCGATCCAGCGGTTCGTCGCCCGAGGCTGGCAGCACGCGATAGAGCAAAGACAAGCGGCGCCCGACGAAAGGGTCGTACGAGATCCCGATGACCCAGATCTGGGCCCAGGGGGCGAGGCGGCTAAGAACACCGCGCAGCCTGCGCATCCGGCCGTCTCCGCTGTACGATCCCTCGGGTGTGGAAAAAATTGTGGCTCCTGCTTTCTGCAGCCGCTCGAAGTGATCCAAGTCGGCATTGATGCTCTCCCGCGTCAGCTGCAGCATGCGGCTGCGGTAGGGCTCGCGCAATTCGGAGAGAGTAACGAGAGAGCGCCCGGCGTGGAAGAAGGCGGGCGCGAGCAGGTCGCTCAGGCGGCGTGCGTTGCCGGGCAAGCGCGCCAAGGCCTCGGGACGGAAGATTTCGTCCAGCGGGTGGTCACCTCCGGCCTGCAGCAGCGCGAAGGCAATGCTGGCAAAGGGTCGCGCGTGCAGCTCGTTTTCGATGGGTTGCAACCCGATCGCGCTGAACAGCCAGCCGACGTTTGCTCTGCGCAAGGCAAAGGCCAGCCAGGGGATCCGCTCGGCCATGAAACCGGGCTCCCACATGCGGCGCGAGGAGACGGTAAAGATCGGATAGCGCCACGCCAAACTGCGCAGCGACAGGCTGGCGACGATCGCCGCCGATTCGACGTCGTGCTGGTGATTGGCCACGAGCAGGGTGGGGCCGCGCCGGCGCGGCAGGCTGCCCCAACCGCGAATCCGGTATGTCAGGTGGTAGTAGGACGCGGCGGCAACGGCCGCTCCCCAGCGCAGGGGCTGGATCCACAACGGCGCGACGCGGCGCAGGTAGTAGTCGCCGCGAACATCGGTCATGCGTCTCGCCGGCGCGCGGCTTCCACGCGTGAGTCGCGGTTGAGCCGTTCTTGGATGCGTGCATTGCCGAAAACCAGATCGGTGAGACCGGGCAGGAGCGAGCAGGCGTGCACGGCCCACCAGTAGGCGGCGGGCACAATCCGCGAGCGCCGCGGGTGCATGACGGCAGCCAGGATCGCGTCGGCGACAATCTGCGGATCGGGGAGGTTCGCCATCTGCGGGTTCATCGGGGAGCGAACAAAACCCGGCTGGATGAGACTGACCCAAACGTTCCACTGGCGTGCTTCGCGCCGCACGGAGTCCGTGAGCCCGCGCAGCCCGAACTTCGACGCCGAGTAGATGCCCATGACGCCCACCTCGCCCGCAATCGAGCCGACGTTGACGATGCTGCCGCCGCCCTGTTCTCGCATGACGGGCAGGACGGCTCGCATGAGGTAGGCCGGCCCCGTCAAGTTCACCGCGATGACGCGGGTGATCTCATCGGCGCTGCAATCGGCGAGCGCCGGCGGCGATCCAATCCCGGCCGCATTGACAAGCACGTCAAGGCGCCCGAAGTGCCGGCGGGTTTCCTCAACCAGATCGAACGCGTTCTCCGCCTGGGTGATATCGGCGGGCCGCAGCAAGACGCGGTGCTCACCCAGACCGCGCATCTCGCCGGCGAGGGCATCAAACCGCGCATCGGGGAATCCGGTGAGGCATAGGAGCGCACCACGCCTCGCGAAGAGACGCGCTGTGGCCGAACCAAGCGCGCCCGAGGCACCTGCGATAAGGGCGACGCGGCCTTCGAATGACACCCCGGGTGGGTTACCGGCTGTGGCGCCCGGGGCCTGCCGTCGCGGCGGCTGCCGATACTAAACAATGTGAGCCACCCCGACGACCGTACCGACCCCTGGGGCCGCATCGCCTCTCACCTGGATGCCGCCCTCGACGACGCACGCCGCCTCGTCACCCAACGTCCGGTCGCTCACACGCGCAGTGTCCAGAACCTCTTAGCCCTTCTCGAGGACGCCCGGCGCGAGGTCGACGCACGTGAGAGCGAGGCACGCGTTCTCACAACGCGCACGCAGCGGCTGCTGACCGAACTAGAAGCGCTGCGTCAGCGGACCGATGCCCTGATGCAGATCGGACAGGCGATCAACGCGGTGCGCGAGATCCCGGCCCTGTTGCAGTTGATCGTGGACCTGGCCGTCGGTGCGGCGAAAGCCGAACGCGGACTCATCGTGGTGCGCGATCCGGATGGGCGTTGGCCCGAAATGACGGCTGGCGCCAACATGGGCGACGGCGCTCTCGAGTCGCCCGCGGGCGCGGTCATCCGATCCTGCATCGAACGCGTCTTCCGCGACGGCCGGGCGGTTGCGACCACGGATGCGGTCGAAGACGCGGATCGCCCCACGGCGGTCCAATCCCTGCATATCCGTTCTCTGTGCTGCGTGCCGATCCGCAGTCAGGACATGGTGATCGGCGCCCTCTACGCGGACGCGCGCGTCACCGCCGACGGGGTGCACGGCCCCGACGAAAATCTTTTGACCGCCATTGCAGACCAGGCCGCGGTCGCCATCGACAACGCCCGCCTCTATGAGAACCTCCGTCGCAGCCTCCACGAGCTCTCGTCCCTGAAGTCCCAAAACGACGAAGTGCTCGAGTCCATCGCTTCAGGCGTCGTCGTCTTTGACGACCGTGACATCGTCGTCCAGTTCAACCACGCCGCCGAGCTCACGTTCGGGCTTTCGGCCTCGACAATCGTGGGGCGCAGTGCACGGCTGCTGGACACCTGGCTGCCGGGGTTCACCTCGCTCCTCCACCAGCACAAGGCCAACCCGGATCGTCATATGGAGGTCGAGATCGGGGGCAATCACTTCGTCCGGGGCCCGGTGTGGCTGCAGGTCACGTTCTTTCGGGTCCGCAGCGCTGCGTCGGGCGCGGACAACACGGCGGCTGTCATCAATGACCTGACCGAAAGCCGTGCCCGCGAGGCCGAGAAGCGGGCGCAGGCCGAGAAAACCGAGCGGGTGGCACGTTCCTTCGAACGGTACCTTGCCCCCCATGTGGTGGACTCGTTGCTCAAAGACCCAGGGCAAATCGTCCTAGGCGGGACGCGTCAGACGGCAACCATGCTCTTCGCCGACATCCGCGGCTTCACCGAACTTTCCGCCACGTTGGGGCCGGAACAGGTCGTCGAGCTGCTGAATAGGTACCTTGCGCCGGTCGTCAATGTCATCTTTGCCAACGCTGGCTTGCTCGACAAGTTCTACGGCGACGGGGTCATGGCCGTGTTCGGAGCGCCTCGCCCGGCTGAGGACGATGCCTGGCGTGCGGTCGTCGCCGCGCGGCAGATTCTGGAGCAAGTTCGCCTCATGAACGATCAGGCGCGTGCACCCTGGCCGCTGGCCGTGAGCATCGGCCTGGCTACCGGGGATGTCGTCGCCGGACACATCGGGTCGGAGCGTCGCGTGGAGTACACAGTTATTGGAGATGCCGTGAACCTCGCTTCCCGCCTGCAACAGCTTGCCCATCCCAACGAAATTCTGGCGGATGCGCAGACGTATCAGCGCGTCAAAGACCGCGTCGCCGCCACCCGGCGTCTGGCGCGCGTGAAGGGCAAACCGGGCCTCACGCCGGTCTACAGTCTGCCGGGCTAACCAAGATGCAGACCGCCCAGACGCAGAGCGCCGCCCCCGGCGCACCCCTGCGCAGCGTGCAGCAGGAAGCCGCAGATAGCCTGGCCGCGGCAGCCTTGGGCCTTCTGGGGTGCCATGCATGCGAGGTGTACCTGCGTGACGAGCCGGCAGGTTTGTATGCAAGCGCGGCCACGGCCTGCGATGGCGAACCTCTGGGCGCCGGGCCCCCGCTGCCCGCGACGGTGATTGAGGACTTCTTCCTGGATCCCATCGATGTTCTCACGGTTGACGATACTCGCGCGCTGCGCGAGCCCTTGAAGGCGGCGGCAAGTCGCCTCAACGCTGCCTCGGCACTCGTCTTACGCGTCCGTCAACCCGAGCGCGATTTCGCGATCATCGTGTGCGGTTACCGAAGGCCCATTCATCTTTCCAGCGCAGGCAGTTTCACACCGGCGTGCTTCGCCCGCGCGGCAGCCGCTATGCTCGATCTTGCACGGCGCACCGAGAAAGCACTGGATCGGGCGGACCGGCTGGCAGCCTTGCTCGACAGCGGCGCGCGACTGGCAGCCGAGCTTGACCTCGAGACGCTCTTGCGCGCGATCCACGAAGAGGTGTGCCGCCACATGGAGGCGCCGTCTTTTTGCGTCGCGCTAGCGGATGACGGGGGCCAGCTGCACACCGAGTACGCAGTGCGGGCGGGAGCACGAACCTACGACGATGAGTTGCTCGGGGGAGCAGCCATCGCCCAACGCGTCCGCGAGACGGGCCAACCGGTCGTCCTCTCGGCCGACTGGACATCCGAACACGCGGAGGACGGTGCAGGACCGCCCGCAAGCACCTCGCTGGTCGTCGTCCCGATGCGGCTGGGCGAGCGCATTATCGGGATCATGGCTGCGGCGAGCGCCGCGCCCGCAGCCTACGACGAGCGGCACGTGGAGTTTTTGTCCGAGGTTGCAGACCAGGCTGCGGTCGCCATTCACAATGCGGGTCTGTTGCGCGAGGAACGACGGCGCGCGGCCGAGTTGAGCATGCTGCATCGCGTCGCGGTCGTCGCGGCCTCCGAGCCTGACATCGAGCGACTCTTGGGAGCGGTGGTCGTCGAGGCGGCATCTGCATTTCGCGCGGATGCCGCGTCCATCGCCTTGCCGAACCCGGACGGAGATTTCGAACTGGCAGCCGCCTTTGGGTTGTCCGAGGGGTACCGGCGTGCCCGTGTGCTCCCCGGTGACTGGCTGCGCGGTCTGTACGGCGATCCGCCGCACGAACGTTACCTTGGTCCGGATGAACTTGACCGCGTGGGACAACCGGAGCTTCTGGCCGCCGAAGGTATCCGCAGCCTCTACCTCGTGCCGCTTGTGGCTCGCGGCATGCTCGTGGGCAGCCTGGCGCTCCATGGACGCAACGCCATCGTGCGCTTGTCGGGAAACGAAGCGCGATTGGCTCAGGTGTTCGCGGATCACATTGCGGTGGCGGTCGAGCGCGCCCGGGCACGTCAGGCGCTTGCCGAACAAATTGAAGACGACGAAGTTTTGGTCAGCATCGGGCGCGTGCTGGTTGCGGGGCCCGGCGTCGAGTACGCAGGCGTGCTCGACTGTCTGCGGCGGCGCCTACCGGATGCCTCATACGCAATTTTCAGCGTGCAGGCCGATGCGGCCGTGGCGGCATGCGAAGCCTCGGCTGGCTCGGCCTTTGGGGTGGCTGAGCTCTGCGCCGGGGAGGGGCTGCTGGGCGCGGCCCTGGCGGGGGAGACCGTCTACGCTGCGGATCTTGCTTCCGATGAAAGGCGCTCGCACAGCGAGCCGGCCCACGGGTCGCTGGCCTGCTATCCGCTGCGTGCATCGGAGGGCGTCCTCGGCATCCTGGCCGTGCATGTTCCGCGCGTCAACGGCCTGTCGCTGCGGGAGCGGCGTCTTTTGGACGCCGTGGCCAGCCACCTTGCGCTGGCGATCTCCAACGCGCGTTTGCACACGGCGGCGACCGAGCAGTTATCGCGCTTGATGGCCACGCGCGCGGAATTGGAGGAGCGGACGCGTTTTCTCGAACGGCGCCAGAGCGAGCTGAAGCTCATCGGCTCGGTGGCGGGCGCCGTCAACGCCACACTGCATCTTCCCGACATGCTGGCCGCTGCGGCCGAGCGCATCGCCCGGGGCCTCGAACGCGAGCGTTGCCTCATCGGGCTGACCGAGGAGTCCCCCGGCGCCCTGGAGATCGCAGCCGATCATGCGTCCGGGGAGGTCCAGCCCATGATGGGTGCGCGTTACGTCGTGGATGCCCAGGGCTCGTTCATGCGACTGCTGAGCCAGCGCGGTGTGTACGTCACCCCAGATGCCCTTGCCGACCCGGCGCTCGAACGGCAGCGTCAGTTCCTGCTCGACGTCGGCCTGCACAGTTGCGCCTTCGTCGCGATTCGCTCGGAATCCGAACTGCTCGGGTTGTTGGTCGTCGGCGACGCAAGCCCACAGCGACCCTTCTCGCCGGACGAAATCGGTGTTCTTGCGACCCTCGCAAACCAACTCGCATTGGGGGTTCGCAATGCGCAGCTCTACGAGCGGGCGCGCCGCCGGGCCAATGAAGACTCCCTGACCGGCCTCTTCAATCACCGTTACCTGCACGGCCGGCTGGAACAGGAACTGGAACGCAGCCGGCGCAGCAACCAGCCACTTGCCCTCTGCCTCTTTGACCTGGACAAGCTCAAGACGTTCAACGATACCTACGGTCATCAGGCCGGCGACGAGGTGCTGCGCTTCATTGCGACGGTTTTGCAGCAGAGCCTTCGCTCCACCGATGTTGCCGGCCGCTACGGCGGTGACGAGTTCTTGGTGATCTTGCCGCAGTCCGACGAGCAGGGCGCACGGCTCTTGCTGGAACGTTTGCGGCGGCGGATCGAAGACCAAGCCGGCGCCGGTCTGCTACCGATGCCGATAGAATTTTCCGCCGGCATTGCCGTGTACCCGCGAGACGGTGCGACGAAGAATGAGTTGATCGCACATGCGGATGCGGCTATGTATGCTCACAAGCGCCGCCCTACAGACACCCTGAAGGGCGCAAGGTAGTAGTAGTAGCGGTCGCGCTTGCGCGACCGTCGCGCTTGCGCGACCGTCACGGCGTATCCGGAACCCGCTTGCTACCGCTTGCTGAACTGGAAGCGCTTACGGGCCCGCTTGCGGCCGTACTTCTTTGATTCCTTTTCGCGTGGGTCGCGCGTCAGCAAACCGGCCTTGCGCAAAAGAGGCCGCAGATTCTCATCCATGCGGGCCAGGGCGCGGGCGATGCCGTGCCGGATGGCGCCCGCTTGCCCGGATAACCCGCCGCCTTCCGCGCTGACGAGGATAGTAAAACGCTGCGTGCTGTTCGTCAGCTCCAGAGGCTGGCGAACGATTTGCAAAAGCGACGCCCGCCCGAGGTACTGCTCGATGGGACGCCCGTTGACCTTGATCTCGCCGGTACCCGGCAACATCCGGACCCTAGTCACCGCGCGCTTCCGGCGCCCGGTCGCACCCACGACCGCTTCCTGTGCCATCCTCTCGCTCCTATATCCCCGTCAACGTCTTCGGCTTGTGTGCCTCGTGCTTGTGGTCCGGTCCGGCGAAAACCCGCAAGCGGCGCATGCGACGGTCGCGCAGCCGGTTGCTCGGCAGCATGCCGCGCACAGCCATGCGCACGAGGCGCGTTGGGTCGGCGGCATGCACCTGTTCCGCCGTCCGTCTGTGCAGCCCGCCCGGGTACTGCGAGTGACGGATGTATTCCTTGCGGCTCCACTTCTTCCCGGTCAGGCGGACCTTGGCCGCATTGGTGATGACGACAAAATCTCCGTTGTCGGCATGCGGGGTGTAGTCGGCCTTATGCTTGCCCACCAGGACGGCAGCCACGCGGGCAGCCAGCCTGCCGAGAACCTTGTCCGACGCATCGACAACATACCATTCGCGCCGAACGCCATTCTTCGCAACAAATGGTGTGGTCATATCCGCCTTCCATTCGCGGGCACAGGGCTTAGGTCCGGCCCGGATTGTGCCTCTCAACGGCTCCCCTTGGGCCGCGCTACGACTTTAGCATGATAGCCAGACACGCCGCCTACGTCAAGCCTGGTTCGCCTGGGAGTGCCTCCAGATGGATAGGTTCGCGCGGTCGCAGCGGTCGCGCAAGCGCGACGCTCGGCGAAGGCCGGCAGCTACGGCACAACCGGGGGGAGCGGACCGAACGGATATGCCAAGGGCGGATCGTAGCGCACAGCTTCCAGGTACAACCCATAGGCCGGCGCCGTAAAGCCCGCTCGCGCACGCTGCTTGGAGCTTAGGATGGCCGCCATCTCGTCCGGCGCGCGCCGGCCGCGGCCGATTTCAATCAACGTGCCCGCCACAATGCGCACCATGTTATGCACGAAGGAATCCGCCGTCATGACGATATCCAGGCACGGACCGGCCGGCGTCACCTCGACCGCGTGAACCGTGCGCAGCGTGCTCTTCTCCCGCCCCTCGCGCCCCGCAAACGACGCAAAGTCATGCTCGCCGATCAGGCACGAGGCGGCGCTCCGCATGGCCTCAACGTTCAGGGGCAGGCTTACGTGAAACACTCTCCCTGCCAAGAGCGGCGACGGGGAAGGGCGGTTGAGGATGCGATAACGATACGTGCGAGCAAGAGCATGGCGGCGGGCGTTGAAGCAAGGTTCGCGTTCCTCCGCATGCAGCACGGCGATGTGCGCCCCGCGCAAGATCGCGCTGGCCGCCACGCAGATGCGGCGCGGTGCAAGTTCGCTCTCCACGCTGCAGCTGACGACTTGTCCGGTCGCATGGACGCCCGCGTCTGTGCGGCCCGCCGCACTCAGCGCCACCGGCACACCGAAGAGAACTGCGAGTCCCTCTTCGACGCGCTGTTGCACGGTCGGCCGGCCGGGTTGCCGTTGGAAACCCTTGTACGCGCCGCCGTCGTACTCAAGCACGAGAGCCAAGGTACGCACGGCCACGGCGGCTCGTCTGCGGCGGGAGCCGGCTTAGGCTTCCGGCCGCTGCAGCGGGAACAGCAGCACGTCGCGGATCGAGTCGGCGTTGGTGAGGATCATCACCAGGCGGTCGATGCCGACGCCGATGCCGCCCGTCGGCGGCATGCCATACTCAAGCGCCTGCACGAAATCCCAATCCGGCTCGGGCGCCTCCGGGTCACCCGCCGCACGCTCCTTCGCCTGGCGCTCAAAACGTTCTCGCTGGTCATCCGGGTCGTTGAGCTCCGAAAACGCGTTGGCAACCTCCATGTGGGCGATGTAGAGTTCGAAGCGCTCGACGAAATCGGGATCCTCGGCCTTGCGCTTGGCCAGGGGCGAGAGCAAAACCGGATGTTCGGTGATGAACGTTGGATTCACCAGGTGCGGCTCGACCGTCGCTTCAAACAGCTTGTCGACGACGTGCGGATGGCTGGCCTTGACGTCGAGGCGTAATCCCAAGCGCTCCGCCGCAGCCCGCGCCCGTGCCTCATCCAAAATATCTTCACGCGTCAAACCGCCGAATTCGCGCAAGGCATCCAGGTAGCTCATGCGCGCGAAGGGCGGGCGCAGCACGAGCTCCCGCCCGCCGTATTCGTGTCGCTCGCCAACTCGCGCCGCGTGCGCGGCTGCCACGACCATGCCCTCGCACAGCCGCAACATGCCCTCAACGTCGGTGTACGCCTCGTACAGCTCGAGCATCGTAAACTCCGGATTGTGCGTGCGGTCAACGCCCTCGTTCCGGAAGGTGCGCCCGATCTCGTACACCTTCTCGATGCCCCCGACGATGCAGCGCTTGAGGTTGAGCTCGGTCGCAATGCGCAGCTGCAAGGGCATGTCCAGCGCGTGCGAGTGCGTCACAAACGGCCGGGCGTTGGCGCCACCGGCCAGCGCTAGCAAGATCGGCGTCTCGACCTCGACGTAGCCCAACTCGTCCAGGTGGCGCCGCAAAGCCGCGATGATCGCGCTGCGCGTCAGCATCGCCTCGAGGACCGGCCGGTTGACCATGAGGTCCACGTAGCGGCGGCGGTAGCGGATCTCGGGATCGACCAAACCGTGCCATTTCTCGGGCAGCGGCCGCAGCGACTTCGCGAGAACCGTCACCTCGTCGGCGGCAACCGTCAACTCGCCGCTTTTGGTCCGAAACGGCTCCCCGCGCACTCCGACGACGTCACCCCGATCCAAGAGGTCCACCGCCTCGAACTCCGGTCCGAGCCGATCCGTATGGAAGTACACCTGCAGGCGGGCGCTCTGATCGGTCAGGTCGGCGAAGACGCTGCGCTTTCCCATCCGGCGCATAGACTGCAGCCGCCCGGCCACCGTGACGGTTGCCCCCCCCGCATGCTCGCCGGCAGCCAGGTGGTCGAACGCCTCGCGCACCGCCACGAGCGTGTGGGAACGCGCAAATGTGGTCAGGGCGTAGGGGTCGCGCCCCGCCGCACGCAGCGCGGCGAGCTTCGCCCGCCGCGTCTTGATGAGCTCAGCCTCGGTGACGCCGGTCGCGGCTCCGGGGCTCACTTGGCCTTCTGTTTTGCGCCGCGGCGGTTGGCTCGAATGCTGATGACTTTGAGCTGAACTTCACCCAGCGGGGCGAGCGCCGTCACCGTTTGGCCGGGCCGAGCCCCGATGAGCGCGCGGCCGATGGGCGACTCGTTGGAGATCTTGGCGTTGACGGGGTCGCTCTCCGCACTGCCGACCAGCGTGTACTCGACCTCGGCTCCGGTCGTGAGGTTTTTCACCTTGACCGTGCTGCCCAAGTGGACCTCGTCGGCGCCGCCTTCGCCTTCCTGGATGATGCGGGCGTTGCGAATCATGGCTTCCAGCTTCATGATCCGCCCCTCGATGAAGGCCTGCTCCTGTTTGGCGTCTTCGTACTCCGCGTTTTCCGAGATGTCGCCAAACTCTTTGGCTTGCCGAATGCGGTCGTTGACCTCCTTGCGATGGACGGTCTTGAGCTCCTCGAGCTCCGCCTCAAGCTTGCGCAGTCCTTCTTCCGTGACCAGAATCTCTTTGTCCGACATTCCTTCTCCTTTGGGCTTACCTCGTCGTGCGATATCGTGGGGAGGCCGGGCAGACCCGCCGGGGCCGGCCCGGCCTACCGACAGGCATCTGAACCTTAGGCCGGAGCCGATGCCGTCGTCGCCAAGTCGACCACGTGCGGCCGAAACTGCAGACGCTCAACGAGCGCCCGGTACTCGCTCGGGCCGACCTCATCCTGGCGCTTGCCGAGCAAGGCTAAGAGCGCCGCCTCGATGACGTTGGTGCCGAATGACCGGCCGCCCAGGTTGGGAGTCGTCGTGATGAGCCGCGCCGCACCCCGCGAGCGCAGCTCCTCGACGTTGGCCTGCGTGACCGTGTTGGTCATGACCGTCTTGCCCGACAATTCGTCCGGCATGTGGCGGCGGATAAAGTGAAAGTCGCCCGCGATGAGGCTGGCAGCCGCGTAGTAGTGGGGGAATTTCGGTTCCGGCGGCTGGTCCTGCTTCTTGCCGGTCGGGTAGAAAAACTGAAACGGCAGCTTGCAGGCGTCCGGTAAGTAACGCTCGGCCAAGGCCTCGAACTCCTCGAGCGACGTCACAGGCTTATCAATGCCCAAGGCGAAGATGAAGTCGCCGAACGTAACGCGGGCGCCGGCTTCGACCAGCGCCGCAGCCATGCCGAAGCGGTCCAGGGCGCTCACCATGAGCACCGGCAGGCCGCGAAAATCCACGATGCCCTGCGCCGCCAGGTAGGTCACGGCCTCCCGCTCCAGCGTGTTCTTCAGGCCGCTGCCGTCGGCCACCGGGGTCTTCCTCACGGCCTCCATCATCCGCAGACCGTCGCGCAGCGCGTAGCGCTTGCTCCCGGCGTAGAGGTAGACGTCGATGCCGCCCAGGCCGATGGCATCCACGCTGCCGTCCAGCTCCCGCAGTGCGGCAATAGCCCGGTCTAGGGCGCCATCGAAACCGATGCGCCGGATGTGCAGCCGTTCGCCCAGCCACTCGACCTCCGCTTCGTGGTCGCGCGACGACGAACCCAAGCTGACCGAGACGATACGCTTCATGAGGACGCGGCACCCGCCGCGGCGCTGGGCTGCGCCCTGCGGCGCGCGGCGGCGTTCTCGCGTGCCCGGGCGATCATCTCCGGGGTCACCTCGCGATCGAACGCACGCATGCCGGCGAGCGTGAAGCCGTGCTTGTCGGCCAGGCGTTCGATCTCGAGTACCTTCTCCAAGTTGACGCCGCGGCCCAGAGAGTAGTTGACGAAGCGGCCCTCCAGGGTCAGGATCATCGTCTCGGCCATGCAGGCCAACGCGATGCCCGGAGGCAGACCAAAGTCGAAGTGAAAGTCGACGTTGCCCGGCACGCGGATGTTGCCGCCTTCGGTGACCAAGACGTCGTCGCGCTCTGTCGCGACGCGCCGAGAGACGTCGTGCGGCAGCGACACCTCGCATACCACCGCACCCGGCTTTAGGTCCTCGGGCTGCACGATGCTGGACGTCGCGGCGGTCGCGGTCAGGACCAAGTCAGCCTGACGCACGGCTTGAGCGATGTCGGTGGTCCAGCCGACCGTCGCCGAGACGTGGGGCGCCAACGCGTGCGCCAGTTTGGCCAGCCGCGTCGCATTGCGCGCCGCGAGGGTAACGCGGGCGACGCGGTTTCCCAAGATGTGGGCGCAGGCCGACCCGATGCTGCCCGTAGCGCCGATGACGACCGCGCTCGCACGGGCCGGGTCGATCTCCATCTCGCGCGCGCCGCGGAAGAGGCTTTGCATGGCGGCGGCAATGGTGTATGAGTTACCCGTCGTCACGGCTGTTGGACAATTCTCGGCGATTGTCGGGCCGCCGTCGCCGACAACCGCCGTGAAACCGCCCAGGCCGACGATCCCGCAACCCAGCTCGGCGGCGATGTTGGCGCCCCGGATGATGCGATCCATGACCTCGGCGCGTGGCAGTTCGAGGAATTGCTCGGGCAGCAGCGGGATGGCGATGAAGTAGCCGGCGATCTCCTCGCCCGTGCGGCTGCGGACGCCGGTGACGTCGGATACCTTGTAGGGAGGCATCCACTCCAGGATCTTCTTGATCAGGGGCCGCCCCTTGCCGGCCGCCTTGGGCTCAAAGCGCAGGACGTCGTCGAAGGAGAGCGGGTGAATCAGGAAGCCAAACGTGCGCAAGGACAACCTCGGATGTAGGCAAGGTCCGGGAAGGGTACGTCTTCGCAGCGCACTGCCCCGGGTCCTGGCCGGTCCAGGGCTGAAGGCCTATGTGCGGTCTCCCTCGCAGCGTTCTTTAAGCGCCCGCAGCATCATGAGGGAATTCTCTTCGACTTTTTTCTGGAGAATCGGACCGATGAGCTCAGCCAGCGAGGGGACGCCGAAGTCGTAATCCACCCCGAGGACGACCCGCGTCACCCCGTCGTGCTCCTCGAACGTCCAGCTGCCCTCAAACTTGTCGAGGTCGCCTTCGATCAGGCGGTAGTCGATCCGGGTGTTGGCATCGTCGAAGACGTCGACCTCGGTCCATTCGATGGGCGCTTCCTCGACCAGCGTCTTCCACCGGGTCACTGTCTGGTTGCCGTTGCGGGAGAGCACGGTGACGGACTCGACATCCGGCATGAACTCCGGATAGCGCTCCATATCCTTGGCCAGCTCGTAGATGGCCCGGCGGGGCGCGCGAATCTCAATCGCGGTCTCGACGTAGGGCATCAGGCCGAGAGCGCCCCCAGTTTGGCCCGGGCCTGCGCCGCAGCCTCGGCGAGGATCGCCAGGGCGCGGTCAATGTCGGCCTGCGACACGATGAGCGGCGGCTCCAGGCGGATGACGCGCTGCTGGTTGAGGGTGTAGGCGACGGTCAGGCCGCGCTTGAGGCATTCCGGAATAATGACGCCGCCGTAGCCCTCGTGGCGCAAGACGACGCCGACAACCAAGCCGCGCCCCCGTACCTCGGCGACAACCTCGGGGAAGCGCCGCTGGAGCTCGCCCGCCGCCTCGAGCAGATAGGCACCCTGGATTTTGGCACGCTCAACCAGGTTTTCGCTGCGCAGGACCTCAAGGGCAGCCAAGCCGGCCGTGCATGCCAAGGGGTTCCCGCCGAAGGTGGAGGTGTGGAGCAGCGGACTGTCGCCGAAGGCGCGCATCCACACGTCGGTCTTGGCGATGGTGGCACCGATCGGGACGACGCCGCCGGAGAGCCCCTTGGCGGCCGTCATGATATCGGGAACGACCTGCTCGCTGTCGACGCCCCACAGATATCCCGTCCGGCCCAAGCCGGTTTGCACCTCGTCGGCAATGAGCAGCGCGCCGTGCTGGTCACACAAGGCGCGCACGCCGCGCAGGTAACCCTCGGGCGGAACGACGACCCCGCCCTCGCACTGAATCGGCTCGACGATGAAGGCGGCGGCGTTGGGCAAGGCGCGATCCAAAGCTTCGAGGTCGCCGAACGGCACGTGCTCGAACTCGGGTACCAAAGGCGCGAACTTATCCCGGAACAGGTCGCGGCCGGTTGCGGTCAGGCTGCCCATCGTCTTGCCATGGTAGCCGTTGTAGGTTGAGACAATGTGCACGCGCTTGGTGGAGAGTCGCGCCAATTTCAGGGCCGCTTCGACCGCTTCGGTCCCGCTGTTTGAGAAAAAGGAAATACGCAGGTCGCCGGGCGCGATGTCAGCCAGCGCTTTGGCCAGCGCGGCCGTCTGCTCGTTGAAGAAGACACGCGACGAGAGGGCCATGCGATCGAGCTGCCGGCGTACGGCTTCCACCACCGCCGGATGCTGGTAACCCAAGGTAAACACCCCGTAGCCGCCGCAGAAATCCAAGTACGCCTTGCCGGTATGGTCGTATACGTAGCAGCCGCGGGCATGCGTTTCGACCCCCGCGCCAGACAACTTCATGAAGCGCGCCAGCGGCGGGTTCAGGAACTCCTTGTACGCCGTGTAGACCGCATCAAAAAGAGCAGCCCGGCTTTGGCTCTCTTGGGCCATCATGAGGTCTGCCTTCGCCGCACCGGCGAAGGCCCCCCTGTGCGTGCGGTTTTTGCTCGCGCCGCCTTTGCGCACACGGTAGCCGGTTCTTGGCCAGGCTGCTGGTGCCCTCAGGCGCTGGGTGCGGTGGGAGAGCGGCGCGCCCGCATCACGGCCTCGACGAGATCGCGCTCGGCCGTTTCGTTCAAAGACCTCAGCGGCGGCCGCACGCGGCGCCACGCGGCAATCCCCGACGTCACCGCCAGGTACGCCTTGAGCGCGGCAATGAGAGGATAGGTTTCAAATGCCTGCCGCACCGCGGTCACCGCTGCATCGTACTGCAGCGCAGCCGCATCGTGACGGTGCTCGTACAGGTGCATGATCTGAGGCGCGTTGACGTTGGCGGTGGCGGAGATGCAGCCCCTTCCGCCTGCCGCCAGCACCGGCAGCAACCACCTCTCGCTTCCCACCAAGACGTCCATGCTCGCGGCGAGCTCGCGGCACAGGCTTTGCGTGACGTTCCAGTCGCCCGTGCTGTCTTTGAGGCCGACGATGTGCCGGGGGTACGCAGCATGCAGGCGAGCGATGAGGTCGCAGCTCATCGGCACGCCGGTGTACTGCGGTATGAGATAGAGGAAAAGGCGGACTCGTTCGTCGGCCGTCCCATCGAGGACGGCGGCAAACGCATCAAAGATGCCGTCTTCGCTAACCTGTTTGTAGTAAAAGGGAGGCACGACCAAGACGCGCGTCACGCCAGTCCCCAGGGCATGCCGAATCAACCGCGCGGTCTCCCGCGGGGCGCAGCTGCCGGCGCCGACAATCAGCCGGCCCGGGTCCACCCCGCGCGCGATGACGTCTTCCAGCAGACGGCGCCGTTCGTCCGAGGTCAGCGAGGGCGCTTCGCCGGTCGTCCCCAGCAGCACGACGTCACGGCACCCCTGCGCCAAGAGCGTGCGGCAGTGTTCGGCCAAAAGTTCGGGATCCGGATCTCCGCGCTCGTTAAAAGGAGTCAGGCTGGCGGCGATGACACCCTCGGCGGCCGGCCTGCACGCTCCCGTTACCTGCGCCACAACGCACCTGCAAAGAAGAACAGGTTGGCAGGACGCTCGGCCAGCCGGCGCATGAGGTACGGATACCACTGCGAACCGAACGGGACCGCCAGGCGCACGGAAAAACCTCGCGCCCGTAGTTCATCCTGCAAAGCGGGCCGCACCCCATACAGCATCTGAAACTCCCAGCGCTCGGGCGGCGTCCCCGTACGGGCCACGAGGTCGATGGTCTGCTCGATGATGCGCCGGTCGTGCGTTGCAATCGCTGTAAAGCCACCGGCGGCAAACGACTGTTCGATCAACGCAACCAAGTTGCGGTCGACGTCGCCCTTCTTGGGAAAGGCGACGTCCGGCGGCTCCAGGTACGCGCCCTTGACGAGGCGCAGATTGGGACGCAAGGGAGCCAGCGCCGCCAGATCCGCCTGGGAACGGTAGAGATAAGCTTGCAGCACGGTACCGACGTTCGTCATTCCCTCGGAGAGCAATCGGCGGTAGATCTCGAGCGTCGCATCCGTGTACGCCGACTGCTCCATGTCAATGCGCACGAAAAGCCCAAGCCGCTGCGCCTCGCGAACGATCGCCCAAACGTTGTCGAGGGCGAGGCCGGCCCGGATGGCCAAGCCCAGGTGGGTTAACTTGAGGGCGATACTGGCACGCAGACCTTCGGCGGCGATACGCCGGGCGAGATGGCAGTAATCGTGCACGACCCCCGCGGCGTCGCGTTCCGCCTGCACGCCCTCGCCCAGCATACCGGCGGCAACGAGAAAGCCGCGCGCGTTCAACCGGCGCGCAACACCGAGAAATTCCTCCAGGGTTTCGCCCGCCACGAAGCGCCGCACCCCGACGTTCATGCCGAAGCGGTAAGCGAGATGTTGCAGGCGCGGGCTATCCGCGGCGCTCAAGATGGCGCGCCGGGTCAGCCCCTCCAGAGTCTGCGCCAGGGCAGCCACACGTGTGCCAGCCGATTGTCGCCCAACGGCCGCCTTTCCTTATGCCTTAGCCTTGTGCCGTACGCCACATGACCTTACGCTTTGTGCTTTAGGCGAGCTTTGCACCGCAATGCGGGCAGAACCTGGCTGTGGGCGGTGTCTCCTGATGACAGGTGGGGCACGGAGCCGGACCGGCAATCACGGCCCCGCAGGCCGGACAAAATTTTGCTCCGGCCGGCACCGAAGCATGGCATTGCGGACACACCCTGACGGCTGCGGCGGTCGCTGAACCGCCTCCCGCGCTTGTGGCGGCTGCCGGGGCCTCCCCGCTGGGAGATCCTGCGGCCGGTGCCGCTCCAGACGCTGCTGCCGCACCCGCTTGCATTCCCGCCTGTGCTTGCTGGACGGCTTGCGAGATCATGCCGGGTACCGCCATGCCGAGGCCGACTCCCATGCCCAGGCCGGCGGCGGCGCCGGCCGACCCGCCCGGATTCTGTGCCGCCTCTTCCAGCGAGCGTGCCGCCTTGTACTGCATGTACTGCCCCATGTTGCCGACGACACCCATGCCGGTCCGCTCGTCGATGACTTTCTGGACGTCATCCGGCGGGGTGATGGCGTTGATGAGGAAGTCCAGCATCTCGACCCCGTATTGAGCGAAGTCATCTTTGACGCGGCCTTTGGTCGCCGCAGCCAGCGCGTCGTAGGAACGCGGTAAGTCCAAGATGCTCGTGACGGTTTGCCCCAAAAGTGCATTCAAGCGCGCCACGATGATGGTACGGAAAAAGTCCTGCAGGGCATCCGACGTGTAGATGTTCTGGGTGCCGACGATCGTGTTGACGAACACCTGAGGGTCAGTCACGCGGATGCTGAAGATCCCGTACGCCCGCAGCCGCACCATGGCAAACTCGGCATCGCGGAAGACGATCGGGTCGGCCGTGCCCCAGCGCTGGTTCGTGAAAACCTTGAGGGAGACGAAATACACCTCAGCTTGGAAGGGCGAGGTGCCGCGGAAGGGAAGCGCAAGCAGGCCCGTTAGCAGCGGCAGGTTTTGCGTCGAGAGCGTGTAGCGTCCGGGGCCGAACGTGTCGAGCGCCTTGCCGTCGCGGAAGAAAACGGCAGCTTGACTTTCCTGGACGATGAGCTGGCTGCCCCACGTGATGTCTGTGGAGCCGGTTTCGGGCCAGCGGTGCACGATCTGTCGCCCGCTGTCGTCGAAGAATTCGATGACCGAAAGTCCTAACGCCATCCGAGGGTCCTTTCTACGAGGTGGGGTGCCGGCCGCCGCAGATGCACGGGATGCATGGGCGTGCCCGAGACGAGCCGCGGGACAGCTGCCGGCGGTTGCAATGTCCTCACGCGATCGGCAAGCTGTCGAAGAGGTGTTTGCGTGCCTCGAAGCGGCGGTCAACCTCGGCCGTGAGCGCATCCATTGCGGCCAGCGCGGCTGTCAGTTGTTCGCCTCCCGAAGCGCTTTCAATGCCCGCCGCCGCCGCGTCGAAATCCCCCACCCGCGCCAGGGTGGCCGCGTCATACTCGTACAGGCGTTCAACCTCGGCCTCACCCATGTGAACCCTGTCGAAGACGGCGGCATAGCCGTAATCCGCAAAGCGCAGGCGGTCGATGAGGCGCTCCAGCCGCCGGGTGCTACGATCGATGGCGTCCAGGCCTTCCAGGGAGCCCGAACGGGAGCGGGCCTCAACCGCGGTCAGGAGTCTTTCACGGACGTGGCTCAGGCGTTCGCTGATCGCGGCCCGCAGTTGTTTGTCCGCGATGCGGCGATCTTCCGTCGTCTTGTAGCCGCTGAAGCCGGGAATGAAGCCCGCCAGATTGGCGAGTGCTTCACCGACGCTGCGGGCATGCTGCAGCGGCGCACCGGTATGGCCGGCGGTCAGTCCTGCGGCCTGTGCGCCGGCCGGAGGGCTGGGCGGCGACGCGGGAACGGCGGCGGGTTGAGACTCATCTGGATTCATCGATGCAATCCTCGTGATGCGCGCGTCGGCTGCGGCGGGCCTTCACGGTGTGGGCCGCACTTTCCGCCCGCATCAGTGCTACCCGCGGGGAGGCGCGAAGGTTGCAAAGCTCGCCGGCCCGGCCCGGCGTCCGGCAAGAGCGAGGTGCACCGCCCAAACGCCACCGGGTCCTGTAGAGGGGGCGACCTCTTCAGACGGCTTCGGCCAGCGCCTCGGTGCCAGCCTCGGCCGCGACCGTGCGCGTCGCCGCCTCGTCGAGGATGGCGTGGACGCCCCAGGGAGTCGTCTCGTGGTTGATGGCTTCCCGCAGTGCGGCCGCCCCTTCGATGCCTTTCAAGTACCACCCCAGGTGCTTACGCATTTGCAGCAGGCCCGACTTTTCCCCGTAGCGTTCGATCATTGCATCGAAGTGCCGGCGGGCGAACTCCACGCGTTCCGCCACGCTCGGAGGGGGAGGGATTGCTTCGCCGCGTAATGCCGCGGCCATGTCGCGCACGAGCCAGGGATTGCCCAACGCCGCCCGGCCGACCATGACGCCGTCCACGCTGGTCTCCTGCATGCGCTGCACGGCCTCCGTGGCATGGCGCAGGTCGCCGTTGCCGATGACGGGCACCTGCACCTCGCGTTTCAAGCGTGCAATGTACGACCAGTCGGCCGTGCCCTTGTAGAATTGCTGCCCATACCGGCCGTGCAGGGTGAAGGCGTTGATGCCCACTGCCTCGGCCCGTTTGGCAATTTCAATGAAGGTAAAGCGGTCGGCCGACCAGCCCACGCGCATTTTGACCGTCACCGGTGCGCGTTGGACGGCTTTGCGGACGGCGGCACAGATGGCAACGGCGAGGTCAGGGTCGCGCAGGATAGCCGCGCCGTCGCCGCCCTTGACGATCTTGGGTGCCGGACAGCCAAAGTTAATGTCGACGATGTCTGCACCGCACTCTTCGACGAAGGCGGCGGCTCGCGCCATGACGGCGGGATCATTACCGTGCAGCTGGACCGCGGTGGGGCGCTCGTCCGGATAAACGTCAATCATCTCGAGCGTGCGCTTGTTGCCGCGTACGAGCGACTGCGCGGAGACGAATTCGCTGACCGTGAGGCCCAAGCCAAAGGGCTTGAAGAGCCGCCGGAACAGAGCGTTGGTCACCCCGGCCATCGGCGCCAGGGCCAGCGGCGGGAAAATGGAAATGCCACCTATGACCAGCGGAGCTGCCTTGAACATGCGGAACCGTTCTTTCGCCTCCCGGCGGGGTTGCGCCTCGCCGGGATTGACTCCAAAAGCGGCTGCGTCGGCATGGGCACCCTCTCGCCAAAGGCGTGGTCTGGTATGAGCATGTCGCTGACGGATGCCGTCAAAATTCCCGAGACGGTCGTCGAGGACGTCATTCGAGTCCGGCGCGATCTTCACGCCCATCCCGAGCTCGGTTTTGAAGAAGTGCGAACGGCGGGCATCGTGGCGGCCCGTTTGCGCACCCTGGGATACGAGGTGCGAGAGAAGGTCGGGCGAACCGGCGTCGTCGGCATCATGCGCTCCGGGCGGCCGGGGCGCACGGTGCTCCTGCGTGCAGACATGGATGCGCTGCCGTTGACCGAGGAGAGCGGGGTTCCCTTCGCCTCGCGCGAGCCCGGGAAAATGCATGCCTGCGGTCACGACGGTCACGTGGCGATCCTGTTGGGTGCCGCGGACATGCTTGCGCGGTTGCGCGACGAGGTGTGCGGCACGCTCGTGCTGTGTTTCCAACCCGCCGAAGAGGGGCGCGGGGGAGCGGCGGCCATGATCGCCGACGGCGTGCTTGACGAACCGCACGTGGACGCGGTGTACGGCCTGCACCTGTGGTCGGAACATCTGGCGGGGATGGTCCTGACCCGGCCCGGCCCCATGATGGCATCCAGCGACACGATCGAGGTTACCATTATCGGGCGCGGCGGCCACGGTGCACAACCGCACCGGACAGTGGATCCCATTCTGACAGCGGCATCCGTGGTGCAGGCGCTGCAGACGGTCGTCAGCCGGCGAGTCGACCCGCTGGAACCGGCGGTCGTCACGATTGGGTCGCTCGTCAGCGGTACGGCGCATAACGTCATTCCGCAGACTGCCCGCCTGCTGGGCACGGTGCGTACGTTCGACGAATCGCTACGCAACGAGATGCCGAAATTCATCGAGGACGTTGTGGCGGGCTGTTGCGCAGCCGCCGGCGCCAGCTACGAATTGGACTACCGGCGCGTGTACGGCGTGACGCGCAACGATGCCGGCGAGGCGGCCTACGTGCGGTCGTTGGCGGCATCGCTTTTGGGGCCGCAGCGCGTCGCCGAGCAACCGAAAATCATGGGCTCAGAAGACTTTTCCTTTTTCCTGGAACGCTGCCCGGGGTGTTTTTTCTTTGTCGGCGCCGGCAAGCCGGAAGAAAGCAGTCCTCCGCATCACAGCCCTCAGTTTACGATTGACGAATCCGCGCTGGCCACAGGCGTGCAGATGATGGTGGCATTGGGGCTTGACGCCCCGCGCAGACCCTCTCCTCGCAACGGGCGCTCACCGTCGGGGTCCCGCAACGGGCTCCCGTAGCGGTCGCGCTTGCGCGACCAACGGAACGTGCCGATTTGCCGGCTTCCAACGCATCACGTCCTCTCGGCCGCGCAAAGCGCGGCCGCTACGGATCGCCCCAATCCTTTCGTCATCGTCACGGGGCAAGCGCGGCCGCTACGCAGCGCCTGAATCCTTTTCGTCACCGGCAAGCACGACGGTCGGCTAAAGCCGACCGCTCCTACCGAATCATCTGCCCGCCCACGAGGCGGCGTGCATCACAATGGGCTGGAGCTGCTTGTCCGGGCGGCCCACGTGTACAGGCCGTCCAGAACGAGCCGCTCGTCATGGGCCGCGAACAGATCCGTGTGCGGCACAATGAGATCGGCCAGTCCTCCGGTGGCGACCGCGGGTGCCTCGACGCCCAACTCGTGCCGGAAGCAACGAACGAGGTGTTCGACTTGGCCGACGAAACCCAAAATGATGCCGGACTGCAGGGCGGTGGTCGTATCGACGCCCAGGGCGGCCGGCGGCTTCACGAGGGGCACGCTCATCAACTTCGCGGCGCGCGCCACGAGGGCCTCAACCGACACCTCGACGCCCGGCGCAATCGCCGTGCCGACGTATTCCCCGGCTACATTGACGGCGGCCACCGTGGTCGCCGTACCGAACTGAACCACGATCACCGGCGCGCCGTACTTGGTCACCGCACCAATGGCCCCGGCAATGAGGTCGGCACCGAGTTCCGCCGCATGCCGCAGACGCACCGGCACAATCGTTTGGCGTGCCGCCGACAGAAACTGCACCGGGCAGTGAAAGTACCGCTCCGCCAGCCCGGTCAGCGCCCGGTAGAGCGAGGGGACCACGCTCGCAACGACGACGCGGCGTACGGCCGAACGCGGCACGTCCTGCACGCGAAGCATAGCATCAACCAGTGCCGCCAGGTCATCCCCCGTTTGCTCCTTGTTGGTCGCCGAACGCCAGGCGTGGACGAGACATCCCGGCAGTCCGCCACTCGGGTCCTCGAACAAACCGAACTTGATGTTGGTGTTGCCGACCTCAACCGCAAAAAGCACGGCTACGCCGAGCCTCGCAGCCGGGCAATGCGGTCCAAGATGGCGGCCGCGACACGGGCCTTGGGTGCCCGTGCGACTTCTTCGCGGCCCTCGCGACCCCACAGGATGACGACGGCGTTGTCGCGCGACCCAAACGCGCCTCCCTCCGGTTCGATGCGGTTGGCGACGATGCAATCCAGATTCTTGGCGGCCAGTTTCTCCCGCGCGTGCGCTTCCAAATCGCCGCTTTCGGCGGCAAAGCCGACGACAAAACAGCCTGCCGGGCGGTGCAGGCTGACCTCCGCGATGATGTCCGGGTTAGGCTCCAGTTCGATTGTTCGGGCAGCCGCACTCTTTTTGACCTTGGTATCGCTGCGCCGGACGGGCCGAAAATCGGCAACCGCCGCTGCTCCGATGAAGAGCGTGCAGCCCGGGAGGTGCTCCATGACCGCCGCGTGCATCTCGCGTGCCGTGGTGACCCGCACGCAGGCAACACTCGGGGGAACGGCGAGCTCGGTTGGACCGCACACCAGGGTCACTGATGCGCCGCGCGCCGCGGCTTCCTGCGCCAGCGCGATACCCATGCGCCCCGTGGCCGGATTGGACAAAAAGCGCGCGGGATCCAGGTATTCGCGGGTTGGGCCGGCGGTCACGAGCACCCGTTGACCGCTCATCCTGCGGGCGCGCGTCAGAAGATGCCCGATAGCCGCCAGGATGTCGTCCTCGTCGGCCAAGCGTCCCTCGCCCACCTCGCCGCACGCCAAAAACCCGGCACCCGGCTCCACGAAGTGCACGCCACGCTCCTGCAGCATCCGGATGTTGGCTTGCGTCGGCGCAGCCTGCCACATCTGCGTGTTCATGGCCGGAGCGACGAGCACCGGGACTCGGCTTGCGAGCACGCACGCGGTGAGGAGATTGTCTGCCATACCGTGAGCAAGCTTGGCCAGCGTCGTCGCCGTTGCATTGAGCACGACCATGAGCTCGGCTTTCCGCACGAGGCCGATGTGGGCGATGTTCCAGGTGCTCGCCGCGGCAAACATGTCGGTGTGCACCGGGTTGCCGGACAGCGCTTCAAACGTCAGCGGCGTCACAAAACGCTGCGCCGCCTCAGTCATAATGACGTGAACGTCGGCTTCGGCCTGGCGCAGTGCGCTCACGACGCCGGCACACTTGTAGGCCGCAATGCCGCCGCAGACACCGACCAGAATCGTGCGCCCTCGCAATGCCGCCTCGCGATCGCCGCTCATCCGTGTGCCCCCCGTCGGCCCGGCGGCATGACGGTCGGCACCGCCGCACTATGTAACCGCCGGCGCCTCATGAGACGTGCTCCGGGCTTCGCCTGTCAGCCGGGGCTTCACCCGCCGCCCCAACACGCACCCGGATGTTGTCGATGAGCCGCGTGGTCCCGGCAAATGCGGCCCCGATGACCAGGACGTCTTCACCCGGCACGACCGCATCCACCGGTTCAAACAATTGCGGTCTCACCACGGCCAGATAGTCCTCCCGCAGGGGCGGCAGTTCGCGGCGGGCAGCCACAAGAAGCGGCTCGGTGTGAAGGTCACCGGCCTCCAACCGGCGGGCAGCCTCGCGCAAGGCGGCGTAGAGATGGGGCGCCGCCCGGCGTTCCTCCTCGCTCAAGTATCGGTTGCGCGAGGAGAGCGCAAGACCATCCGCGTCGCGTACCGTCTCGCACGCGACGATCTCGACATCCAGGTTCAGGTCGAAGACCATGCGCTGCACGACCGCCAGCTGCTGCGCATCCTTTTGCCCAAAGTACGCGCGCTCGGGCCGCACGACGTTCAACAGCTTGAGCACGACGGTCGCCACTCCCCGAAAGTGTCCCGGGCGGCGCTCGCCTTCGAAGAAGCGTGCCAGCCGGTCCGGCACGACGACGACGTCGGGTGGGCGTGGATACATCGCGTCGACGCCCGGCGCAAAGACGATGTCGACGCCTACGTCGGCAAGAAGCCGGCAGTCGGCATCCAGGTCCCGAGGATAGCGTTCGAAGTCTTCGCTCGGGCCGAATTGCAGGGGATTGACGAAAATCGAGACGGCAACCGTCGCGCACTCCCGGCGTGCCCGGCGAACCAGTGCGGCGTGGCCGGCGTGCAGCGCACCCATCGTCGGCACAAAGCCCAAGGGGCGCGGCGCGTGCGCGACGGCGTGGCGCATCTGCGCAATAGCGGTGATGACCTCCATCGGTCAGCGGGGCGTATCGAGCGTGGCGGCCGACGGCGGCGCGGGCATGTCAATGCTGTGCTCGGCGGCCGGAAAAACGCCGCTGCGCACCTCCGCGACGTGCTGGCGAACGGCCGCCAAGCCCTGGTTGTACATGTCGGCGTAGCGTTTCGCGTGGCGCGGAACGTATCCGGTTGAGAGCCCGAGGAGATCGTTGATGACGCTCACCTGGCCGTCGCAGCCCGGCCCGGCGCCGATGCCGATCGTCGCCGCCTCCAGCGTCTGTGTGATCTCAGTCGCCAGCGACGCGGGCACGCACTCCAAAACGATGGCAAAGCACCCTGCCGCGTCCAGTGCCCGCGCCTGCTCGCGTAATCTCGCCTGCGCCGCGGCGGTCTTTCCTTGAGCGCGAAATCCCCCCAAAACATGCACGGATTGAGGCGTGAGGCCCAGGTGCCCCATGACCGGGATACCCGCCGCAACCAGGCGCGTCACGAGCGGCGGATCGCAGCCTTCCAGTTTTACCGCGTGGGCCCCACCTTCTTTGAGGAAGCGACCCGCGTTGCGCACGGCATCATCGTGACCGCACTGGTAGGAGAGAAACGGCATGTCGGCGATGATGAAGGCACCTTTGGCCCCGCGCGCCACGGATTTCGTGTGGTAGAGCATCTCGTCCATCGTTGCCGGCAGCGTCGTATCGTAGCCCGCGAACACCATGCCTGCCGAGTCCCCTACCAAAATTGCATCGACGCCCGCGTTGTGGACCATCGTGGCGGTCAAGGCATCGTACGCCGTCACGAGCACGATCTTCTCGCCGCGGCGTTTCTTTTCGGCAAAGGTCAAGACGGTCGTCGGCATGGCACGTTCATCCTTTTGGCTCGACCGCACGGCTTTCGGCGGCGGGGGCCTGCGTTGCGGCATGCATCCCGGCGGCATCCGGCAGCGAGATGACGCGCAACATCGTGCGTCCAACGACAAACGTCTGATCCAACGCCAGAGGCTGGGTGTCGCACACGCGGTTGCCGTCCACAAGCGTGCCGTTGCTCGATCCCGCATCGGTCAGGGTCAGGCCGCCGCCGGTGACATCGATGCGCGCGTGACGTCGCGAGACCGTCGGGTCCAAGCTCAGCACGGCATCCGCTGCGGTGTCCCGGCCTATGAGGATGCTGCGATCGAACACCCAACGGGTGCCATCCATGGGGCCGTTTTGCACCTCCAGCACGTACATGAGACCCGTTCTTTTTCGGCATGCCGGCATGACTTCCCCACGTATTCATGCGGGTTTGCGCGCATCCGGCGGGAGGTCCTTGACCCGCGCAAGTGTGATGCATCTGTGACGGGCGGGCACCTAAGATAGCCCCCTGGACGGCCGAAGACTAAAGCATGAGAGGACCGACCGCGGCGTCCCGGCCCGGTCACCTGGGACATGAAAACTGGCTGGAGCACAGACCGAGTGGAACAGCCTGACGTGGGCGACGTGCACACCTCGGATTTGCTGGATATCGATCCGGACGCGCTGCGCGAGGCCGAGCGCGTCTTTGCCCAAGGCATTTTGGATACGATGGCCGGCAAGCAGGTGGCTCGCGCCGTCTACGAAGACACACGCATCGTCATCGTCATGAACGACGGCAGCGAGTACTACTTCTACGGCTTTATGGGAGAGTCGAAGGCGCCCGGGCGTACTTAAGCCCGACCGGCGTGCGCACTCACGAACCGGCCGATAGCCGCCTGATCCTCGGGATCAATCGACGTGAAGGCCACCCCGTGGTGGTACTTTTGGTCGCCAGCCGCGTAGTAGCTCAACACGACGCGGCCGCGCGCCCCAATCTGTCTGCCGTCGGGCAGAGCAAACGACAGACGCAGGCCGGTACGGGCCGCGAGGTGCTTGCCGCATGCAAGCCGCATGCCGCCCTCACCCAAATCCACGACGTCGCCGGTCAACCGTGCCCCGTCGCCTTCGACGGTGAATGAGACGGGCAACGAGACCGCCGTGCGCACGTACTGCCGGCGCTGGACGCTATCTGCCATGCAAGGGTACTATTCTCTTGCCGCGGGACGCCGCCTCCCTCACAACCGCGTGTGCAGCGGCTGTCAAGGCGAGCATGCCGTGGGTCACGTCCAGCCCCCCCTGGACGTAGACCTCGTAGGGCGGCCGCAGCGGGGCATCGCACGACAGCTCCAGGGTTGACCCCGCGATAAACGACCCCATGGCCATGATGACCGGGTCGGCATACCCGGGTACGGGGCCTGGTTCGGGACGAGCCCGCGCGTTGACCGGCAAGAGCGACTGCAGGCCTTCCGTGAACGCACGCAAGGCCTCCGGCGAACCAAGGCGGATTGCCTGAATGATGTCGTAGCGCGGCTCACCGCAGCGCGGGCTGACGGTAAAACCCAATTCCTCAAAGAGCGCGGCGCCGAAGTCGAGAATGGCCAGGGATTCGGCGACCGCGCGCGGCGCGCGATGCAAACCCGCCACAAGCCACCGGGTGAGGTCAAGGGTCGGACCGACCGCACGGCCCAGATGCGGCGCCACGACCGTCTCGGTGACGCGCTCGACAAACTCTCGCCGGCCGGCAACGTACGCACCCGCCGGAGCCAGTCCGCCGCCCGGATTTTTGATCAGCGATCCCGCGATGAGGTCCGCTCCGACTGCCGTGGGTTCGCGCTCCTCCACGAACTCTCCGTAACAATTGTCCACGAGGATCACGGCACGGGGTGCATGGCGACGCGCGAGGTGCACCAATGTCTCGACGGCCGCGACGGAGAGGGCGGGTCGCGGCGCGTAGCCGCGCGAGCGCTGAATGAAGACGACATCCGGGCCGTCGAGCAGCGCCGTCCTCGCCTGCTGCAAGTCCACCATACCATCGCCCTGCAGAGCAACTTCCGCGTAGCGTCGGACCAGCGGCTCGCCGCCGTCATGCGGCGTGTCGGTGAGAACCCGGCGCAGGGTGTCGTACGGCGGTCCGCTGAGCGAGCACAAACTGGCGGACGGTCCGAGACACGCACGTACCGCGGCGACGATGGCGTGCGTGCCGCTGACCAGCTGGATGCGCGCCAAGGCCGACTCGGCATCCAGGGCTCGCGCCAGGAGAGCTTCGTAGGCCTCGCGCCCGGCGTCGTGGTAGCCATAGCCCGTGCTCCCGACGAGGTGGCTTTCGCTCAGACCCGCCTCGGAAAAACATCCGACCACCTTGGCGCTGACCTGCATGGCGCGCTCTTCCCGGGGACCGCGGCACTTTTCGGCACTCCGCGCTGCCCGGCCGGCGACCGCAATCAATTCCTCCGGAAAGCCAAACGCCGCGAGAACGGCGTGCAATGCGACGCTCATGGCCCGGGAGTTGCTAGGTGCACCCGGCGTTCCTGCTCGCGGATTGCTTCGGCAGTCTGGACGAGCTGGGCATCGGTGTCGGGCCGGCGCTCCACCGTACGCTCGAAGGCGGCATAGAACGGAACCCAGATAGCGGCGGCAATCGCGAGGTTGACCGCCAGCAGCACAAGTGCGCGCCAATCACCTTTGGTCGTCAGCCAGGCTGCGATGACCGCCGGGATCGCGCTTGGCAGCCAGACGGACGTGGGAGAAACCAAACCGTATGACTGGGTCAGGTAGGTAACGACGGCCAGGACCAGCGGGGCTCCGATGAAGGGAATGACGAGCCCCGGATTCATGGCGATCGGCAGGCCGAAGATGAGAGGTTCGTTGATGTTGCACAGACTGGGTACAAGCGATGCATAGCCCAAGCGCCGAAGCCGCGCGACCCGGGCGCGCAGGAGCACGGCTGCGACCGGTAACGTGGCTCCCGATCCTCCCGGGTAGATGAACGTGAAGATCATCATCGTGACGACGTGGGGCGGAGGTTGGTGGTGCAGGATGGCTTGCGCGTTCTCGTCGAGCGATCGCAGATAGACGGGCGTGGTGATGGGCGCCAAGAACGCAGGGCCGTGAATACCGGCGGCCCACAAGAGCGTCTGGAGAAAGACGACGATGAGCAGAGCAGGGAGCGTGTCGCCGACGGATACAAGCGGCTGGACGATGCGGACGAGGCCGGCGCCCAGGTCGACGTGCGCCAAAGCCAACCCCCCGAAGAGCAGGGCGTTGACGGCAACTCCGGCAGCGATGGCGGATCGCTCGTCGGGCAGACGCCGGGCTGCCCGACGCAGGATCTCTCCGCTGACCAAGCCGACAAGGAGCGCCAAGAACAGGCTGGTTGCCGAGATGTGCGCCAGGAACTCTTCAAGCGGCAGCCGGCGCACGTTTGCCGGCAGCGAGAGTAAAAAGGCGATGAGGCCGACTCCGACGGCAGCCAGGCGGTTGACGCCGAATTGGCGGGCCAGGCGATCCGGCAAGACGACCGCCAAAGCCAGTCCCATAAAGCCGAAGCAGATGTGGTACGCAGCGAAGAATCGGTCTAAGAGCGGGCCGGGGGGCAGGAGAAAGAACGCGATGACCGTCGACGCGCCGAACGCGTAGAACGCGATCTGGACGGCGTCCCGCACGGCCGCCATGTGCGGTTCGTCGGCCCAGCGGCGCAGGATGGGAAAGAAGCGTTGTTCGAGGGCGGCAACCGGCCCGCCGCCCGAGCCGGCGGAGTGCGCGCTCACATCCTGCGTCCGTTAAAGGACCGACGCAACCCGCAGCGCGCGGCGCCGAGCCTCTTCGACAAACGCCCGGAACAGAACGCGGCTGGGCTCGTCGTGACCGACCATCTCCTCGGGATGCCACTGGACACCGACGAAGAACGGGTGACTCTCGCGGGCTTCGACCGCCTCGACGATACCGTCGCGTGCCCACCCGATGGCAACCAGCGGGTACGCGATTCTGCGCAGCGCCTGATGGTGGAGCGAGTTCGTCATCACCCTCCGCACGCCAAAGAGGCGGGTCAAGATGCTTCCGTCGAGGACATCGACGTCATGCGTCGCCTCCCCGCGTGGGTGAGGAGGCTGCTGATGATGTTGCAACACAAAACCCCGGGGCCGCTCGTAGCAGTCCTCAATATCCTGATACAGCGTTCCGCCCAAGGCAACATTGATGACCTGCATCCCGCGGCAGATGGCAAGCGTGGGCAGCGCCGACGCCAGGGCCATGCGCGCGACGCTGAGCTCGAACGCATCATAGGCCGCCGGGCCGGGCGAGACTGTCGGGTGGGGCGTGCCGCCGTACTCGGCTGGGTCGACGTCAACTCCCCCCGGCAACAGAACGCCATGGGCGCTCGCGACCGCCGCCACGCATTGGGCAAGATCGTGCCCGTCGGACGCGGGGCGAACGAGGACGGGCTCGCCGCCGGCATCCTCGATGGCCTTACGATAGCGCGGATAGCCCGTCGTGTTTTCGGGGTTGGCGGTGAGGGCGATGCGGGGTCTCATCGGTGCCGCTCGGCGCGGCGCACCTAGAGCTTGCGGATGACGGCCGACACCTTGCCGACGATTGTGGCGCGGTCAACGTAGATCGGCTCCATGAACTTGTTCTCGGGCTGGAGCCGAATGCGGTCCTTTTCTTTGTAGAACCGTTTGACCGTTGCCTCGCTGTCGTTGTCGGTCTGTGCGACGACGATCTCGCCGTTGTTGGCGACGTTTTGCGGGGTCACCACAATGAGGTCGCCGTCCAAGATTGCGGCATCCACCATGGAATCGCCCTTGACGCGTAGGATGAAGGAGTCGGACCTCTTAACGAGACTGGCCGGCAAGACGAATTCTTCTTCGATATTTTGCTCTGCCGTGATCGGCATGCCAGCCGCAACGCGGCCGACGATCGGTAAGGCGACGACGTCCCGGGAGGCTGCGGAGGTACCCGTGGCCAGGGCCCGCGGCTTGGTGGGGTCGCGGCGTATGTACCCCAGCCGTTCAAGCGAACGCAGGTGGCACTGCACGGTCGAGCTTGACGACAGTCCGACCCGCTCCCCGATCTCCCGGACCGACGGCGGGTACCCGTGCTCCCGACTAAACTCCCGAATAACGTCTAGGATGGCGCGCTGCCTGGCCGACAGCTTCTCCTCACCGTGTCCCATAAAGCTCTTCTCCCGCTCCCTCCAAGGCCGAAAAGGGAAGCTGCCGCCCACCGGCCTGGCAAAAACCAGCGTGCCCCGCTATCCTAGCACAGGCACGTCCCGAATGCAAACACTTGTTCGAAAGTCCTTGACATCCCACCCCTGGGGGGATAGAATCTAGTCAACCAAACATATGTTCGATGCGCTGCAGGAGGTGGTCACGTGTACCGCAGCGGTGCAAAAACCGGTTTCAGCCTGATTCCCGTCATACAGGTGTTCTCCCTTGCCCTTATCTTCTCGATCCCGGCACTGTGGGGGGCAAAGGTTTTCACCTCCACGCCGCAGCGCTACGAACGCGTTGTCGTGCAGCCTGGTGACACCGTATGGAGCATTGTCGAGCGCAGGGCATCTCCCTCGGACGACCTAGGCGAAGCTGCCTACCGCGTGGCAAGCATCAACCATCTTGCTCCCAAGATGTCGCTGCGCCCGGGACAGGTTCTCCTACTTCCTCACGACCTCTAAATCGGTCTGGTTTTGATACGATAGGCGGCTGTACCGAAAGATGGTACAGCTGTTTTCTTATCGCCGACGCTCGAACATGTTCCCTAATAGGTCTCTCTCATTTCTACCGGGCAAGGGGCGGGTCAGTATGAGCAACGGCGCCCGACAAGTCTTTTCCGTGTGTACGCTGGCGGCTGCCGGCTATCTCGGCCTCATCGCGGCAGCCCCGCCCACACCGACATTGCCCAAGGTACTGGCCGAGATCAAGCAACTCAACGAGGCTTCCACCCTTGCCCTCGTCTCGTGGGCAAGCTATCCAAATCCCGCACCGCCCGACATGATCCTCTCCGCTCTCGATCAGGCGGAGGTCGACACGTTGAATCTGCCGCCGCCGGATCGGGCCGCCATTCTCGCGTGGCTGAGCGGCGGCAAGCGAACCGCGCTCTACGCCCGCGGACTCGATGACGCTGACATCGGCCCCTGCATTGTCTTGATCGAGTCCAAGCGGTGTTCCGCAAACGCTTCGCGGGCGCCCGCGGCGAGCGCGTTAGCAGGCGCTGGTCAGACCGGCCCAGCCGCGGTGCCTGGCGTGGGCAGCGCTACCGTCACAAACATGCTGTTTCCCAAATTCGAGAGCGCATCGCCGGCCGATTCAGAATCGGGCATTAGGATCACAGGAGGCTTTGCGGCCATCCGCATCGGGAGCGGTGGTGAGGAGATCCACTGCATTTCCTACGTCAACGCGGCTTCAAAGGCTATCGCGGCCGTGACATTCACATATCGCGTGCTGAGCGCGACCAGCGGTGTGCTGGCGGCCGGATCGGATATTGCAAGCTTGACCCTCGCACCCGGTGGCCTCATCACCGCGCCCGCAGATTGGGCGGCATATCAGGGGGCTGCCGACGCCGGCGCGCCGTCTTCCTGCTGGACCCATCCCGGCCTCGTATCGGCAGCGCAGGCCCGTGCAGTAGCCGCTGTGGCGATATCCGTCACAGCCGTCACCTACGACGATGGGTCCCACTGGCCGCCGTGATTTGACGCCTCACGAGACACTGTGATATTCTTACCCTCGTGACGCTCTACGGCGGATCGCGTTGCACGACGCGGCCGGCCGCGAACAACGGAGGATGAGACAGCCCGTGGCGCTTTCCAAGGAACACAAGTCGTCGGTTATCGGGAGCTTCCGGCGCAACGAGCACGATACCGGGTCGCCGGAAGTGCAAATTGCTCTCTTAACCGAGTCCATCAACGACCTCACCCAGCACCTGCAAACGCATAAGAAGGATCACGCCGGCCGGCGCGGATTGCTCATCAAGGTCGGCAAGCGGCGGCGCTTGCTGAAGTACCTGGAACGCACCGATCTCGAGCGCTACCGGCGTATCCTCGAGCAGCTCGGCTTGCGTCACTAAGCAGCCCTTCGTATCCGGCGCGCTTGCCGCGGCCGACCGAACGTGACGTGTTGGAGCGCACGGTTGCCAAGGCGATAGGCTCCACCGCCCGGCTAAAGCCGGCCGCTACAGAACCCTGGCCCGTAGCGGCCGCGCTTGCCTCGGCCGACCGAACGTCGCACGTCTCGGACGCGCCACCGGCGTCACGCCCTGGGAAAGGTCTCTTGGTGCAACGTTCTCTCGGTCGCGCAAGCGCGACCGCTACCCACCCCTGAGACGCCTGGTTGCGCCGGGCGTAGGTTCTCTCGGCCGCGCAAGCGCGACCGCTACCCGAGCCCAGGCGTGCTACATTCCCGGTACCATCCCCCCAAGACGGCCCTCGGCCGGGCAGGACGATAAAGGCCCGATGAGGCTTTCGCCAGAAGTCCCCCTTGTCAATACGTATTAAGGAAGAGAAGTTAAGGAGGAACCCCTTTTGCCAGAGTCCGTCAGCCTGGAGCTGGGCGGGCGGCAGCTCACGCTGGAAACAGGGGAGCTAGCCCGTCAAGCCAACGGCGCCGTTTTTGCACGTCACGGTGATACCTGCGTCCTCATCGCCGTCACCGCAAGTGCCAATCCCCGCGAGGGGATCGATTTCTTTCCCCTCACCGTTGATTACGAAGAGCGCATGTATGCCGCCGGCAAGATCCCCGGCGGCTTCATTAAACGCGAAGGCCGACCCTCGGAAAAGGCCACGCTGACTGCGCGACTCATCGACCGGCCGATCCGTCCGCTTTTCCCCGAAGGATTCCGCAACGACATCCAGATTATCGCAACGGTCCTCTCCTGCGACCCTGAGGTCGATCCTGATGTCGTTGCGCTCAGCGGGGCGGGTGCGGCACTGGCGGTGTCCGACATCCCCTTCGACCATCCGGTGGCCGGTGTGCGCGTCGGCCTGGTGGACGGACGGTTCGTCGCCAACCCCACCAAGAGTCAGCTCGAAACCAGCCCGCTCGACATCATCATGGCCGGTACGCAAGACGCCGTCATGATGGTCGAGGGCGGCTGCAAGGAAGTGTCCGAAGAGCAATTTTTGGATGCGGTCGCCTTTGGTCACGAACAGATCAAGCGCATCATAGGCCAGATTGAGGTCCTCGCCTCCCGAGCCGGCAAACCCAAGCGCACCTTCCCCACGTTCCTGCCCCCTCCGGCGATGCAGAGTTTCGTCAATGATGCTTTCGGTGCGGACATCGCGCGCGCCATGCGCATCACAGCCAAGCAGGAGCGCCAAGCCGCCTTCGATCGGCTGAACCGCCAGGAAGCCCTGCAGCGCGTGGCCGGTTATCGGCTTGAGGCCGAGGTGCGCCCGCTACTGGAAGATCCCCGCAACCACGACTTCGAGAAGTGCCTCAAGGCCCGTCAGGAAGACGAATTGCGCACGATGGTCGTGGACGAGGGCCTGCGTCCGGACGGCCGGGCGCTGGACGAGATTCGCCCGATCTCGGCTCGCGTCACGGTCGTGCCCCGCACCCACGGTTCGGGGCTCTTCACGCGGGGCGAGACGCAGATCTTCACCGCCGCCACGCTGGGTTCGCTCTCCGATGAGCAGCGCATCGACGGTCTCGGACCGCAGACCTTCAAGCGCTTCATGCACCACTACAATTTCCCGCCGTACTCCGTCGGCGAGACGCGCCCCATGCGCGGCCCCGGCCGGCGCGAGATCGGCCACGGCAATTTGGTGGAGCGGGCGCTTCTCCCGATGCTCCCGCCGCCGGATGCCTTCCCCTACACCCTGCGGCTTGTCTCGGAGACGTTCGAGAGCAACGGATCGTCCTCGATGGGATCGGTCTGCGCCTCGACGTTGGCCCTCATGGACGCTGGCGTGCCGATCAAGAAGCATGTCGGCGGCGTGGCCATGGGACTCATCCTTAAAGACGGCCGCGCCGGCATCCTGACCGACATCCAGGGCTTGGAAGACGCGCTCGGCGAAATGGACTTCAAGGTCGCGGGCACGGTGGACGGCATCACGGCCGTCCAGATGGACATTAAGGTTCGCGGCATTTCACTCGAGACGATGCACCGGGCGATGGAACAGGCCCGCCGCGGACGCCTGTTCATCATCGACAAACTCAAGGCGGCCATCCCAGGGCCGCGACGCGGACTTTCCAAGTACGCGCCGCGCATGTTCGTTCTCGAGATTCACCCCGACAAGATCAAAGACATCATCGGGCCAGGCGGCAAGGTCATCAACAAGATCGTTGCCGAAACCGGCGCCAAGGTCGACATCGAAAACGACGGGCGGGTCTTCATTTCGTCGCCGGATGCCGAATCCGGTGAGAAAGCCAAGCGCATGGTCGAGGACATCGCGCGCGACGTCGAGGTCGGGGAAGTGTACACCGGGGTCGTGAAGCGCATCATGAACTTCGGGGCCTTCGTCCAGATCTTACCGGGTAAGGAAGGGCTGGTGCACATCTCGCAGTTGGCCGGACACCGCGTCAACCGGGTCGAGGATGAGGTGAAAGTCGGCGACGAGGTGATCGTGCGCGTCACCGAGATCGACAGTCAAGGACGCATCAACCTGACCCGCAAGGGCGTTCTGGAGGAAGCCAAGACCTAAAGGCCGGCGCGGCCTCCTTGTGGCCTAGGGCGTGCCGGTGAGGAGGCCGGCCGCCCGCTGCAGTGCCACAAGGCTGATCCGCAGGTCCGCCAGCGCGCTGATGTATTGGTCCTGGGCTTGCGTGTTGGCGAGCAACGCGTCGGCCAACTCGAGTGACGTCCCGACCCCGGCCTTAAAGCGGATGGCGTTGACGCGATAACTTTCCTGCGCCGCCTGGCGGGCGCTGCGCGCCGCATCCACCTGTGCCAGGGCGGCCTCGTAGTTGAGGTAGGCCTCGCGTGCTTCCAGGTCCACCGCGTTGCGCAGGCTGTGCAGAGCCAGCGTCGCTTTGTCCACCTGGGCTTGCGCCTCTTGCACTTTCCCGCGGGTGAGACCGCCATCGAAGATGCGCCACGTGGCGGCCAGAGTCTCCGTCAGCTGCGGCTGCGGTACGTTGAAGAAATTGGGTTTGGACGAGGCTTCCTGGATCTGCAGACTTACCGTGGGCAGGTGGCCAGCGCGCGCTTCTTTGACCGCCTCGGCGGCGATCGTGACGGCATCCTGTGCGGCGGCCACCTCGGGCCGCGTGGCCGCGTCCGTCAGCACCTCTTGCAGCGTGTACGAGGGCGTCTCTGCCTCCAGCCTGTCGGTCGGCGTGATCTGGCTGTTGAGGTTGATGTCGAGCAGATTGGCCAGTTGCGCGTTGGCGAGGGCGGCTTGGTTGTGCGCCTGAATCGCCGCAACGCGCGCGTTGGCCAAGGATACCTCGGTGCGCAGAACGTCGACCTTGGCGGATGTTCCCGCAGCGTAGAGGTCGTTGGCGGTCTTGAGGTTGGTCTCGGCGACGGCAACCGCCTGGTCGGCCACCGCTGCCGCCCGCCGCGCCTGGAGCAGAGTAAAGTAGGCACTCGTGGTATCCCGGATGATCGTCGCGCGCAGCGCCGCCAGATTGGCCTGACTGGCAGCCAGACTCGCCGCCGCCTGGCCGACCGCAGCCACGTTGGCGCCGCCGGTGTAGATGGCATACTCCAGGGTCGCATTGACGTTGTTGATGTCGGTGCCCGAGACGACAATCTTTTGGAAACCGCGGGGAGTCGGGAACAGGAATGACTCCGCGGTCTGCGTGTGCACGTAGGAGTACCCGGCCGAGAGGCTGGGTTGCAAGGAGGAATGGGCTTGGACGACTCGCGCCTCGGCAATGCGCTCGTCGGCCAGTGCCGACTGGTATTGCAGATTGTTGGCCAACGCGATGCTCAGGGCATCGTGGAGCGAGAGCGACACCTGCGGCGCAGGAGGCTGACCGGGTGCGACGCCGGCGGCACTCCCGGGCGTTGCGGTACCCGCAAGCCAGCACGCCAAAAGTAGGAGGGTAAAGACTCGCACGGTGACACCTCGTGGACAACAAAACTCGAACCGGTGAAAATAGTTTAGCGCCATATTGTTAAGAGGTTTACTATTTTCCTTCCGGCCTGCGGCTGCGCCGCCTGACACAGCCGGCAGTGGTTGCGACAAAGGCTTTGCCGGAAACACGTGAGAACGAGCCAGGCCGATGTATCCGAACCTGGCGGCCTTCATCGCCGATTTGCGCGCGCACGGCGAGCTCCACGAGATACACGCCCCGGTTGATCCACGCTACGAGATAACCGAAATCGCCGACCGCTGCATGAAGCGCGGCGACCAGCCCGCTCTTCTTTTCCGTAACGTGCGCGGGTCGCCGTTTCCCGTCCTCATCAATGCCTTTGCGACCCCTGCCCGCATGGCACGCGCGCTCGGCGTGGCCAGTCTGGACGATCTTGCCGAACGCGTGCGCAGCCTGCTGCACGCCGTGCGGCTACGCCGGCTGTCCGATCTCGTGGGGCTGCTCGGACACCTGCGCGACCTGCGGGCCCTGATTCCCCGCACGGTCAGCCGGGCGGCATGTCAGGAGGTCATCCTGACGAATGATGAGGTCGACCTACGCCGGCTGCCCATTTTGACGACCTGGCCGCTGGACGGCGGCCCGTACATCACCTTGCCCCTGGTCTTCACGAAAGATCCCGTCTCGGGCAGCCAAAACGTCGGCATGTATAGGATGCAGGTGTACGACGCCCGCACGACCGGCATGCACTGGCAGCGACACAAGCACGGCCGCGAACACCAGGAGGCATCGCCCGCCGCGGCCCGCATTCCCGTAGCGGTTGCCTTGGGAGCCGACCCCGCGACCGTCTACGCCGGCAGCGCGCCGTTACCGGCGGGCGTGGACGAGATGATGCTGGCGGGCTTTTTGCGGGGCGCCAGCGTTCCCCTGGTCGCCTGCAAGACCGTGGATCTTAAGGTTCCGGCGGAAGCCGAATTCGTGCTCGAAGGCTACGTCGACAACGGCGAGCTGCGCCGCGAGGGCCCGTTCGGCGACCACACCGGCGTGTATTCGCCTCCCGAAGACTATCCCGTCTTCCACGTCACCTGTCTCACGCACCGCCGCAATCCCGTGTACTGGACGACGATCGTCGGCCGGCCTCCGATGGAGGACGTTTGGCTGGGCAAGGCAACGGAACGGCTCTTCCTTCCGTTTCTCCAGCAGATGATCCCCGAGATCGTGGACTACGACTTTCCGCCCGAAGGCGTTTTCCAAAATCTCGTTCTGGTGTCGATTCGCAAGCGCTATCCGGGTCAGGCCCGCAAGGTCATGTACGCGCTGTGGGGGCTGGGGCACATGATGATGCTGACGCGCACCATCGTCGTCGTGGACCACGACGTCAACGTCCACGACTACAGCCAGACCGCGTGGACTGTCTTCAACAATGTCGATGCCGGCCGCGACCTCGTCCTGGCACCCGGCCCCGTGGATGCGCTGGATCATGCGGCCCCCCTGCCCCTGCTCGGGACGAAGCTGGGCATCGATGCGACGCGCAAGACCGCCGAGGAAGGCTACACGCGCGAGTGGCCGTTGCTTGCCGTCATGAGCGACGACGTCAAGGCGGCGGTGACGCGCCGCTGGGCCGAATTCGGCCTCGGGGAGTGGGGACGCAGATGACGTCAGACATGCAACGACGCCGCCCTTGGCAGGTCGCCTCCGACGTGTGCCGTGAGTTGAAGGTCGAGCACACCTTGTTTGGGCTACCCTTTGCCTATGCCGGGGCGCTCCTCGCCGCACGCGGCGTGCCCAGCGGACATCAAATTCTGTGGATCACGCTGGCGGTCGTGGGTGCACGAACCGCCGCAATGGCCGCCAACCGTCTCTTTGACGCGCCGCTGGATGCGCGCAATCCCCGCACGCAAGACCGCCTCGTCGCCTCCGGGCGCTTGGCGCCGTCCGTCATGGCCTGGACCATTGCAGCGGGCTTGGGCCTGCTCATCGTCGCGGCATGGCAGCTCAACTGGCTGTGCCTTGCGCTGGCACCCATTGGAGCCGCGGCCCTGCTGTTGTATCCCCTGGCCAAGCGCTGGACGTGGGGTTCGCATTTCCTGCTGGGCGCGGTGGACGGCCTAGCCCCCTTGGGTGCCTGGATTGCCGTGCGAGGCAAGGTGGAAGCCGGCGGCCTTTTGCTGTTTGCGGCGGTCACGCTGTGGGTCGCCGGCTTTGACGTGCTCTATGCCCTGATGGACCGTGCATTCGACCGCAGCGCCGGCCTGCATTCGGTGCCGGCGCAGTTTGGAGTCTCGGCCGCCGAGCACCTCGGCCAGGCGCTGCACGTCGGCTTTGTCGCCGCGCTCGTCTGGGCTGGCCTGGCCAGCGGCGTACGTGCCCCCTACTGGGCTGGCATCGGCGTGGCCGTTGCGCTCGTCGCCTACGAATCACTCCTCATCGCACGCCAGCACAACGTCTTTGCCCTCAACCGGGCGGTGTTCAACGCCAACATGGCATTCTCGGTGTTGTTCTTTGCGACGACCGCGGCGTCGGTCGTCGTCCAGCCGTAACGAACGTGAGGAGGATCAACGTGAAGTCTGGGTCGTCCCCGTGGGTGCGCCGGATGTGCACCGTGCTGAGCCTGGCCGCGTGCCTGGCAGTACCCTACAGCGTCGGCGCAGACGAGGGACCGCCGCCGTACGCCAAGGTTGTCCTGATCGCGGTTGTGGCACCGCTCTCGGGGCCTGAGCGGCAGTACGGCATCGACCTCTCCAACGGCGTGCAGGCGGCGATTGACGACGCCAACCAGGCTCGCTCGTTGACCGACTTCTACTGGCAGATGCAAAGTTTCGACGATCAGGGTGATCCCGGCATCGCACAGCAGGAAGCGCAATTTGCCCTCGTCGACCCGCGCACAGCAGTCGTCATCGGTCACCTGGGAGGCCAGGAGACGTTCTTGGCCTTGCCGGTGTACCACCAGGCCGGCATCCCCGTCATCATCCCGACAGCCTCCCTGGCCGCCTTGACCCAGCAAGGCTACGACAACGTCTTCCGCTTGTGCCCGCCGGATACCATCGAGGGGGCGTTGGCCGCCCGTTACGTCGAGCGCACGGTCAAACCCGCCAACGTCGCCGTGTTGTGGGAGCAAGATGACTACGGCAACGACACCGCGACCAACTTCGTCAACTACCTTAAGAGCGCAAAAATCAAAGTCGTCGATTATCCGATCGACGTCGACCTGAAAGACCTGGCCAAGACCGTCGCCGCGGTGGCAAGCCAAAACCCGGACTACCTGTACGTCACGGGCATGAGCAACGTCATGAGCAAGGTGGTCATCGCCGTGCGCAAAGCCGGGATCACCGCGCCGCTGTTGACATCCGGTACCTTCTACAGCAACGCCCTGCTGGCCGACAAAGCGTTTGGATCGGCCGCACAAGGCATGCTCGTCGGGACCTGCGTGCCCCCCGTGCAGTTCATGCCCTCGGCGCAGGTTTTCCAACAACGCTACGAGGCAAACCACGGGCGCCTGTCGGCCTACGCTTTGTTCGGCTATGCAGCCGCCCAGGTGGCGATCAACGCCGCCGTCGTCGCGCACACGACCGAGAAGCAGGCCTTAATTCACGAATTGGGGGCGGACGTCTTCCGCACGGTGATCGGAGATGTCTCCTTCCGGCCCAACGGCGACCCGCTCGATCCCGACATCTACTTCTACCGTGCCGACAACGGAGGCTTCAACTACGTGGGATCGGCCTTACCCAATCCGGCCGTACTGCGCTGACGCGGACCCAAAGGACGACGTCTACGGTTTTTTGGCGACCGCCCGCCGGTAGCCCGGCGCGCTCCCGGTCGCAAAACTCACAGGCTGCAGGCCCGCACCGGCAAGCACGGCGCGGACGTCGTCCTCACTCATGTACTGCCGGCAGCGCATGAAGGTCCGCGTCGCCCCGTCGCTCGTGACGACGTGGGAGCGCAGTACTTCGGCCTTTGCATCTTTATCGTAGAACAGCTCGTCGAGCTGTAGGTGATCGGCGTCCGCGAAGAGCGACGCCTCAGCGGGGACGAAGCGCCAGCTGCGCGTGACCGCTGCCGGAGACGCCTGAATATCCAAAAATTCGCACACCAACAGGCCGCCGGGCACGAGAGCCCGAGCGGCGCGTGCCAGAACGTCTCGCGCCGCATCCGGGCTGAAGTCCGAGAGACCGCCGCACAGGAGGTAGACGCCGTCGTAGGCGTCTTCAAAGGACACGGTGAGAACGTCAAGCTGGCGAAAGTCGACGGCCAACCCGAGATTGCGCGAGGTCTCACGGGCCAGCGCCACGGCGCCCGGGCCGACGTCCACGCCGGTCATTTTGTAGCCGCGCAGTGCAAGGGCGATGGCATGTCGGCCGTTACCGCAGCAGAGATCGAGCAGGCGGGCTTTGGCGCGCGGCGCCAGCAGCACGAGCAGGTCGTCAACATCTTCTCCCGTCTCCTTCATTCCGTAGAGGTCCTGATAATTGACGCGCCGCACGAAACGCGCGGAGAACGCGTCATCATTCCACGGATAGGAACCTGCATCCACCCACGGACGGGGCGGCTGGCTGTCTCCGGCGGCGGCCCGCAGGAGGGTCTCCAGCGGACCGGCAACCGTTGGGGCCGCGCCGGCCGCCGGGCCGTTCGGCGCAATGCCGGCTGCGCTCTTTTGTGTCACCTCGACGGCCATAATGGATGGCTCTCCTCTCCGTGCTGACGGAAGTCTTAAGCCGGCATGGGATGCCAACGTTGGCCCGGCCCTAGTTCCTTCATCGGCCCGGCGCGCGCGATCCGTTAGGCGAGCGCCGCGGGTGGGCATCATTGGCTGTCACGCAGGTGTGACGCACGTTACAGCCGGCGCGTATGGCGTGAATGCGATCCTTGCGGCACGCGCACGAGCGGGGCGCAGGGCGCGGTGATTAGCCGGGCTGAGCCTGGACGCGCGGCGCCCGCACGAGCGCGGACTGCGGGTCGCATAGCCGGCACCGCTCCGGCAGGATGCGGCAACCCGATACTGCCGTGCGATTATGTCCTGAACAGCAAAAACCCGATCGCGGCGCCGGCGGCCGTCGCCGCCGCGTTCACGCCATCATTTGTCAGCCACGTCAGCCCGCTTTGGGGCGCAGCGGCCGCCTGGCACGCATCGTGATGGGGCGTCTCGATGAGCTCGCCGCAGATCGAACAGCGCCATCTCGCCTGCAAGCTTGCACCCAGCAGCGAGTCGGCCAGGCTCCCCCCAAGACCGGCGCAGGCCCCGCCGAGCACCCAATGTGCCGCCGACGCGTTGCCGGGCGCGAGGATGCCGGCCAGGCCGACGAGCGCACCACCCCCGCAGGCTGCAAGCAGACCGGCCAGCGTCACGCCGCCCGATGTTCCGGCAACGACCGGTCGCAACGTCAATACGTCTCTTGGGTTTCGCCCCAGCGCCGCACCCAATTCCGTCGAGAGCGTATCGCCGCACGCCGCCGCCAGCGCTCCCAGCGCTGCAGCCGTCCACCTCAGACTCGCGCCCGATAGGTGATACGCCTGGAGCGCCGCTACAGCGCCGCAGAGAACGGCAACTCCACCGTTGGCTGCAACTTGCCCGGCATCGCGGCAGGAACCTTTGGCAGCTCGCGATCTGGCCTGCACGGCCTGCGGTGTACCAAGTCTGCCCGTCGCGCTTCCGCCGACGAAGAACAGCAAGAGTGCTGCCGAAAGCCACAGGCTGCCGAAGGCAAACATCGCGCAACCGGTCAGCAGCGCAGCCCATGCTCCGGATACAGTCAGCGCGCGCAGGCGATACGCCGTCCACACAATGCTCGCCGCAGGCACGGCCGCCAGCGCCGCGCGCGTGATTATGGCGTGCCGGGAAGCGTCGTATAGTAGGTGCACAGCGCTTCGACGAAGCCGGCAAAGGTGGCGGCATCCGGCACGACCTCGACGTGGAGACCGGCGTGACGCGCTTCGTGAAGCGTGACCGGACCCAGGCAGGCCACCACGATGCCTCGCAGGCGCAAGGCTGCTTGCGGACCCAAGGCGCGGACGAGCGAACGGACGGCGCTCGCCGAGGTCAGCGTAACGACGTCACTTCCTGCGACGATGTCCGCCGCCTCGGGCGGCTGGACTTCTAAGGTCGTGTACGCGGCGACGCTTTCGACCTCCCGGCCCACCGATCGTAAATGAGCTCGGAGTGCCGGGCGTGCACCTTCGGCCGCAAGGATGAGAATCCGATCCCCGACCCGGGTGTGGGTCTCCAAGGCACGCGCCAGCGATTCGCCGTCATAGCGCTCGGGCACCAGGTCCGCCGCACGCCCCAGACGAGCCGCCACGGCACGGGCTGTTGCCGGCCCGACTGCCGCAAGCCGAACACCAGGCAGAGGCCGGTCGGCCGTACGGTGATCGGCAAAGGCTTCCACACCTGCGGCACTTGTGAAGACAAGCCACGCAAACTCATCCGCGCGCTCGACAGCCCGGCGCAGCGCGGCTTCGTCCGGCGGCGGCCCCAAAACGACCAACGGCAGGTGCGTCACGATCGCTCCCTGCGCCTCGAGAAGACGGCTAAGTTCGTCCTCGTCTTTTCGGGGCCGCGTCACCAGCACCCGAACGCCGGTCAGCGGGGCACTCATGTCAAGCCGTGAGGCCGCAGGCGACCCAGCCGACCATCTGCCCGGGCCGGCGCACCCGCCTTATGAGTGCTGGTCGTGTTGCACGTGAGCGTCAAGTTGCCGGGCAAGGCGCTCGCTCAGCGCATCGGCATCGAGCAGCGTCTCAGCCAGGTGGGCCTGGAGGGACACCTGCTGCTGGGTCGCGCGTTCGCGCAAGGCGACAACCGGCCCGTGCAGCAGCTTGTTGATGATCGACGCGCTGGCGGCAACGACCATCTGGCGTTGCCGTTCGTTCAATTCGGGCATCCGGGCAAAGAGCCGGTCGATCTCACGAGCACGAATGGCTTCGGCTTTGCGACGCAGGGCGGCAATGAGCGGCGCGACAGCCCGCGCGTGGTACCACCGCTGGTAGGCGGCCGCGTGGTGCATGACGATGTCCTCAACCGCCGGGATCTCGGCGCGCCGCTCTCGTAGGGATTGGTTGACCACCTCGCGCAGGTCCTCGATCGAGTACAGACGCACGCCGCGCAAGAGCGCGGCCGACGGCTCAACGTCGCGCGGCACGCCGATATCGACGATGACGAGACTCCCGTCCGAGGCCGCCGCGCGCGCGGCGCGCAGCATCTCTTGGGTAATCAGGTAACCTCCCGAGCCCACCGCGCTGACAACCAGATCGCTCTCCGCCAGCACGCGCGGCAATGCCTCGATGCTACAAGCCGTTCCGCTGACGATGTCCGCCAGGCTCGCGGCGCGCCGCAGCGTGCGGTTCACGATCGTCAGCGACATGGGATTGCGTACGTGCAGGTGTTTGGCGACCGTCGTGCCCATGGTGCCGGCACCGATAACGGTGCAGCGCGCCCGCGACACATCGCATTGCGTGGCCGCCAGTTCGACCGCGGCGGCGCCCAGGGAGACGACGTTGCGCCCGATCGCGGTTTGGTGGCGGGCTTCTTTGCCGGCGTGGAGCGCGACGCGAAACAGACGATGCAAATGCGGCCCCACCGAACCCGCGGCGTGAGCCAGGCGCAAGGCATCCTTCACCTGATGCATGATCTGGGGTTCGCCGAGGAGCATCGAGTCCAGGCCGCACGCAACGCGCAGCAGGTGTTCGACGGCTTGCGCACCGAGCAGGGTGTAGAGGTACTTGTCGAAGTCCTCGACCCGCATCGCGCGGTAGGTCGTCAAGAACTCCTTGAGGTGGGCGACGCCGGACTCGTACGACTCGACGTCCGCGTAGATCTCGAGACGATTGCAGGTCGAGAGGATTGCCGCCTCCCGTACCGCGTGGTACTCGCTGAGAGCTTGTAGCGCTTCGGCGATGCGCTCGCTCGGCACGGCGTGCCGGTCGCGCACCTCCGGCGGCGCGGTGCGGTGGCTGAGGCCCAACGACACGATGGGCATGACTCATGCGCCTTTTGGTAGGCCCGCGCGGCGTACCTTTCCCCGAGCAGAGGGGACCCGGGCAAAGGTCGCCTCATGGGCGGGGGATCGCACGCGCGAGGGACCCGCTCCGGCGGGAACCGGGGAGCCCCCAGGGCGGCGTCTAGCGGCGAGCGCCCGACAATCGGGCGGCGGCCGCCGCCGCGGCTTTGACGGTGAAACGTACGTCGTCCGGGCTATGCGCGCACGAGACGAAGGCCACCTCATACGGTGAGGGTGCCAGCGCAACGCCTTCGTCGAGCAACGCATGGAAGAAAGTGGCATAGGCGGCCGCATCGGTGCGCCGAACGTCGTCCGCATTCTCGATCGGACCGTCCGCAAAACAGATGCCGATGAGCGAACCACAGCGGGCGATTGTGGCCCGCCCTGCCAGCGCCTCCCCAAGGCCGGTTGCAAGCAGCGCACTGCGTTCTTCCAGGCGCTCGTAGACGCCGGGCTGGGCCAGCACGTCCAATTGCGCGGCCCCGGCGGCCATGGCAACCGGGTTGCCGGACAGCGTGCCGGCTTGGTAGACGTCGCCCAGCGGTGCGACGCGCTGCATGACGTCTGCCCGGCCGCCAAAAGCACCCACCGGGAGACCACCACCGATGATTTTCCCCAGGCACGTGAGGTCAGGGCGGACGCCGTAGCGGCCTTGTGCGCCCCCCGGCGCAACGCGAAAACCGGTGATTACCTCGTCGAAGATGACAAGCGCGCCGTGGCGCCGCGCCACCTCAACCAGCGAGGCCAAAAAATCAGGCTGCGGCAGAATGAGTCCCATATTCGCGGCGACGGGTTCGAGCACGACGCAGGCGATGTCGTCCGGGTGGCGGGCAAACAGACGGTGCACTGCCTCAACGTCGTTGTAGGGAGCGACGAGCGTCAGTGCTGCAGTCGCGCGCGGCACGCCGCCGGAACTTGGGATACCTAGGGTCAAGGCTCCCGAGCCCGAACGCACGAGCATGCCGTCGGCGTGGCCGTGGTAGCAGCCGTCAAATTTCAGGATGAGGTCGCGCCCGGTCCACGCACGCGCCACGCGGATCGCGCTCATGACCGCTTCCGTGCCCGAATTGACGAAACGCAGCATCTCGATGCCCGGCATGGCACGCAGGATGCGCTCGGCCAGCGCCAGTTCTGCCGGATGCGGCGCGCCGAAGGATGTTCCGTTGCGCGCCGTCCGCTCGATGGCATCCACGATGGCGGGATGGGCGTGCCCGGCGATCAGCGCGCCCCACGATCCGACGTAGTCGACGTATTCGCGCCCATCGGCATCGTACACGCGCGCACCTTGGCCACGGACCAAAAAGCGCGGGGTCCCTCCCACCGCCGCAAACGAGCGAACGGGTGAGTTGACGCCGCCCGGAAAGAAGCGTTGGGCTTGTTCGAAGAGAGCTTGCGAACGTGACGGCCGGTTCACGCCTGCACCAGCGCTTCCCAATCGGCGAGCGTATTGACGTTCCGGTAACATTTCGCGTCGTCCGGCGTAATCGGGTGATAGCAGGTGCGCATCTCGGCGAGCACGTCGCTGACGCGGCGGCTGCCGTGCGCCAGCACGCGCCGTGCGGCCGCGGACAGCGCGGAGCTCTCGTACAGGGCCGCGAGCGGCTCGATCTGGCCGTTGCTGTGACGCGGTACGACAGCCTGCGGCGCAGGGCCGGGGCTGCTTTCCCGGACGAGACGCTGCGCCAACGCCTGCAGCACGCGGGGTTCGATGTCCGGTAGGTCCCCCGCAACGGCAAACAGGTAGGCGGTCTGGACGGCTGCGGCGGCGGCGGATAAACCCGCCAGCGGCCCGGCTCCGTGTTCTTCATCGCGAACCTGCGGGGCTGGGATCAGCGAAGCGACGTCGTTCGGCAACGGTTCCCGGACGCTGAGCACACACGGTATCCCAAGAGGTGCTAGACGGCGATACACGCGCACCAAGAGCGGCACGCCGCCCACCTGACGCATCAATTTCCCGGGCAGCCGCGTCGCCAAGCCGCCCGCCAAGAGGACAAGGCTGGCCTCCACGCCCAGCACCTTGAATTGCGACCCGGTCACCGGGTCCTCCCGCCGGTGTGCGGTTTGCCGTTGTGGCGGCGGGCAAAGGACCGTGCAAAGTAGGTGACGATGGCATCCGCGCCCGCGCGCTTGCAGCCGACGAGCAGTTCGTCGACCGCGCGGTCTTCGTCGATCCAGCCGTTGCGTGCCGCCGCTTTGAGCATCGCATACTCGCCCGAGACGCTGTACGCGGCAACCGGCAGGTTCACGGCTTCGCGCACCCGCCACACAATGTCGAGGTAGCCCAGCGCGGGCTTGACCATGATCATGTCGGCGCCTTCCGCAGCATCCAGCTGCGCCTCCTTGATCGCCTCTCGCGCATTGGGCGGGTCCATCTGATGCGTGCGCCGGTCGCCGAAAGCCGGCGTGGACTGCGCGGCGTCGCGAAATGGGCCGTAGAGTGCCGAGGCATACTTGACCGCATACGAAAGAATACCGGTCTCGAGGTGGCCCGCCTCGTCCAGAGCGTGGCGAAGGTAGGCGACGCGCCCATCCATCATGTCCGACGGCGCAACCATGTCGACGCCGCACGCGGCATACGACAGCGCACCGCGAGCCAAGAGCGCCAGCGTCCGGTCGTTGTCGATGACTCCGCGCTCGTCGAGGAGGCCGCAGTGGCCGTGGGACGTGTACTCGCAGGCGCACAGATCGGCGATGACCAGCAAGTCAGGCAGCTCGCGCTTGAGAGCACCGATCGCCCGTTGAACGACACCCCGCGGATCGGCCAGCTCGGATGCCTGCTCGTCCTTGTGCTGCGGCACGCCGAACAGCAAGACCGCACGCAGTCCCAAGTCGTGGCCTTCCCGAACGTCCTCCACCAGGCGATCGACTGATTGGACGAAGACCCCAGGCATGGACGGCACTTCCTGACGAACCCCGCGGCCGGGGACGACGAACAGTGGCTCGATGAGATCGCTGACGGCGACCGCATGTTCGCACACTAGTGCGCGCAACGCCGGTGTACGCCGCAGCCGCCTCGGGCGCGCACGCGGCAGAGGAGCACCGCTTGCGAAGTCGGGGCCCGCAGGCATCGGCTGGGGCACGGATCGCAGTAGCTTCACAGGTTGTCCTCCCCTTCGCGGCGTGCGGATGCGATGAGCTCGCGACCGCCCGACGCCAGCATCTCGTGCGCGATGGCTTCGACGGCGGTCAGGTTTTGTGCTGCGCTCGTGAGCTCGCCGGAAGCGGTACGCCGCAGGCAGCGTGTGCCGTCTGTCGCTGCCACCGCCGCGACCAGCTGCCAGCGCCCCTCTTCGATCGTCACGTGGACGCCGATCGGAGCCAGACAGCCTCCACCCACGGTGGCCAAAAACGCGCGCTCCATCGCGGTAGCTTGTTCGCTGGCCGGGTCGGCAATGCGCCGCACAAGAGAGACTGCAGCGGCATCCCGTGCCCGGCACTGGACGTAGAGTGCGCCTTGGCCTGCGGCCGGCACCATGACGTCGAGCGGTAAGGGGACGGCAGGGCCTAAGCGATCGGCGAGGCCTGCGCGCATAAGCCCGGCCAAAGCCAAAATGGCGGCGTCGCAGACGCCTTCCTCGACCTTGCGCAGACGCGTCTCGACGTTGCCGCGCAGCGCGACGATCGTCACGTCGGGGCGTACGCTGCGCACGAAAGCCGCGCGGCGCAGCGAACTCGTGCCGACGCGTGCACCCGGCGGGAGAGCGGCGAGCGACGGGTAGCCGGTCCGCGACACTAGCGCGTCGCGCGCATCTTCGCGCGGGGGCACGGCACCGCATGCGACGTCGGGGGGTACCGAGGTCGGGACGTCTTTGAACGAGTGCACGGCAAGGTCCGCCCGCCCGTCGCACAGCGCGGCAAACAATTCTTTTACGAAGATGCCGTCCGCGCCGATCTGCTGCGGCAGCAACCCCGGGTGCGCATCGCCCCGGGTTTCTACGACGACCTCCTCGAGGCTGGCCTGCGTGTGCTCGCGCAGCAAGCGCATGACGGATGCGGTCTGCGCGCGGGCCAGCCGGCTGCGGCGTGTGGCGATGCGCACGGGCCGGTGGGTTGGCCAGGCTGCCGCGTCACTCACGGCAGGTATCGGCTGCGAAGCATTGCAAGTTCCTTGCGTGCGCGAGAAGCTCTCATCGTCGCCCGGGATGGTGTGGTCGGCACGCATTGCGGTGTTCGGATTTATCGCTCTCCTGTCGCTCATTCGCCTGGGTGCGGGATCGCTGTGGGACAACAGCGAGACGACCTACGGCGAGATCGTCAAGGAACTCTTCCTGACCCGCGACTGGCTCACGCTGCACCTGAATTTCGCTCCGTGGTACATTCACCCGCCGCTGTGGTTTTGGACCACGGCGGCGTTCGTTCGCGTCTTTGGACTCACCGAATTCGCCCTGCGCCTGCCCAGCGCCATCTTTGGTTTTTTGGCCGCGCTGGCGGTCTACCGCGCCGGCCGGCGCCTCTATGGCGAGAGTGCAGGCTTGGTTGCCGTTCTGGCCGCCGCCGGGTCGCTCGAGTGGATCATGCTCTCGCGGCTTGCCATTCTCGACACCATGCTCTTGTTCTTCATGACCGTGGCGACGTTGTGGGCATACTTCGCGGTGTTCGAGGGCGACCGGCGTGCGTTTTGGATTGCGGTGTTGGCTGCGGCGCTCGGCACCCTGACGAAAGGACCGGTGGCCGTCGTGCTGCCGCTGGCCGTGCTCGCCGCAGCCTGTCTGTGGACGCGCACCTCACCTTTCGGGCGAGGCCTGCCCTGGGCCTGGGGAACTCTTGCCTACGTGCTGGTCGCAGGTTCGTGGTTTGCGGCTGCGACCGCCGTGCACGGAGCCTCTTTTCTCCTCTACTACTTCGGCGTCAGCAACATCGGGCGTTACCTGTCGCCGTTTGAAAATCAACCCGGACCCTTCTGGTACTACCTACCGGTGCTTGCTCTGGGCTTCTTTCCGTACGTGGCGTTTGTCCCCAAGGCGCTCAAGACAGTGTGGCAGGCTCGCGATCCCGCGTCGCGTTACCTGCTGTGCTCGATCATCGTTCCCTTTGTCTTCTTCTCCGCCGCCCAGACCAAGCTCCCCAATTACATCGCGGTGGTTTTCCCCGGGCTGGGGATTCTCAGCGGGCGGCTGTTTCGCGACGCGCTGCAGAACGACGACCTGCACAGCCTGCGCGGCGCGCTCATTTTTCTGCCGGCCTCGCTCGTGTTGCTGACGGTCGCCGTCATCCTGTACGGGAAGACTCAACTGTCCGGGCCGTTTGCCGCCGTGCAGCCGCAACTGTCCCTGCTGGCCTGGTTTGTCGTGCTGGCCGCGTCGGCGACCTTTGCCGTCACCTACATATGGCGCAAGGCGTGGGTGGCACCGGTCGGATTGAGTGTCATGATGGCCGGCTTCATCGCGATCGTCATTTTCGCGCTCTTGCCGCGGGCCGAGGCGTTCAAGCCCATGAAGGCGATGGCGCGCACGGTCATGGCCTATTACCGTCCGGGCGATACGATCGGGGTGGCCGGTTTGCCGGGCGGGCTCTCGCTGCTTTTCTACACCGGCGGCCACGGCGTGACGTGGGTCGGTGATTCCGACGCCGATGCCCGGCCTCGCGATTTCTTCAATCAACCGGGACGCGTCTTATGCGTGGTGCGCCCGGGCGACTACCGGCTGTTTGCGCAACAGGGGGCGCACATGGAGATTCTCGTGAAGACCCCCGGGTTGTGGCTTGTGACAAACGCGCGCAGGCGCTAGATGTTGTGGAAGCCGGAGCGAGGTCTGACGCCCTGGCTGTACACAATGGGCGCCCTCTCGTTAAGCGGCGGCGATAGAAGCTGCATGACGTTGTAGACAATGACCGTCACCCCCCAGCAGGGCTAAAAACCAGCCAAAGAGCAGACCCAGAAAGCCGGTCGCGTTGGGCACCACAACAAAGGTCGCAAAGAATGCCACGGCCAGGCCCACCGCCAGCCCCACAAGCGCGTTGGCCGTGCTGGGAGGCTTATAGCGCGGGTCAAGCAGCTTGTCGAGCAGCGTGCGGCGCTTCATCCCCTCTCAGACCCCCCGCGGGAAAGGCTCACTTGAGATGTCCAGCCCGGACTCTCGGCGCTTGCCGTACACACACAACTCCAAAACGCCAAGCACCCAGCTACACAATACCCGCGGGGTGGAGTCGAATGTGGCAGGAACCGGCTCAAAACGAAGATGGCCTGCAATGGCCGCGCATACAGTTTGCACACCTCTATGTGGAGAGTCCCACCACGCGAAGACGGCCGGGAGACAAGACCACACACGTGTCCATCTCGCCGGCAAATCGACGCGCGTGATCGCAGCCGTCGGGCTCAGTGCCGGTTCGTTTCGTCGAACCCGAGGAATCGGTAAACACATGTGGTCCTGGCGGCGGCTACTTGTATGAATGCAGGCCGCTAATCCAGATGTTGACGCCGAAGTAGCAAAACAGAATCGACGCAAACCCGGCGATGGAGAACCATGCGGCGCGCGGACCCCGCCACGCCGGACGGGTGTGGAGGTGCAGATAGGCGGCGTAGATGGCCCAGGATGCCAGGGCCGCGGTCTCCTTGGGATCCCACTGCCAGTACGCTCCCCACGCCATGTGAGCCCACACCCCGCCCAAGATGATCCCGGCGGTCAGGAGTATTTCGCCCACCGCAATCACACGATACGAGACGACATCCAAACGTGCCGAGGATGGCACCCCGTCGAGCCAAGCCAACCAGGCGGGTCTTCCCAAGGCTGCGGTTTCAGCCGCCACCGCCGCTCCCACCGACCGCCCCGCCACCCGCAGCGTCCGCTCTTCATCCCAGTGCTTGAGTAAGTACACCACGCTGGTTGCGAAACCGATGAGAAACGCCGCATAGGCGGCCAGCACGATGGGGACGTGAACGAAAATCCAAGGACTCTGCAGCGATGGCACGAGGGGTTCGAGGCCCTTGTTCCAACCTTTGGCGTACGCCAGGAGCGCATCGGTCACGCCGAGGACGAGCGGTCCGGCATACCAGATCGACAGGCGTGCGCCGAACACCAAGAACAAGATCACCGCCCACGCGGCGACGACCGACAGCGAGCCGTAGAGATCGTTCCACGGCACGTGGTGGCTGTACGCCGCGCGCAGGCTCAGGCTGACGATCTGGCAGCCAAGGCCACCCACCGTGGCGGCAATCGCGCACGCCAGCACCTCGCGTGTCCGCAGGAACCAATAACCGGCGAAGACGATCGCGGCGACGAGGTACAGGGCGACGGCAGCTTCGTACCAGCCCATGTACACGAGCGTCTGGTGCGTCATCGCGGTTTGGACGTTGGCGTTGTACTGCGAGTAGAGCGTATCAGGCATAGACGTTCACCTGGCTTTCGGCGGCGGCAGCCGGCGGTTGGGCGGCCGGTGGGACGACCGCCCGGCGTAGTTCGGCAGCCAGCGCGCCAAAATCATCTTCCCAGATTGCATTCCCCTTGGTCGTTGTCGCGGCGCACTCGACCGAACAGCCGTCCCCGGCGGGTACAATGCGCGCATAGACCTTGACCGGCACGAAGAAGAGCGCCATGACGAACCCGGCCACGAGGATGAGACAGCCCAAAGCCACCCACCCCTGACCCGGGTCGTACCGGTAGGTCAAACCGGTGGAAGGTGTCGGCGGCAGCGCCGTCAGGCGGTAGCCGTCGCCGACATCCACCGACGCCCCGACCGGCACGAGCAACGGACGATTGGTCGTCGGGATGTTGTCGTGGAAAATCCACAGCGCGTACTCGTCGCGCTTGGGCAGGGGCACGCCGGGCGGGGTCTGCGAGGGATCGCTGGGGCCCAAAAGCAGCCCGTACTCGATTGCCCGACTCGTGCCGGGTAAGAAGATCGCGTCCTGCGGGTTGAGGTGCGAGGCCGGCACCCCGACTGGCACACCATGGCGTGTGATTCGCAGGTTGCCGGCAAATGCATACGAGGCCTGGTACACATACACGCCGCCCTGCGTCACGTACGGATGGTTGACGAGGATGGCCGCGCGGCGAGGGGTGGTGCCATCGCCCCAGATCGTCACGTCGGATTCAAACTTCTGCGCCTGGTAGGTCGTTCCGGAGGGCGTCACGACCGGCTGGAAGAGGGCGTGAAAGTGATCCAGCCGCAAGGCCATGCCGGCCTGTGCAATGCCGCCGGTCTGGCCTTGGTAGAGCACCATCTGTCCGGAAAAACCGCGCAGCCACCCCAGGAAAACCCCAAACGCAATGACCGCAAAACCCAGGTGCGCGACCAGCACACCGTAGCGCGCCCACTTCTGCTTGTCGCCAAAGAACCAGGTCTCGCCCTCCAAGAAGCGCTCGCGCAGCGTAAACCCGCGCGCCCGCAAGACGCCGGCAACCCGGGTGGCAGCGCGGGCAGGGTCGTCTGCCGCCGGCAGAATCGCGTGCAGCCCGAAGCGGTCGAGCATGACCCGGCGATCCGGCGGAAAGCGCTTGGGGATGACCCGCCGGAAGGTGCAGACCGACATCGAGACGAGCAGCAGCACGACAAGCGAAATGTACGGCACCGAGTGGAAGACCTTGTCGAGGTGCAGGCGCAGGATGAGGTTTGCGACAGGCAACGGGTACGTGTCGTAGTAATGCTGGGCGGGCTGGTTTTGGTCAACGATCGTGCCGACCGTCGTGGCGGCCGCCCACATGAGGAACACGACGACCGGAAAGAGCACGTTGCTCAAGAGATTGAGGATGTCCTCAAGCCAGGGTGGGTGGGGTTGCGGGGCGTGCGAGGCCCGCGGGGCATGCGAGGCCTGCGAGGCGTGGGCGGAACTCACCGCCTCGGCCTTCTCGCCGCCTGCGATGCCCACCTTGTCGGCCACCTGGCAAGCCTGAGGTTTCTCTCAGTGGGGCGCAATGCGCGGCTGCGTCAGCCGCACGACGAAGACGCTGAGCGCGTAGAGCGTCAGTAACGGCAGTGCCAAAAGGCCCATCGTGAGCGGGTTGCCGTCCGGCGCGGCGATCGCCGCCGCGATGACGATGATGATCGTCGCATGGCGCCAGGCGCGCGTCAGCATGCGCGCGTTGACTAAGCCTACGCTGGCCAAAATGGCCAGCACGATCGGCAACTGGAACATGATGGCGAAGATGCCGAGCAGCAATGTGATGAAGCCGATCGTGGGCTCCAACTGGTAGGTTCCGATCAGGCCCGCACTCTCGTTAAAACGCAGCAGCGCGTGCATGACGAACGGCAGCACGACGAAGCCGCAAAACGCAAGCCCCAGTGCGGACATGACGAAACTCGGCAGGGCGTACCACACGATGCGCGACCGGATGCGGCGGTCCAAGGCCGGCGCAATGAAGGCGTAAAGCTCGTACAGGACGATGGGGAATGCGACGACGACGCCGACGAGCAGCGAGAGTTTGAGATCCACCCGAATCGTCTCGGCCGGCGAGAAGACATGCAGCGTGATGCCGCGCAGAAAAGCGTGCTCGACGAAGCGCAAGATGACGCCCATGGCGGGAAAGGCGGCAATCGCAACGACGCCGACCGCGAGGATGCTCACGAGCAGCCGGCGGCGCAATTCCGCCAGGTGCTCGGTGAAGGTCATCTCCACGTCGTCACTTGGCGCCTGGCGCGGCGCCGGCGGCGCGGTGTGTGTGGCCACGGCGGTCTGGCGTGCCGGGATGAGAAGGCGTTAAGCCTGCGGTGGCGGTGCGGCGGGCGGCGGTTGCGGCGGCGGGGCAGAGGTCTGGGCTTGCGGCTGGCCGCCTGGTC
>CADDZI010000004.1 GCA_902812405.1 bacterium | reverse complement strand
TCGGTCGCGCAAGCGCGACCGCTACTACAGAGCGGCCAGTTCGTCCAGGGCGCGATCCTCGGCCGCCCACACGCGGTCCAGGCCGAACTGCCAGTTGTTGACCAGAAACGCAAAAATCACGGGGCCATGATGCGCGGTGAGCACGTACCCCCCCAGCGTGCTGGCTCCGTCAACGTAGCCGTCTTTTGCAAAGACACGGCCAAGAGCAGTTGGCGCGAGGCTTCTCACGGCAACCGTTCCTTCCAGCCCGGCGCGCGGTAGCAGGCGATAGGGCGGCTCTGGCAACGGCATGTCCAAGAGTCTAACCAGAGCGTCGCCAAGGGCACGCGCCGTCAAACGGTTGTCGGGCGACAGCCCAGAACCATCTGCAATCCTCACCCCTACCAGGGGCACACCCGCACCGGCGAGGACCGAGCGTTCGGCGGCAAGGGAGGCGCTCCACGTCCCTGAGCCGCTCGTGCGATAGCCGATTTCGCGCAAGAGTTGCTCCGCATAGTGATTGTCGCTGACGCAAAACATATGCTTGAGGAGCGCATCCAACGGTCGCGATTGGTGGCGCCAGAGAACCGCATCCAGGTGTGGGGCACGGCTTGCGACAACCCGTCCCTGCACCGCAATGCCGGCGTGACGCAAAAGCACACCGAGCGCCGCGGCCGCCGCGCGCGTTGGGTGCCACAGCGTTCGCCAGTAGGTTTGCGGCGCGCCCAGGGGTATGCCACCCCTGACGACATACGCCTTCCCGCCCTGCGACGAATCGATCGTCAGGGTGTTGGCGGCGTCAGGCGCCACCGTCATCACCCGACCCTCAACGCGCTGCCCCGGCGGATCGACCGCCACGCGCGCCGGCTCGTCTGCGCGCGGCACGATCGTGACCTCTAGGGAGCCGCCGTTGAGGGACAGACCGCTGGCCGGAGCAGCCCACCCATATTGCAAATCATCCGGATCCCATGTTGGATTGGCAACCGCCGGGCCGTAGCGCGTGGCGTCGACGCCGACGTCGCCGTGGATGAGACGGATACCGCGCGCTCGCAGAGATGCGATGGCGCGGCGAAGATCGGCGGTCGTCAATTCCGGGTCGCCCCCGCCGACCAGCCACAGGTTCCCCTCCAGCATCGTGCCAACTTGCCGTCCGTCGGTGACGACCTGGGTGACGAATCGATAGGTGGGGCCCAGCGTCGCCAGCGCCGCCAGACCGGTTAGGATCTTCATGGTGGAGCCCGGCACGAGCGCTACATCCGGATTGCGAGCATACAGCAGCCGCCCGTCGCGTCCATCCATGATGACGAGGGCGCTGCGGGGTGGTAAAGCCGGGTCGGCCAGCATGCGGTCCGCGATGCGCGCGACGCGCTGCAGGTCTGCGGCATGCCACGTCTGTCCCGTGTGTAGCCAGGCGGTGCTGCGCCAAACAACATGCCCGGGCGGCGTTGCTACGACCACACCGGCGGACCGCTCGGCCAGCCGCACGTGCCGACCCAGCGCAACACCCAGGGTGCCGAGCACAAACACCACAAGCAGCATCGCGGCGATGCGCCGTGCCGCACGTCGCCTGCGCACCCGTCGCCTACGTTCCCAGCGCATCGAAGAACTCTGTCTGCCGCCTGTCGCCAGCTCGTAGATTGGTCGCACGCACCCCCAGTAACCGCACCGGTTTGTCGAGCACGATGCGTTCCAGACAATACCATGCCGCCCGCTCGATTGTCGGAGCATCGTCAACCGCTTCGACGAACGACGTCTGACGGCCGCGCACGGACCGGTTCGCCAGCTTTACCTTGACACCCACGGTCTGCGCGAGCAGTCCCTGGCTGCGCAGGCGCTGCGCCACCTCGCGGGCTTGGCTCGCCAAGACATCTCCCAGGCGGGCCTTTCCCGTCACATCGTGTTCGAATGTCTCTTCGGTCGAGATGGAACGTGTTTCCCACTCCTCGACGACCGGCCGTGGATCGATGCCCAAGGCGAGATTTCGAAGCTCGACCCCCCACGCACCGAAGAGCGCGACGAGGCGTTCATCCGGCAAGGATGCCAGATCGCCAATCCTCTCGATACCCTGTGCCCGCAAGCGAGCCTCGGTCTTGGGGCCGATTCCCCACAGACGGCGAACCGGCTTGGGTGCCAGATAGGAGGCTTCCGTGCCGGGGGCAACCGCCACCAGACCATCCGGCTTTCCGTCGTCGCTGGCAATCTTGGCCACCATCTTGCCGGTTGCGATGCCCACCGAGACCGTGATGCCCGCTTCCCGCCGTACTTCATCCTTGATGCGCCGGCCCACAAGGACCGCCGCCGGCACCGTGACGTCATCCAGATCAAGAAACGCCTCGTCGAGCGAAAGCCCCTCAACCGCCCGCGCATGCGCCTTGAAGACCGCAAAGACCGATTCGTGCACGGCTCGATACCGTGCAAAGTCGGGTGGGACAACGATGGCCTGCGGACAGCGCTCGCGTGCCATGAAAAGCGGCATCGCGCTGTGCACACCACTTTTTCGCGCTTCGTAGGAGGCGGTGAGGACGACCGCCCGGCGGCTGGAGCCCGCGACGATGACCGGTTGACCGCGCAGCCTGGGGTCGTCACGTTGCGCGATGCTTGCGTAGAACGCGTCCAGATCCGCGTGAAGGATCACTGTTGCGAGCACCCCGGACCGGCGGCGGACCCGGCTGGCGGCATCACCATGACGTTGCATCTTGGCCTGCGCCGCGCACCAAAACCTGCCGGCGCAGGCTCCGCGCCCGTGCGGCGGGAAGGCAGGGTCATGACGTCGGCAGGCACGCGCCAGAACCCCGACTCACGGCCCGCGCACGCGCGCGAAAGCGCGTCGCAGGCCGGCGAGCTCGCGCGGCGCATTCGCGAGCGCGATTGGCGGGCGCTCGCCAAAGCCATCACCATCATCGAGAACGGCAGCCCTGAAGCGGCGGAACTCTGCGCCGCCCTTTTTCCGCACACCGGACATGCGCGCGTTATCGGCATCACAGGCCCGCCGGGCTCAGGTAAGTCCACTCTCGTCGATGCCCTCACGGGCGTCATCCGGAAGGACGGCCGGACCGTCTCTGTTATTGCCGTCGATCCCTCAAGTCCCTTTACCGGAGGCGCAGTCCTCGGCGACCGCGTGCGGATGCAACGCCATGCCGGCGATCCGGGCGTTTTCATTCGCAGCATGGCCGCACGACAGGCGGCGGGCGGACTCGCCCCGGCGACGCGGGATGTGATTCGCGCTCTGGACGCGTTTGGATCGGACGTCATCGTCGTGGAGACCGTCGGCGTCGGACAGGTCGAACTGGATGTCATGAAGGTGGCGGACACCGTCATCGTCGTCACCGTGCCCGGATTGGGTGACGGCGTACAGACCATTAAGGCGGGACTAGTCGAAATTGCCGACTGCTTCGTCGTCAACATGGCCGACCGCCCGGGTGCCGCTCAGAGCGTCGCTGACTTGAAGACGATGCTCACGCTGGGCGGCGCCGAGGAGCGGCGCCGGCGCTGGGTACCGCCGGTGCTGGAAACCGTGGCCCTGACCGGGCAGGGCGTCGAAGCGGTATGGGAGGCATGCGAGCGCCACCATCGCGTTCTCGAGCAGGACGAGCGCATGGGGCGGGTCCGTGAGCGACTGCGCCAGGAAGTCGTCGAATCGGTCTCACGTGCGATCGTCGGTCGCGTTGAAGACGCCTTACGGGAGAATGGCGCTCTGGAAGGCGTCCTGGGAGCGGTCATGCGACGTGAGATTGACCCTCGCAGTGCCGCCGAGCTCATCGTCTCCCAGTACCTGCGGCGGTGAAACCCGGCATCGTTTGCAGCTGCTTCCACCTCCTTTAAGCCGCGATCACTTTCCGGGGAGCGAAATAGGCCTTCCGGACTATGATTACGAAACCCTAAATCAGGGTATAGTAAAGGAGTCGGGAGGTGACAGGTCATGCTCTCATTTCCGGTCGACCTCACGCCTGAGTTAACCGAAGACGACGTCTTGCGCGTTGACCCCGTGCGCGAGTATGAGCGGCGGCGGCTGTGGCGCGAGTGGGCCGATCACGTTCTCGAGCAGCCCACTGATGTTCCCGAAGAGTTCCTGCAGCGGGGCCGGCCAACAGGTCCCTGAGCGGATCTCGTGCTGAACTGCCGGATGATCGGACCCGCATCAAGGGATTGACGCCTTCGAGGATGACCCCGGAAGCCGGCGCGTCTCTCTCGTGGCTCTCAGGTCAGAATGTGTACATATTCCGGTGAGGACTCGCCGCCTGATAGAGAACCGGGTGAGGCCCTGGAAATGGCACGAGTCAGACGATTCGGAAGGTAATGTGCTTCCCCAGGGCGTGTTCTTCTCTTACACCTCGGCCGTCTCGAGCGGCTGGGCCGGGGTCGCGACAAGGCCGTAGCGCGCCGCGACGGCGGCCGCCAGGGCTCCTGCCGCCGCAGGATCGGCGTGCACGATGAAGGTCCTGGGTCGATCGACGAAACCGCCGAACCACCGCAGAAGTTCCTCGCGATCGGCGTGTGCGGAGAAGCCGTCGACGTGCGCGATGGCGGCTCGCACCGGTACCGGAATGCCGAAAATCCGTACCTCTTTGCGACCATCCAGCAGTTGCTGACCGAGCGTACCGGGTGACTGAAACCCGACGAAACAGATTGTGTCCTGCGGCCGCGGCAAGCGATTGCGCAGGTGGTGCAGGATGCGCCCTCCGCTCGCCATCCCGCTCGACGCGATGATCATGGCGCCGCCCGCGATGTCGTTGAGGGCGCGGGAATCCGCGGCATCCTCGACGTTCGTTACGTGCCGCGCACCGATACTGTCGTCGTGGGGGCCGAAACGAGCTCGCAGATCAAACCGAAGAGCCTCCGGATGGCGCTCCATGATGCGATCGGCCGCAATCGCCATGGGGCTGTCCACGTAGATGGGAACGTCCCCCATGGCAGCCGCAGCCTGCAGCTGCGCGATCGCGTAGAGGATCTCTTGCGTGCGCCCGACCGCAAAGGACGGGATGACGAGCACGCCGCGGCGGGCCATCGCCATCGTGATCACGTTGCCGAGGTCATCGCGGGGATCGTTGGGAGGGTGCAGGCGATCGCCGTACGTGGACTCGCACAGGACGATATCCGCATGCGCGATCGGCGTCGGGTCATGCAGGAGGGGCCGGCCGTAACGGCCCAGGTCACCTGAGAAGACCAGCCGCCGGCCGTCGCAGGTGATCTCCATGATCGCCGATCCGAGAATGTGTCCCGCGTCCCTCAGACACAGGCCGCACGACCGGACGTCGGACCGCTGTTCTCCATAGGCGATGCGCACAAATTGGTTGACGACCTTGTCCACATCCGCATCGGTGTACAGCGGGGTCGCATGCAGGTGCCGCTGTGGGTGGCGCGCGGCGCGGCGTGCCTCGTCCTCCTGCAAACCGGCCGCGTCGCGCAGAACCAACTCGGCAACATCGGCCGTTGCGGCCGTACAGTAAATAGGACCCCGAAAACCCTGAGCGCACAGAGCCGGCAGGTAACCGCAGTGATCGAGGTGCGCGTGCGAGAGGAAGACGGCGTCGAGGTGTCGCGGATCGACCGGCGGCGGCGTCCAGTTGCGTTCCTCGAGGTCGGGCAGCCCCTGGTAGAGGCCGCAGTCCAGGAGCACGCGAGTTCCGGCCTGCGTTTCCAGGAGGTGCTTGCTGCCGGTCACGACGCCGGCGGCGCCGATGAACGTTAGGCGGGCGATGGTGACTCCTGCTCGTCGGGATTCTCGGCAAAGACAGAGGGGTGTTTATAATGCTCCGTCTGATATACTTCGATGCAGCGGGCAACCAGTGTGGCCGGATCGGCTTCGTAAATCAACCGCGCTCCGGTTCTCTTTCCCAGGCGCGGGACAATATCCGGCAACTGGTCGGCGATGCCCCCGCTTCCGGCCAAAATGCCGATGAGTTTCCCCTCGTCGTAGGCAATGGAGAACTCGCCGAGCGTGCCGGACCGCCCGCCGGCGATCATCACAACATCCGACGAGTGAATGTTGTCGACTTCGCGCCCCATGAGACCGCTGCCCGTGTAGATAATGACGTCATACGCATCCACCGGGGAGCGGTAGCGCAGGATGTGTTCGCTGCGCGAGAGGGCCGGCGAAATGCCCACCGACAGGCCACCCGCATCGCGCGCGCCCCGTGCCGCATCGTACGGTAGGCCGGGGCAGGCACCGGTGATGAGCACGCGGCCGGATTGTGCAATCGCCACCCCCAGCGCATAGGCTCGTTCGCGAACGGCCGACGGCAGCACGCCCCCGGCCGAACCCATCACGCCGATCGTGCGCACGAGCGGGTCGCAGGTGGGATCGTATGACGCGCCCGCCGTCACAGAAGCCTGCTCCAGAGCCCGCCACGGACGCTGCGTGACATCAAGGGACGTGCGGTCCGCCGCCATCGCGGGCGCTTTCGAGCCCTAGGTCGCTGCCGCCTGCGCTGTGCGTGGTCGCTCACAGGAAGAGCACAGTCTGCGTCTCGCATGTCCAGCATGGTGTTGTTTGCGGGCATGAGCGCGGCGATGTAGCGGGCCCTCACACCGCGTTAGGTGCCGGCAACCCGGGTTAAGGACCCAAGTCGAACCCGGCCCATACCGGGAAAAGGTTCAACCCACCATAACGTCGCAACAAGGGGGCCATGCCCGTTCATCCCGTCCACCACCTTGCCATCGGCACCGATGCGTTCAACGTCGCCAAGAAGTTTTACGGTGCTCTCCTGCCGGCTTTGGGGTTCGATCCGGTCTTCGAGAAGGACGATTCGTTCGGCTACCAGCGGGAGGGCTTCGAACTCATCCTCATCAAGGGCAAGAGCCTCCAAGACGACCTCTACGACGGGGAGCGGCGCGTCGGCTTCGACCACTTGGCGCTGACCGCCGATTCACGCGCCAAAGTTGACGAGTGCGCCAAGATTCTGGACGAATTGGGTGCCGAGATCGAAGATCCGCCGGCGGTCGTCAGCGAGTACGGCGACGACTACTACGCGATGTGGTTTCGCGATCCCAGCGGCCTGCGGATCGAAATCGTCCACCAAGGCTAGTAGCCGCAGCCTGCGCGCCGGCCGGTGAGCTCTTCAGAGCTTCAGCGCGCGTTTGAGAACCGACAACCCCAACAGGGCGCACTTGAGACGTGCGGCGGAAATGGGAATACCCAGGTTCGCGAGCACGTCGTCTTTGCCCAGCGCCGCAACTTCGGCAACGGTCTTTCCCTTCACCGTTTCGGTCAGCAGTGACGCCGATGCCTGGGAGATCGCGCAGCCTCGCCCTTGAAAGCGGATATCTTCGATGATGCCGTCGTGCAGCTTGACGTCCATCCGGATGCGATCACCACACAACGGATTGAGATCCTCGCAACTCGCATCCGGCGCCTCCAGCGTGCCGGCATTGCGCGGATTGCGATAGTGGTCCAGGATGAAGTCCCGGTACAATTCGTCCATGCCGGAGAGGTCGTCTGCGGGGCGCATGTCAGGTCAGCTTGAAGATGCGCTTGGCCTTCTCGAGACCGGCGATCAGGGCGTCGATTTCGTCGGGCGTGTTGTACAGGTAGAAGGAGGCGCGCGTCGTTGCCGGCACACCCAGCTTCTCCATGAGCGGCTGGTTGCAGTGGTGGCCAGCACGCACGCAAATACCTTCCCGGTCCAAGATGCTGGCCAGGTCGTGGGCATGGATGTCGCCGACGGTGATCGAGATGACGCCCGTGCGGTGCTCGATGCCCGGGCCGTAGACCACGACCTGCCCGATACCGCGCAGTTTCTCCAGCGCCAGCGCGGCCAGTTCGTGCTCGTAGCGCGCCACGCGTTCCATGCCCACGGCGGTCAGGTACGCAACGGCCGCCCCCAAACCGACCGCCTCGGCAATCGCCGGAGTCCCGGCTTCAAAACGGGCCGGAACATCGGCAAAAGTCGTCCTGTCGTAGCGCACGACGTTGATCATGCCGCCACCGGTGAGGAACGGCGGCATCGCATCTAACAGATCCTTGCGCCCCCAGAGCACGCCGATCCCGGTCGGACCCAGCATCTTGTGCGATGAAAAGGCGGCAAAGTCACACTGCCACTGCGTGACGTCGACGGGCATGCGCGGAACGGCCTGACAGGCGTCGACCACGCTGACCGCGCCCGCGGCACGGGCCCGCAGGCACAGCTCGCGGACCGGATTGATCGTGCCCAACGTGTTGCTGACGGCCGTGAAGGCAAACAGGCGCGCCCCGTCGAGAAGCGTGTCCAGCCGGTTCATATCCAGGCGTCCGTCGGCCGTGACGGGCACAAAGCGAAGGCGGGCTCCCTTCTCCTGGGCCAGCATTTGCCACGGGACGAGGTTGGAGTGATGCTCCATCTCGGTGAGCAGGATGACGTCCCCGGCACGGACGTTACTGCGTCCCCACGAGTAGGCGACGAGGTTGATCCCCTCGGTGGCATTGCGAACGAAGATGCACTCGGCGGAACAGGGCGAGCCGATGAAGCGCGCAATGGCGGACCGCGCTTCTTCGTAGGCTTCGGTGGCCAGCTCGCTGATGTGGTAGATACCGCGGTGGATGTTGGCGTGATACCGCCGGTAGTAGTCATCCATCGCCTCGATGACCTGGACCGGTTTTTGCGAGGACGCCGCGCTATCCAAGAAGATGAGCGGCTTGCCATGCGGCCGCTCCTGCAGGATGGGAAAATCGGCGCGAATCCGGGCAACCGCGGCCGGACTGAGGGAAGCGCCCACCGCGGCCTGCGGCATCGTGGCCGTCACGATCCTACCTCGACGAAGATGCGGCCCTCGTCATCGACGCGCACCGGGTAGGTGCGAACCGGCACGACGGCCGGCAGACAGGTCGGCCGGCCGGTTCGGATGTCAAAGCGCGCCCCATGGCGCGGGCATTCGATCTCATTGTCAATCAGCTCACCCTGACCGAGCGCGCCCCCGTCATGCGTACACACATCATCGATGGCATACAGCTGACCCCGGTACTTGCACAGAGCCAGACGTGTGCCGCCCGCCGTGACGACCCTGACCGCGCCCTCGGCAATGTCGGCCGCGTTGCCAACCTCGACCGCCTGGGCCGGCATGGTTAGTGCGCGCCGACCCGGCTCAGGTGCGGGTCGACCTTGGCGCGCAGGGCCTCGGCGATGGACGGCCGGTCGAATTTCTCCAGGACTTCTTCGAAGAAACCGTCGACGATGACGCGCGCCGCCACGTCGGACGCCAAACCGCGGCTCATGACGTAGAAGAGCTGCTCTTCGTCCACCGGCCCGACCGTCGCGCCGTGCGTGCAGCGCACGTCATCCGCCTCGATTTCGAGCATCGGCTCCGTGTCGGCCCGGGCACCCTCGCTGAGCAGGAGATTGCGGTTTGCCTGGTACGCGTCGCTGCGCTGCGCCCCGCGGTCGATGATGATGACCCCCGTATACGCCGCGTGCGAACGGTCGTCGAGGGCGGCCTTGAAGAGGAGATCGCTGCGCGTGTGCGGCGCGCGGTGACCCTGCAGCGTGTGGTAGTCGAATTGTTGCCTGTCCTCGCCGAAGATCAGCCCCAGCATGTCGCTCTCCGCACCCGGTCCCAGCAATTCGACCTCGACGTCGGCGCGGGCCAGCTTGCCTCCGACGGCAAAGTTGAGGGTGACGAGTTTCGCCTCGCGTCCGAGCTCCGCGCGTTGGTGCAGGAAGACGACGCTCTCCCGTGGGCGATCCTGCAACACGGCGTAGTGCAGGCGCGCTCCTTCCTCCAGCACGAGGTCGACCTTGCCCGCGACGTACGGATCGGCGGCCGCATGTCTCTCGAAAATCGTCGCCTCGGCGCCCGCACCGATGACGATAACCAACCGCGGATACGGACCGGCCTCCCACTCGACCTGGATGGGGTCCGCAACCGTCATGCCCGGCGGGACGTGCACAAACCCACCGCCCTGCCACAGTGCCTGCGCGAGTGCCGAAAACTTGTGCAGCGAGAGACCGGTATGTGCCGCGGCCAGCGCCGGCCGTGTGAAGACCTCCGGGTGGTCCTCCAGCACGCCGCACAGGATGCGGTCCGCTCCGGACGGCAGCAGGATGCGGCACACGGAGGGCCGCGACGGCGGCGGCGTCAGATCGATGCCCGCCAGGTCGGTGCGCCGCCACCCGACGCTGCTCTCCGTGGGGAAAGGCAGCGCCTCGTAGCGTGCCAGCGCCTCGCGCCGTGCCGCGGCAACGGCGGCCGGCGCGCGCTCCGCCAAACGCTCCGCGTCCGCGCGCAGCGCTGTTTTATCGACTGAGGTTATCGTCATCGTCTCCCTGTCCTACCCGGGCTAGACGGCTCGTGCGCCGGCTGCGGCCTGTGCCTTAGCCAACCGAGCCTTCCATCTCCAATGCAATCAGGCGGTTGAGCTCCACCGCATACTCCATGGGCAGCTCTTTGACGAACGGTTCGAAGAAGCCGTTGACGATCATCGTCGTGGCCTCGACTTCGCTCAGGCCGCGGCTCATGACGTAGAAGAGCTGCTCCTCCCCGACCTTGGAAACGGTCGCCTCGTGCTCGATGCGAACGTTCTTGGCGTCGATCTCCATCGTCGGATAGGTGTCCGAGCGCGACGCAGGGTCCATGAGCAAAGCATCGCAGCGCACGTTGGACTTCACCCCGTCGCAACCTGGGTACACCTTGACCAAGCCGCGATAGCTCGTCCGGCCGCCGCCCTTGCTGACCGACTTGCTCGTGATGATCGAGGTTGTGTTGGGGGCGGCGTGGATCATCTTCGAACCGGCATCCTGGTGCTGGCCCTCGCTCGCATAGGCGATGGAGAGAACGTCGCCCCGCGCACCCTCGCCGACCATGTACACCGAGGGATACTTCATCGTCAGGCGCGACCCGATGTTGCCGTCCACCCACTCGACGTGGGCGTTACGGTGCGCCAGGGCGCGCTTCGTCACGAGGTTGTACACGTTCTTGTACCAGTTCTGAATCGTCGTGTACCGGATATGGGCTCCCTCTTTCGCAATCAGCTCGACGACCGCCGAATGGAGCGAGTTGCTGGAGTAGGTGGGAGCCGTGCATCCCTCGATGTAGTGGACGAATGAGCCGGGCTCGGCAATGATGAGAGTCCGCTCAAACTGTCCCATATTCTCCGCGTTGATCCGGAAGTAGGCTTGCAGCGGGATCTCAACACGCACACCGGGCGGGACCCAAATGAACGAGCCGCCCGACCAGACCGCCGAGTTCAGCGCCGCAAACTTGTTGTCCGCGGGCGGGATGACGGTGGCAAAGTGTTCGCGCACGATGTCCTCGTGCTCGCGCAGCCCGGTATCCATGTCCGAAAAGAGAACGCCCTTGGCCTCCAGGTCGGCCCGGATGCTGTGGTAGACGACCTCCGAGTCGTACTGGGCGGTCACGCCGCCCAAGAACTTGCGCTCGGCTTCCGGAATCCCCAAACGATCGAACGTCCGCTTGATCTCCTCCGGAACCTCGTCCCAGCTTCGGCCCTCGACGTCCGAGGCGCGCATGTAGTAGTAGATGTCGTCGAAGTCAATCTTGCTCAGCAGCTCGAGATTGGCCCACGCCGGAAGCGGCTTGCTGAAGAAAATATCCAGGGCCCGGTGGCGGAAGTCGCGCATCCATTGAGGCTCGTTCTTGAGGCGAGAAATTTGCTCGACGACGTCGTGGTCGATGCCCTTGCGCGCCTTGAAGGTGTACTGGACGTTCTCGTCGTGGAAACCGTACTTGTAGTCCTTGTCGACGAGAAGCTCCGGCTTGGTGGCCATGCGATGCTATGCCTCCACGAGTTCTTTGATGAGCGGATCGTAGCCCTTGGCTTCCAACTCCTGCGCCAATTCCGGGCCGCCCTGCTTGACGATCTTGCCGCGCACCATGACGTGGACGACGTCCGGCCGCAGGTAGTTGAGAATCCGCTGGTAGTGGGTGATGAGTACAATGGCGCGCTCGGGTCCGCGTTGCGCGTTGATTCCCTCGGCGATGATGCGCAGCGCGTCGATGTCCAGACCCGAGTCGGTCTCATCCAAGATCTCCAGTTCGGGCTGCAGCACCAAAGCCTGCAGGATCTCGAGCCGCTTCTTCTCGCCGCCCGAAAAGCCGTCGTTGACGTAGCGGCCTAAAACCGCCGGATCCATCTTCAGGCGCCGGATCGCGTCGTCGAGCAGCTTCTTGAAGGCGGCCGGGGTCAGAGGCGGACCGCCCTTGTGGCGCGCCATGAGGGCGTTGCGGAGGAAATTCGCCACCGACACGCCGGGAATGGCCGACGGGTACTGAAAGCCCAAAAACATCCCCAAGAGCGAGCGCTCGTCGGGGCCCAGGTCTTTGATGCTGCGACCCTTGTAGAGGATATCGCCCTGCGTGACCGTGTACTTGGGATGCCCCATGAGGGCCAGCGAGAGGGTGCTCTTGCCGGAGCCGTTGGGCCCCATAAGGGCGTGGACCGTGCCGCGATCGACGGTCAGGTCGATACCGCGAATGATCTCCGTCTCGCCAACGGCCACGTGGAGATCGCGAATCTCGAGCAGTCGTTCCGCCATACTCTCCTCTTCCCAGGTCTATTGTACGGCTCAGGCCGTAAGATAGTCAAGATAAGTCTTGAAAATCTATGTTAGATTCTCTATAATGGTGGGGGTGCCCTGGCCCCCGCTCATGAGAGAAGAGAGCTTTTTCCACACCACGCGCGGGCGCATCGTGCAATCGCTGGCCCGCCATCGGACGCGTACTGCGGCGCAGCTGTCGCAAGAGCACGGCGTGAGCGCCAACGCGGTGCGCCAACACTTGTCGCGGCTTTTGGCGGACGGTCTCGTCACTGAGCAAGCCCAGCGCCTGGGCCGCACCAAGCCGACGCTGGTCTACTCCCTGACAGCCCAGGGCGAGCGGCTCTTTCCGCAGCGTTACCCGTCGCTGCTCAGGGCTCTCCTCGATCAGCTGCGCCGCCTGGACGGAGGCCGGACACTGCGCCGCGTGTTCGCGGATATGGGCCGCAGTTCGGCGCGCCGCCACGCCGGCCGCTTCGCCGGCAAGAGCCTGCCCGAGGCCGTTACCGAACTGGCGGCATTCTTGCGCGAGCGAGGCGTCATGGTCGAGTGTGAACCCACGCCAAGCGGATACCGCCTGCGCGAGTACAACTGCCCGTTTCGCGAAGCGGTGACCGCGAACCCCGAGATTTGCTCCGTGCTCCACACCCTGATGCGCGAGGTCGTCCCGGCTGCGGCCCGGCAAACGATGTCGATCGCCAAGGGCGACCCGCGTTGCGAGTTCGAGTTAACTGCCGGCGCCGGGGGCGGCAAAACCTGGCCGCGCCAGGTATCCGCGAGGCGCTAAACGTCCGATGAGGAGATTATGGACTTTCCAAAATTCCAAGATTTGGTGACCAAGCGGTACGGGTTCGGAACCATGGACAACCCCACGGCCAGCGGGGAGTACTTTTCTGACTCGTGCGGCGACATGTATACTTTCTACATCAAAGTGGGTCCCGGAGACCGCATCCAGGATATCAGCTACTTCACGACCGGCTGCGGCTTTGGGGTTGCAACCTGCGCCATCGTCACCTCGCTCGTCAAGGGTAAGACCATCGCCGAAGCCGAGGCGCTCACGACAAAGGACATCGAGGACTTCCTGGGCGGGTACCCGGAGCGTAAGCGTGACTATCCGCAGCGCGTCCTGGAAGCCCTGCGGATCACGCTTGCCAACTACCGCAGATCGGTGGCTCCCGTCACGGCGGCTGAAAGTTTTTCCAAATTGTGACGCGCGGGCCCACGTGGCGGCGATGCAGGACCGGTCCGCGCCGTGATCCCGCTCTGTGTCGGTTGTCAGGGCGCATCGGGGAACGTCTTTCCTCGCGGACAGCATGCAGACGCGGGGAAACTTTAATGGTATTTTAACCCGCCGCGCTCAGACTGGGAGCACGCACAACGCCGTGCTCGGGCAGTGCGGCGCGAAGCTGCAAAGTGTGAGACAAATGACACATCCCGCGCCGTGGCACGGTCCGCGGCGGGTGCTCCACGATGACACATTTTTCGTTCTCCTAGTGTAGGAAGGTAACACGAGGACCGGTTCGACCGGTCATACGATTATGAAGACAAATGCGCTTCCTCTGCGTTTGCGCAACGGCGCTGTCTCGACAGCCGCCGACACGTTGGTCGTCGGCGCCAGCCTTGACATCGCCGGCGCCCGCCAGTTCGGACGTGCCGTCGCGCGCCTTGCCCAGCGCCGCCTGCCGTACGCGGTCGTAGATTTGTCGCGAACCAAGACGGTTGATTCGTCGGGCTTTGGGGCCTTGGTCTCCGGCCTCAAGCGCCTGCAAGACAGCGGTACGACCCCCATCGTCGTGTGTGCCAACTCGTCGGTCCGCCGGCTCATGGATTTTGCCGGTCTGTCGCGAACATTTACCCTCGTCGAGCGCCTGCGCGACGCGCGCGCCATCATCGGCAACGCCAACCGGACCGCGCTGGCGTCCTAAAACCCGTACGGCCATGAGCGGGATCCGCGTCTTTACCAGTCTCGAGGAAGCTCTCAAAGCCGGCTTTGTCGTTTTCGACCGGATCCCCGAAGGTTATCTGGTCCGCAAGGACCTGGGCCAGAGCTTTGCGCTGGCAATCGTCAAACTGACGCCGCAGCAACCCACCGAAAATTAATCGCTCGCGCCGTGTCCGGGGCCCCGGCTTAGCCGGCCGGCAGCCGGCGTGTGCTCGGCGTCTTCGGGAGCGGCCAGACGGCAAAATACCTCGACGACACGCGGGTCGAACTGCGTCCCGGCACACGCCTGCAATTCCTCCAGGGCCTGGGCGTGCGTCCGCTTCGCGCGGTACGGCCGATCGCTGGTCATCGCCGCGTAGGCTTCCAGAACCGCCAGAATCCGCGACAGCACCGGAATCTCCTCACCGCGCAATCCGTCCGGGTAGCCTGTGCCATCCCAGTGCTCCTGGTGGTAGCGGATACTCCGCGCAACCTCCTCGCAGCCCTGCACGCTTGCCAGCATGCGGTACCCAAGCTCCGGATGCCGCTTGATAATGGCGTAGTCTTCCCGGCTTAAACGCGCGGGCTTGGTCAGGACGAGCGAGGGGATGGCGAGTTCGCCCAGATCCAGCAGCGCGGCAGCGACCAGCAGCGTGTCTCGCTCGCGGCCTTGGATGTTCTGCGACGCTGCGTAGCGCTCGGCCAGCCGATTGACTTTCGTTAGCTGCTCGCGCTTGCTGCGTCCGGTGTTGGCCAGCGCCGCGATGAACGGTGCAAACGGACGCAGGTCGCCGGCCAGCGATGCAACCAGCGCGTCAAAGTCCAGCACCTGTTCGGCTTCGCCGCGTTTGGCTGCATAGAGCGCCGCATCCGCCGCACCGATCAGGTCTTCGCGTTCTTCGCACTCGTCGGGATAGGTGGCGAGGCCAATCGAGAGACGAATCGGGATGGCTTGTCCGTCGTCAATGGCAAACGGACGGCGCGCCACCTCGGCGGTGAGGCGCTCCACGAAGGAGAGTGCCGCCGCGCGATCCGTCTCGGGCAGGATGACGCAGAACTCGTCGCCCCCGTACCGTCCCACGATGTCGGTCTCTCGGGCGACGCGCCGCAGCAGGTTGGCGGTCTCCTTGAGGATGCGGTCCCCGGCCGGGTGGCCGTACGTATCGTTGATAGCCTTGAAGCGATCGACGTCCATCATGAGCAGCGACACCTTGCCGCCCGACCGCCGGGCGCGCTTGAGTTCGTAGGTGAGGCGCTCCTGCAGCGATCTCTGATGTGCCAAACCGGTCAGCGCATCGCTATCGGCCAGCTCCTTGGTACGTTCGTAGAGCTTGGCGTTTTGCACCGCGACGGCGGATTGCTCGGCGATCGCAGATAGCAAGCGCAGGTGGCGCTCGTCGTAGGCGTCCTCTTCGTAGGACTGCGTCGAGAGAACCCCGATCGCCCGGCCACCGATGGTCATCGGAACCGCCAAGACGGAGCGCACGGTCCTCGCACCGCCGCCGACACGCGTCATGCTCAGGGCATCGCGCTCTTGTGCGGTCCGGACCAGAACCGGCTGACCGCTGACGATGACCTTGCCGACGATCGTCCCCACGGCCGGGTGCTCGGCGCTCGGGAAGACACGGTCACCCTCCACTAGGTACTCCAGGGTCACCTTCTCTCCCTGACCCGAGCGCAGTGCGACCAAAAAGAGCGGAGCATCGATGACGCGCCGCACCTGCTCGTGAATTTTGGCGAAGACGCGGTGCAGGTCGAGCTCGGACGAGACGGCGCGTGCCACTTCCACCAGCAAGTTGAGGTCGGCGGCGCGCTGCGTGCTGGCCGCCAGGTTGCGCAGATTCTCTATCGCCAACGCGGCTTGCTCGGAGACCGCCGTTAACAGGTCGCAGTCGCTACGCGTGTACGAATATGGACGGGGACTTTGCACCGACAGGACGCCCAGCACGCGCTCGCCCAATCGCATGGGGACGATGAGCGCCGACGCCGGGTTGTGAGTCTGCCCCAGAGTGACGGTGCGCAGAGTGCTCCAGTCTTCGGGCTGGCGGACGATGATCGGCTGGCCCGATTTCAGCACCTCGCCCGCCACGGTCGTTAATGGCAACCGAACGTGATCCACAGAGCGGCGGCCGAATTCGGCGCTGTACTGAATCTCCAGGTGCTCGCCATCCGGTGTCAGGAGAGCCGCGACGAAGAGCGACGCGTCCATGACGCGGCCCACCAGGGAGTGGAATTTCGCAAACAGCTCGCCGAGATCCAGGCCGCTGGAGAGAGCGCGCGCCGTTTCCAGCAGCAGGCTGAGTGACTTTGCCCCATGCTGGCCCAGTGCAGCCTCCCGGCTGATTTCAAGCTCCTGACCGATGAGGACGCAGGCATAATCCAATACGGGGCCGAGTGCCGGCGGCGGCGGCTCTTCGCTTTGGACCAGGCAGAAACCGAGGTGGGCGCCGCCGACGCGGATCGGGGCGACGACCGCATGCGCCAGGCGGCCCCGGAGGCGGTGCGAGCCGCGGTCGATCGAGCGCACACCCGCGACACGCGGCAGCTCGCAACGTTGATCCGACGCCAGCGCAAAAGCCAGCGTCTGTGGGTCCAACGGCTCCGCGCCGGCAGCATCGAGATCGTCGTGGTAGTGATACTGTATCGGATTGGCGACATCTCGGCCCATGCTGGCGATTGTGAACCGGCGAACCCCGAGGGCGCTGAGCAGGCGATGGAGTGACGCAAAGGCCTTCTCGCCGCTCTGATTGGCGAAAACCGAGGCTATCGCGGCTGCGAGGTCGGCGTTCGAACCCGGCACCTGCTCACGGCGAGGAGTGCGCGCATCGTTGCTCGTCAGGGCTGTCGCTCCCGAAAGTGTCTCTCCACGGCTGACCGTGAGGTATAGCGTGACTGTGTGTATTGGTATTATCGGCAGGTGAGGCGCGGGTCGCGTGGCAGGCTCTCCCGCATGCCGCGCGTGACTTCCCGCGGGCCAGTCTCTGGCTGGGGGGCTCAAGCGCGGCAGCCACCGGCGCAAGGTCCGTGCCGGCGCAGGGCCTAAAGCCCCCGGCATGCCGCGCGACATTCCGGTGGGCAACGGCTCGATGCTGGTGACGTTCGACCGGGTGTACCAGCTGCGCGACATCTACTTTCCCTACGTCGGGTCGGAGAATCACTGTCCGGGGGAGATCTGCCGGACCGGCGTCTGGGTCGAGGGTGCCTTCGCGTGGTTCGCCGATCCCGCATGGCATAGAACGATCCGCTACCAAGACGACTCGATCGTCACCGATGTCCGTCTCTCGCACGACGGGCTGCAGCTGGCTCTCACCTCTAACGATGCCGTCGATTTCGATCGCAACCTCCTCGTGCGCCGCATCACGGTGGAAAACCATGCTCCGCAGGCGCGCGAGATTCGTCTTTTCTTCCACTACGATTTGCACATTGAAGGCAACGAGGTCGGCGATACCTTCGCCTACCATCCGCACCTCGGGGCGATCGTGGCGTACAAGCGGCGGCGATACTTTCTCATGAGCGGGCAAGTCGGCGAGGTGGCCGGGCACAACGTCGGCATCTCCTCGTGGGCGACCGGCCTCAAAGAGGTCAACGGCTTGGAGGGCACCTGGAAAGATGCGGAAGACGGGGTCTTAAGTCGCAATCCGATTGCCCAAGGATCGGTGGACGGCACGATCGCGTTGCATGCGCCGGCCGTGCCGGCCGGCGGCCAGGCGGTCGTGTACCACTGGCTCGCCCTGGGCGAATCGTACAAGGACGTCCACGACCTGGACAACCTCGTGCGCGAGCGCGGCCCGGAAAGTTTCCTTCGGCGGACCCACGACTACTGGCGGCTGTGGGCGAACAAAGAACCGATCGACGCCGCCGACCTCGAGCCGCATCTGGTCGAACGATATAAGCGGAGCCTCTTGGTCATGCGGACACAGATCGACAATCACGGCGCGATCATCGCGGCCAACGACACCGACATCCTGCGCTTCTCCCGCGATACCTATTCATACATGTGGGCCCGGGACGGCGCTCTGGTCGCCGCGGCTCTCCTGCGGGCCGACTACCAGGCTCCAGTGACGAACTTTCTCAGATTTTGCGCGGATGCGATGACGAGCGGCGGCTATCTCCTGCACAAGTACAATCCGGACGGCTCCCTGGGGTCGTCATGGCATCCCTGGATGGATCCCTCCGGTGCGGAGCAATTGCCGATCCAGGAAGATGAAACCGCCCTGGTCCTGTATGTCATGTGGGAGCACTACAAGAAGTACCGCGATATTGAAATCGTGCGCCCGCTGTATCGGACCATCGTGACCCGCTCGGCAGACTTCCTGTGTCGCTACCGCGACCCGGTCACCAAACTTCCACTGGCTTCGTACGATCTGTGGGAGGAGCGTCACGGTGTTCACGCCTTTACCGTTGGGGCCGTGTGGGCCGGATTGCGGGCCGCCGCTCAATTCACCGATCTGTTCGGCGAAGCCAGGCGCAGCGCCATGTACGAGACGGTGGCTGAGGAAATCCGCACCGCAGCAGTGCGCTATCTATGGGCTTCGGATCTCAACCGCTTCCTGCGCATGGTAGTCTTCGACGCCGAGGGCGGCATGCAGCGCGACGAGACCCTGGACAGCGCGATTGCGGGCCTGTGGCTGTTCGGCATGTTTTCGGTCCGCGACGAGCGCATTCGGGCCACCGTGGACGCGATTCGCCGGTGTCTGTGGGTACCGACCAAGGTTGGGGGCTGCGCCCGTTACGAAGGCGACTCATATCAGCGCTGGAGCGACGTCCCCGCCTCACTGCCCGGCAATCCCTGGGTTATTTGCACGATGTGGCTGGCCCAATACGCGATCGCCTCCGCCGAAACACGTTCCGAGCTGGCGGCAACCAAGGAACATCTGTCGTGGGCGTGCGACCATGGATTGCCCAGCGGCGTTCTACCCGAGCAGGTCCACCCACTGACGGGCGATCCACTTTCGGTATCACCGCTGACGTGGAGCCATGCGGCCTATTGCCTGGCCTTCCAAGACTACGTGCGCCGCTGGCACGACCTGGCGTAAAGAGCGTTATCCCTCCATACCTACGCCATACCCAGCGGTCGCGCTTGCGCGGCCGAGAGCGTGTCCTCCCTGCTACGTAGCGGCCGCGCTTGCGCGGCCGAGAGCGCGTCCTCCCCTGCTACGTAGCGGCCGCGCTTGCGCGGCCGAGAGAACGTAACGCCTTGCCTCGTCTTGCGAGCCCCCATGCGAACCCTTTATCGGTACTGCAGGCGCGACGGTAGCCAAGGCCGACCGCTACGGGCGGTCGCGCAAGCGCGACCGCGACGGAAAACCTTCCTCACAAGATGGCAATTCCAGGGCCCACAGCGGCCGGTGTCCGGCCGCGTCTACGTCACAATGCGGCGATATGCCGGGCCGCTGACAAGCGGTGCTGAGGGGTGAAAATCCCGAAGGACCGACTCGACCGTCAACTCCATCTCGGCCATGTCGTCCCCGGCGACCCTGACACCGGTAGCCGACATCACCCTTCCGCGCAGGCAGTAGGCTGCGGCATCCAACACGCACCACAACCCGGCTCGGCCGGTGCGCTCGAGGTTGACCTGGGTCGCAGAGCCCTTGTGAACCGCAAATGCAAGACGGTTCGGGGAACGCACCTCAATACGGGATGCGGCCACGACGGCGACGCGCGGCAGTCCGTCGGGGTCGTGCGTCACAAGAAGCACCGCTTTGGCTGCTTCCCCTGTTGGATGCGCCCCAAATTCGAAGCGCAGCGGTGCCGGAATCACCGAACCGAGCTCCTCAGACACTCTTGTGCCTCCCCCACCTTTGTCGTCGACCGGGCAGCAGGCGCGTACCCGTTCGAGCCCGCCGGGTCCTACTTCTTGCGCTGAAAGTGCGCCAGCACGTACTGCGCAATCTGCTTGGCCGCCTGCTCCGAGTAGTAGGCAAACTGCCGAGGCGAGCGGGCCGTCTTCCCCATGGCAATGTCGATGACGCCCCGCGCAAAGGTCTCCAACTCCTCGTCGCGCTTCACCTGGTACGGGTTGCGCTGCTCCTCCCCCGGTGTGCCGTTCACAACGGCGTCACCAAAAACGGGTTGCTGCGGCGCTCGGTCCCGATTGTGGTGGCCGGGCCGTGACCCGGCAGGACTGCAATCTCATCCTCCATCGTTAGGAGCTTGGTCCGTATCGAATGGAGAATGTCCGTCAGCGAACCTCCCCACAGGTCCGTGCGGCCGATGCTCCCCGCGAACAGCGTGTCCCCCGAGAGTACGAGGGGCCGTTCGTCGTCGACGACGAGGCTGATGCTGCCCGGGGTGTGGCCTGGCGTGTGCAGCACGCGCAGGTGGTGGCGCCCGCAGGGCAGGCGCTGCGCATCGCTGACGAAGCGATCGATCGACCCGACGTCGGGTACGGGAACGCCGAGCCAGCGCGCCTGCTCGGCGAGGGCCTGGTACAGCGGGAGGTCCGCCTCGTGCAGCAGCGTCGGCGCCCCGGTCCGGCGCGCAAGCGAGGCCAGTCCGCCGACGTGATCGATGTGGGCGTGTGTCGCAAGGATGCCGCCGACACGCAGATTGTGTCTCGCAAGCACCGCCAGGATGCGGTCTACATCGTCGCCTGGGTCGACGACAAACGCCGAGCGTGTCTGCGGATCGGCGACAATCACGCAGTTACACTGCAACGGTCCGACGGGGAAGTGTTCCACCAGCATGCTCGTGAGCGGCACTTTAGTGTGGGCCGTGGTGCCGACCTGCCCCGGGCGTCAAGAGGGCCCTCCCCATCCGCCCGTCAAAACGCACATTTCCGTGCACACCGACGCGGCCCAGGCAGCCGCCGAACTCGATCAGGACATCTCCGCCTACATCCTCGCCGAGGATGGCGGCAGCGAGACCGTCTTTACCGATCTCGCCGTGCGGCTATTTGCCTACCAGTACGCACACAATGCGCCGTACCGCGCGTTCTGCGACCAGCGAGGGGTGACCCCCCGCGACGTCCGTCGCTGGCAAGATATTCCCGCCGTGTCCGCAGCATCGTTTGGCGACGCCCGACTGGCGTGCTTTCCGCCCGAAAGGACAGTCTTGCGTTTTATCTCCAGCGGTACGACGCGCGCCGGCGGCCGCCCGTCGGTCCACGAGCTCGAGACCACGAGACTCTACGATCTCTCGCTGAGCCGGCAGTTCGCACGCTGGGTGCTGCCGGATCGGGATGCCATGCCGATGTTCTGCCTCGCTCCGCCGTTCGAGGACGCCCCGCACTCGTCGCTGTCCTACATGCTGAGCCGGCTGCATCAGCGCCACGGTGCGGGTGGCGGCTTCTTCGTACACGGCGACCGCTTGGACGCCGGCCGCTTGTGCCGGTCCTTGGCGGTTGCCGCCGAGCCTGTGATCGTCTTCGGTACCGCCTTCGCCTTCGTGCATTTTATCGATTTCTGTCGCGCCCGCGGCATCCGCTTCGATCTGCCGCCGGGCAGCCGCGTCCTGGAAACCGGCGGTTTCAAGGGGCGTTCACGTACGGTCGAACGTGACGAACTGTATGCAGATCTGAGCGCCTTGTTCGGCGTCCCGGCGCCGTTGTGTTTGTCCGAGTACGGCATGTGCGAATTAGGCAGCCAGTGGTACGACGCCAGCCTGCGAGACGCGCTCCTCGGTGCGCCCCCTCGCGACGGCCTGAAGATGGGTCCGCACTGGGCCAGGATTGCGGCGGTCGACCCGATCTCCGGCGCCGACGTGCCTCCCGGTGAACCGGGCTTGCTGCAGGTCGTCGATCTGGTCAACCGTGGTTCGGTCGCAGCGGTCCTGACGGCCGATCTCGTTCGCCTGCAGGATAAGGGTTTTGTGTACCTTGGGCGATCGCCGGCCGCACCGCCTAAAGGGTGCAGTTTAACGATGGAGACTTTGCGTGCCGCGGGCGGTTGATGCCCGGGCTCTCGCAGACAAGCGACGCTCGGTTCTCCTTGCTGGGGCTGCGCAGTGGGCGGACCCGGCCTCCGGCGTGCGTCGAGCCGCCCGCGCCCGGCTGGCGGGAGAACAGTGGCCGGCGCCCGTCGTCGAAGCGGCACTCGACAACGTCCTGCGCGACGCAGATGCTTTTTTGAGCCGGATCCCGGATGCGGATGCCGGCGGCCTGCGCGTGTTGGCCATCCTTCCGGGCAACGTCATCGGCCCAGCCATCGCGGTGGCCTACTGCGCCGCGGCCGCCGGATCGACGATTCTCCTTAAGGCATCGCACCGCGAGTTGCACCTGGCCGACATCGTGGCCGAACAATTCGAAACGCTGGGGCCACCGGTCGCCGGCACGCTGCGCGCCCTGCGCTGGAGCGGCGGTGATGCGGACTTCGAAGCCAAGGTGTTCGGGCGCGTGGATCGCATCCTCGTTTTCGGCGACGACGAAACAATCGCCGATGTGCGCCGCCGGGCACCGGCGCGCGTCGAGGTTATCGGATATGGCACCGCCTACAGCATCGCATTCGTCGGTGCTGACGCGGATGTGCACGCCGCGGCCGACGCCGCCGCACGCGACATCGCGCTCTTCGACCAGCGGGGCTGCCTCTCGCCGCAGTCCGTCTACGTCGAAGGTGGGGAAGCACGCGCCATTCTCTTCGCCCACGCGCTGCGCGACGCACTCCTGCGTATCGGCGTGACACTGCCGCGGGCCCTGGCCGGCGACGCCGAGAAAGCCGCGGTGGCCGAGTTCGTCCGGCGCCTACGTGTGCGCGCGTTGCCGCCGGCCACCCACGCCCTGGATACCATCCTCATCGGGCCGCAGCGGCACGGCGTGCCCGACTTCGTCGTCGGCGTCGAGCCGTATTCGCCTCCGGCGTGCGCCGGCTTTGGCCGAATCGCCATCGTCAAGCCATGCGCGACCCCAGATGCCGCAGCGTCGGCGGCCGGTGCTCTGGGAGCGCGGCTGGACACGGTCGGTGTCGCCGGCGAGGCGACCGCCGCGCTGCATCATGCATTCCTTGCGGCCGGCGCACTGCGGGTCTGCCGTCTCGGCGAGATGCAGCGCCCGCCCCTGGGCTACCGCCCCGCGTTGGCCGACTTCCTCAGCCGCAACGCGACGTGAACGCCGCCGACGTGCCGGCGTTTGGCACTCAGCTGCCGCGAATCGTGGCGGAACCTCCCGGTCCGCGCAGCCGCGCAGTCTGGGCGCAAGGGCGGGAATGCGAGAGCCGCAACCTGACGTATGGGGGCGACGGCGGCCCGATCATCATCGAGCGAGCCTTCGGGGCAAACGTCACCGACGTCGACGGCAACGTGTACGTTGACCTCTCGGGTTTCTTCGGCGTCGCTTCCGTCGGGCACGCGAACCCCGACGTCGTATCAGCCATGGCCGGCCAGGCGCAGCGCCTCTTCCATGGCCTGGGAGATATCTATCCCTCTGAACCGCGCCTGCAGCTGGCGCGAGAGCTGTGCCGGCTGATGCCCGGACCCGGACCCAAACGGGCGATTTTGACCGGATCGGGTTCGGAGGCGGTCGAAGTCGCTCTGAAGACCGCCAAACTGGCCACCGGAAAGCCGGGGGTCATCTCCTTCCGAGGTGCGTACCACGGTCTCGGCTACGGTGCCCTTGAGGTCACGGACGGCGAGCTCTTCCGCTTGCCGTTTGCCGATCAGCTGGGAGGTTTCGGACGAAGAGCCGACTATCCGTACTGTTATCGCTGTCCGCTGGCTTTGCGCTATCCGGAGTGCGGCGTCGCATGCCTGGCCTCCGTGGTTGACATAGTGGACAGAGAGGGCGATCGCATTGGGGCGGTCCTGGTCGAGCCCATCCTTGGGCGCGGCGGCGACGTCCCAGCGCCCGCCGGCTGGCTCGCCGCATTGCGCAGGCTGTGTGACGCACGCGGTCTGCTGCTTATCTTTGACGAAATCTTTACCGGTTTCGGGCGTACCGGCCGGTGGTTTGCCTGCGAGCACGCTGGCGTGGCTCCCGATCTGCTGTGCGTCGGCAAAGGCCTTGCGGCCGGCTTTCCGCTTGCAGCCTGCATCGGAAGGTCCGAGGTCATGGATGCCTGGCCGGCGTCGACCGGCGAGGCGATCCATACGGCAACATTCATGGGCCATCCGGCCGGTTGTGCGGCGGCCCTGGCCTGCTTGCGCGTGGTCCGGGAGCGCAGGCTTGTCGAGCGGGCGGACGCTCTGGCTCCGCGCGTTCGCGAGCGTCTGGAAGGCATCCGGGCCGCAAACCCGCATCGTGTCGGAGACGTTCGGGGTGCCGGTTTGCTGTGGGGACTCGAGTTCATTACCGAAGACGGGCGCCCCGACGGCCGGGCAGCGGCCGCGGCGGCGCGCGCCGCATTGCAGCGCGGGATTCTCGTCCTGAGAAGCGGCCCGCAGTCTGCGGTTGTCTCGCTTTCGCCGCCCCTCGTCATCACCGAAGAGCAGCTGTGGTACGCTCTCGGCGTGATGTCTGACGCATCGTCAGCCTAACTCACAGCCTTATCCACAAGGATGCAACAGCTATCCACAATTTTTTTTGCAAAACGAACGTCCGTTCAGTTGCGCGTAACGCCGGTGTTGAGTATACTGCCAGTACACCAACCGCGGTGCCGGGGTGATCAGCAACAACGGGTGCCACTAGTGCAATAGTGGAGAGCTGAGAGCCTCGGAATGGTACCCCTACCGTTGGGGACCCGGCTCACGCCGGGTGATGGCTCTGGGGATCGCGTCCCAGTTAAGCCTACGCAAGCGGACCTGCTGACTAGGGAGCGAGGTTCGCACGCGCGGCGAAAATGCCATCGGCCAAACAGTTAACGACCGGGCCACGCCCGGTCGTTACTGTTTTTCCTGCACACATCTCTGTGCCCGGCTGGCGTGTCGAGGGCGCCTGCTCCAACGCGCCGGAGTGCGCTCCTGCCGCGCCCCCGAAGGTTGTGTGACATGTTGGACCGGGCCGCTAGAACTGCCGGGTGTTCTTCCCCCGCCGCGCCCACAAGGTTGTGACATGTTGGACCGGGCCCGCCGTCGCGGCTGCGGCCCAGGACGGTGTGGCATGCGATTGCCTGCCGGAGCCCATGACCGGTCGTGCGAAGGCTGCCGCGTGGCGGATAGTGCTCAAGAACCCCGCACCATGGCCCAGGACGGGCCTACCCGCCCCCGCTTTGGGGCCCTGTCCTACCGGGAGTTCCGCCTGTTGTGGATCGGACTCCTCATTTCCAATACGGGAAGCTGGATGGCCACGCTTGCGCAGGGTTGGCTGGTCGTCCAGCTCGCACCCCGGCCGGCGCTGGCGCCTTTGTACCTGGGTATCATTGGTTTCGTGCGAGCCATCCCGGTCTTGGCCCTTTCCGGGGTTGCGGGCGCAGTAGCAGATCACATCGACCGGCGCCGTCTCTTGATCGTCACGCAGGCGGTCCTGGGCCTCGCGGGCCTGGGTCTTGCGATTTTAACGCAGGCACGGGTCGTCCGTATCTGGGAAGTCGTCCTGCTGGCGGGAATTTCGGCCTGCGCTCTCACCTTTGACGCACCCACCCGTCAGTCACTCGTGCCGCTGCTTGTCGGCCCGCGCGAATTGATGAACGCCATTGGGCTCAATTCCGCTGCGTTCAACGGCCCGGGGATCATCGGTCCGGCCTTGGGCGGCGTCCTCGTCGATACCGTGGGCATCGCGGCCACGTTCTACACGAACGCCGCTTCCTTCGCAGCCGTCATCGTCGCGCTTGTGCTCATGACCCCTAAGCCGCCCGTGCCTGGGCAGCACCAAGCCGGCATCTGGACCGAAGTCCGCGACGGCATCGCGTACGTGCGGGGTCAACCCGCCATCCTGACGCTGCTCTCGCTGGCTCTCCTCGTCTCGGTTGTTGCCCGGCCCTACATCCAACTGCTGCCGGCTTTTGTCCGGACCGTTCTCGCACAAGGTCCGACGACGTTGGGCACTCTCATGGCTGCTTCGGGCGCCGGGGCTCTTGCCGGGTCGGTGACGGTGGCACTCATCGGCTCGGCCCGCCACCGCGGACGGTTGGCCGCAACCTGTGCCGCCTTCGCCGGATTGGCCCTGGCTGGTTTTGCCGTCTCCTCGCGGGCGTGGCCGGGTACGCTGCTCCTTATCGTCTTAGGCGCGAGCATCATGCTCTTCATGGGCATGACGAACACCCTTCTACAGACCCACACGCGGCTGGAAATGCGCGGCCGGGTCATGTCTCTCTATACGATGATCTTCCTTGGCTTCATGCCGCTCGGCGCATGGCTCTTGGGCTCGCTGGCCAGCGTGGCCGGGTTGCGTAGCACCTTGGCCGCGGGCGGCATGCTCGTCGCGCTGGCTGCGGTCCGCGCCGCGCGCCGGTCCGGCTTGCGCGATCTCCGCTGACCGAGAAGGTTCACCCCACGGCCAGGAGGGCGAGGCGCGGCGCCTTACGCGTCCTTACGAGGGAGGAACGAACGACTCAAGACGGCGCTTAACCGATTGCAGGAAGCGGGATGCCGTCGATCCGTCGAGCACGCGGTGGTCGAGGCTGAGACAGAGATTCATAATCGAGCGAATGGCGATTGCCTCCCCGATCACCCATGGTCGCTTGAGGATGGCTTCCGTGGTTAGGATTGCCGCCTGGGGCGAATTGATAATCGGGTATGAGGCCACGCTGCCCAAAGCTCCCGTGTTGTCCACCGTGAACGTGCCGTCGGCCATATCTTCCATCGTCAGCTTGCGGGCGCGAGCCTTGGTCGCCAGTTCGGCAATGCTGCGGGCCAGACCCGCGACACTCATGCGATCCGCATCGCGGATGACCGGGACCACGAGCCCCTCCTCGATGTCCACTGCGATGCCGATATTGATGTGACGGCGCAGGATGATGTGGTCGCCGCCCCAGGTCGCATTGACCATCGGGAATTCGCGCAGCGCCTGACAGACGCACTGCACGACAACCGGCAGAACGGTCAGCTTGACGCCCTCGCGGGCAAAGAAAGCATCCTTCTCTCGCTCGCGCCAACGCACGAGATCCGTGACGTCGGCCTCGACCATGGACCAGGCATGCGGAACCGTCGTCTTGGCGAGCACCATGTGCTGGGCGATCGTCTTGCGCATCTGGGTGAGGCGCACGATCGTGTCACCCTCGGCGGCCGTCGGCGCCGCCGCGGGTGCGGATGGCGTCTGCACCGGCGGGGGAGCGGCGATGCCTGCACCGGATGACGGCGATGCGTGGCCGGATGCCAGATGCTGCTCGAGGTCCTTGGCCGTCACGCGGCCACCTTTGCCTGTGCCGGCCAGGGTGCGCAAATCAACCCCGTGTTGGCGAGCCAAGCGGCGAACGGCCGGCGAGTAGCGGACGCCGTCTCCCTCACCGGCGGCGCTGCGCGCCGACGTGTCCGGCACTTCCGGTGCAGGCCCTCTTGCTTGCGGGCTACCGGTGCCTGCGCTCGGCGCCCCGGACGCGGCGCCTGTGTCCGCGGGCACGGCCTGCAGGCTGCGTTCCGCCTCCTCACTGATTTCACACAGGGGGGCTCCGACCGGCACGGTCATGCCTTCGTTGGCCAGAATCTTGGTCAACCTGCCGGCAAAGGGCGACGGGATCTCGGAGGCAACTTTATCCGTTTCAACCTCGAGAAGCGGCTCGTACTTGGCGACCGTGTCGCCTTCTTTCTTGAGCCAGCGGCCAACGGTCCCTTCGGTAACGGTCTCACCCAGTTGGGGCATGCTGACGGTCGCCATGTGCGTCTTACACCTCGGACGTCATTCGTGCGCCAGCTCGCGGATGGCGGCGGCAATACGCTCAGGACTGGGCATGAATGCCTCCTCGTACTCTTTTGCATATCCCATGGCCGGAACGTCCGGGCCGCAGACCCGGCGAATGGGCGCATCCAGATCGAAAAAAGCCTCCTCGGCAACGACGGCCGCGACTTCGGCGCCCACGCCGCCGAACTTCTGATCCTCGTGCACGACGAGGAGGCGGTGCGTCTTGGCGACGCTGGTCAAGATCGTCGCCCGGTCCAGGGGGCGGATCGTGCGCAGGTCGATGACTTCGGCGTCGATGCCTTCCGGGGCCAGCTTCTCGGCCGCCTCGACCGCGTAGTGACGCATGAGCCCGTATGAGACCACCGTGACGTCCTTCCCTGGGCGGGCCACGTCGGCTTTACCAATGGGCACCGTGAAGTCCCCGTCCGGCACCTCGCCCTTGATGAGGCGATAGGTCCGTTTATGCTCCAGGAACAGCACTGGATCATCGTCGCGGATCGCGCTGACGAGCAACCCGTAGGCATCGGCCGGCGTTGACGGCACGCACATCTTCAGTCCCGGCACGTGGTAGAAGAGCGCCTCGACGCTGACCGAGTGGGAGAGTGCGCCGCGCACGCCGCCGCCATAGGGTGTCCGGATGACGAGCGGACACGAGAATCCGCCGGCACTGCGGTAGCGTATCTTGGCCGCTTCACCGACAATCTGGTTGTACGCAGGGTAAATAAAATCTGCGAATTGGATTTCCGCGACCGGGCGCATGCCGGCCATGGCCGCCCCAATGGCGATGCCCACGATTGAGGCTTCCGCCAGAGGTGTGTCGATGACACGCTGCGGACCGAACTCGTCCAGAAAGCCCTTGGTGATGAGAAAGACGTTGCCGCGCGGCCCGACGTCTTCGCCCATGATGAAAACCCGGGCATCGCGCGCCATCTCGGCGTGCAGAGCGTCACGGACGCTTTCGAGAACCGTCTTGACAGCCATCCTGCGGCCTACGAGAGCGGGCCGGACGCGTACACGTGCGTGTACAGGTCCTCCTCCGCCGGCGGCGGTTGCGCCTCCGCCCAATCCGTCGCTTCGTCTACTTCCGCCTGTGCCTTCCGGCGCAGCTCGGCGGCGTCGTCCTGGCCCAGCAGGCCGCGTTCGCGCAGCCAGCGCTCAAAGCGCGGGATGGGATCGCGTGCGGCCAGCGCCTCGATTTCCTCCGGGGTACGGTACGTCAGTTGATTGTCGTCTGTCGTGTGGGACATGGCGCGGTAACATTTGGCTTCAACCAGCGTCGGTCCGCCGCCGGCGCGCGCACGCTCGACTGCTTCGCGGACGATCGTGTAGGTCGTGATGGGGTCCGTACCGTCGCAGATGACTCCCGAGAAGCCATACCCGGCAGCTCGGTCGGCGACGTTCGGAATCGCCATCTGCAGCCGCTGCGGCACGGAGATGGCAAACTCGTTGTTCTCGCAGACGAAGACGACCGGCAGTTTGTGGATGCCGGCAAAATTGAGCGCCTCGTGCCATTCACCTTCGCTCGTCGCGCCCTCGCCGAAGCACACGACGGTGACGACGGGCTCGCGGCGCATCCGGAAGGCCAACGCCATGCCGACGCCGTGGGTGATGTGCGCCGCAATGATGCTCGAAATGGTCGCGATGTGGCGGTCGGGGACGCTGTAGTGGTTCGGAAACTGCCGGCCCGCCGAGAACAGGTCGGCTTTGCGCGCAAACAGGCACAGCATCTGCTCGCGCGGCGTGACGCCCAAAGCCAGCGCCAGGGCCGTATCCCGATAGTAGGGTACGACCCAATCCGTACCGCGGCGGATTGCGTAGGCCGTGCCGACTTGCGCCGCCTCGTGCCCTTTGCAGCTGGCGGCGAAGGGTATCTTTCCTTGCCGGTTGAGGGCAAACGCCCGCTCGTCGCACAAACGCGTCAGCACCATGCGATAGTACATCTCGCGCAGCGCGTCGGCAGTGAGGCCTTCGGGTAAGGACACGCGGACCTTGGGTTCGCTTGCCATGAGGCGCTCGTTAGACGCCCCCCGCCGCGAGTCTTCTTCCCGCTGAGTCTCTTGCCCAAGGGGCTGGCGCGGCGGGGTTTTCCCAGACGGATATCGTACCTGCCCGCATGAGCACCGCTCGGTCTCACCGGGCCGCTGGGTTGCGCACCGTTGGCGGCTCGTGTCGCCTCCTTGCGCTGTGCCTTGCGTGTCTTCTCGCGCTGTCCCAACTCGCCGGCTGCTCCAAACCTCTGGACCCGCAAAGCAGCATTCCGGCCGCGTATCAGCCGCTGGTCTTTTTGCTGGGCGCGGTCGGCCTGGGGTTCGGCATTGCCGCGTTGACCCGGCACAACGGCGGGCAGCCGCCGGGACCACGCGTCTCTTTAGTTAGTCCCGTCTTCGTCGGCAGCATCGGAGTTCAGTCGTTTGACCTGGCGCTGGATCCCAGCGTTCCGGGCGCGGTCGGCGCTCTCAATGCCAACCACGGCCCCCCCTACACCTACAGCGAGGTGTCCTCGAGCACGACGAACGCAGGTTCCTACACTCTTCCCGCGGGCTATCAGCCCCAGGCCGTCGCGGTGGACGGTACGGGTGCGGACTGGTTTGTCGACGCCGGCGGCAAGCTTGTCAAATGCCCGCCGCCTGCACCGGCGATCGCCACCTGCGTGCCGCTGGTCAGCATGCAAGACGGTTTGGGAACGGGCGGGATCCGGGCACTCGCCGCAGACAGCCTGCACGTTTTCGTCGCCCGCGACGACCAGGTCAACACGGTGTCCTGGGCAGCCTTCGCTCTGGACGGGAGCAGCCCGGTTCGCGGTTCGTACTCGTACGGCGGCGCAGGTCTCTACGCCCGCGACGCCGCCGTTTCCGTTGCCGCGACCAGCGTCAGCACCTACGTCCTGTTCCACAAAGACGGCTCGTCCTGGACCCTGCCGCTGCCCGGGCCGGCCACCCGCAATTCGTTCGTCTTCCTTCCGGCACCGTCGGTGGCGGGCAACATTGCCAGCGACGGCAGCACTCTCTTCTACGGGCTTCTGGGGACACCGGGCTCGGGCAGTTACCAAATCGCACGGTATGCAGGCGGCAACCCGTCCGGAGGCCAACAGCCGGGAGCTCTCATCTCGCGCATCACGATCGCTTTCAACGGTCAGACGAGCCCGGCCGGCGCTCCGTTTGCCGTCCCCGTGACCTCGCTGCACACCGACGGAACGTACATCTACATGCTGGACGCCAACGGTAATCTGGTACTCTTTGCGACATTCTAAGGAGGGAAGCGCCCACGTGGACATGCCCCGAGTCCTGCACGGCGATGCGTGTGCGCGGCTTGTCGCTCGGCTGTGCGAGATCGCGGCGGCCGACCCGGTCGCCGCGCAGCTGGCTGACACACTGCTGGCCCCCCTGGTGCGGGAAGACCGCGAGCGGCGAAGCAATCTGGTGCAGACGCTGGCAGCGTACTACGCCTGCGCGGGACGCGTCGACAAAACTGCCGAGCGGCTCTTTTTGCACCGTAACAGCGTGCGCTACCGTCTGGACCGTATCCGCATTCTGTTGCGGCTCGACATCGATCAGCCGCACGTCATGGCGGCGCTGCTCGCAGCGACCGCCATGCACGAGCGCGCGGAGGCCCGGCATGCGGGTTAGCGCACGCAACAAGTTGCCGGGCGTCGTTCAGGATATCCAAAGCGACGGGCTGATGGCCAAAGTCAGCCTCCGCATTGGCGACAATCACCTGGTTGCTCTCGTCACTGCGGAGTCGGTGGCTGAACTCGACCTGCATCCGGGCGACGAGGTGACCGCACTCATCAAATCGACGTCGGTCATGCTGGCCAAGCCGTAAACCGCCTCTTCCCGCCGCCCGCCAGAGGTGCGGCCTGCGCAGGCGCGGGCGGCGCCCTTTAGCCGCGCCGGGCGGCTTCCAGACGTTCCAGGCGGTCGCGCAGGCTGCGGGTCGTTTCCCGCAAGCGTTCGATCTCTTCGCGCAGGGCCGCAACCTCGGCCGGCTTCTCCGCGGCTTCCAGGATGGCGCGTGCCGCCGCGGCCGCCTCACTCTTGAGGCGCCCGTCAATATCTTCGGAGGCCAGCCTCTCGAGTACCGCGACCGCTTCGCTCTCGCGTAGCTCGCGCACGGCGCCGATGGCGGCGCGCCGAACGTAGAAGTCTTTGTCGTCGAGAAGGTCGACCAGCCGTCGGCGGGCACGCCGGTCCAGGTGCCCCAGCTTGCCGAGCGCCTCAACCGCCGCCTCCCGCGCCGGAGACGGCTTGCCGTACGCGGTCCAGGCAAGCAGGAGCGGCAACGCGCGCTCGTCGCCCAGCTCCGCCAGCCCGCGCAGGGCACCGCCGCGAATCACTTCATTGAAAGACGGTTTATCCAAGGCACGCTCCAGAAGCGCAAACGCCTTGCGCGATCGTGTCTTGCCGATCGCGTGGGCGGCCTCGGCTTCCACGAAGTAGGATGCATCCCGGCGCAGCATGGGCGCCAGTGCGGCGCAAGCTTCATCGGTGTGAAACTCGCCGAGCGCGCGTGCCACGGCCCGGCGCACTTTGGGGTGGTCGTCATCCCGGGCGTCGCGCAGCGCCAGGAAGGCGCGCGTACTGCGGCTGGCGCCCAGAGCCGCGGCCGCTTCCGCCCGCACGCCCCAGAAGGCGCGCGAGGCCAGCACGCCCGCCAGAGCCTGGTCCGCCTCCGCAGACTGCGCTTTCCCCAAAGCCCGAATTGCGTCGATGCGCCCGCGCACGTACGGCAACCCGAGCGCCTGGCGCACGAGCATTTCCTCGGGCACCTCCAGGGAAACGGTCTTGAGAACGTCGCCCTGCGGATCGAAGGCGAACACCTCGGGCCGGCGCGGCAGCTGGATGGTGAAGGTATGGTCCGCATCCTCGATGTGCACGCCAACCTGTGTGGAGGTTTTGCCGCTTGCGAAGAGTAGCTCGACGGGTGTCGCAAAGACCGGCGTGCCGTCGGATGTGTCCTGCACCTGCCGGACGCGCACGACAGCAGCCTCGCGCTGTGCATCCCACGTGTAGTGAACGCGGAATTCCGGATGACCGCCGCGGTACACCCACTGGTCGAAAAACGGCTGCAGGTTACGTCCGCTGACGTGCTCGATGGCACGCACGAGGTCAACCGTTTCCACAACCCCGAAGGCATGATCCGAAACGTAGCGCCGCACGGCCTGCCAAAACACCTCGTCGCCCAGCCGGCGGCGAATCATGTGCAGAACGCAGGCTGCCTTTTCGTAGAGGTGGCGATCGAAGAGGTCGATCGGCTCGGCGTAGACGTTGGTGACGATGGGCCGGCGGTAGCGGCGGCTGTCCTCGTCGAGGTACCGGCCCTCCAGCTGCAGCCTGTAGTAGTCGAACTCATCCCGCCCCAGATCGTGCTCTTTGAAGAGCGCATCGCAGTAGGTTGCAAACCCCTCGTTGAGCCAGGCATGCGACCAGTCCTTGCACGTCACCAAGTCCCCGAACCACTGGTGCGCCAGCTCGTGCGCCACCAGGCCGTCGCTTGAGTAATCCAGATGAGCGCGTGCGTCGTGTAGGGTGGCGTCGGTGAGGGTCGTTGCGGTCGTATTCTCCATGCCGCCGAAGATGAAGTCGCGTACCGCAATCTGGGCATACTTCGCATAGGGGTACGTCACGCCGATCTTCTCGTTGAAGAAGCGCAGCATGCGAGGCGTCTTAGCAAAGGAGCGGGCACCGTCCGCCGCGCGTTGTGGCTCGACGTAGTACGATACAGGCAGGCCGTCCAGGATGTCCGTGTGGCCGACGAACTTGCCGGCCACGACGGAGACGAGGTACGTGGCGTGGGGCTGTTCCATCTTCCAGTGGTAGGTGACGGTCTTGGCCTTGGCGTTCTTGGTTGTCTTCACGAGCGCGCCGTTGCTGAGAACGAAGAACGACGCGGGCACCGTGGCGACGACTTCGGTCGTGGCCTTGGCGTTGGGATAGTCGATGCACGGGAACCAGTAGTGGGCGTCCTCATCCTGGCCTTGCGTCCAGACCTGGACGGGCTTTGTGGGATAGCCGGAATCCGGACCGATGAAGTAGATACCCTGACGCGGTTCGCGGGCTTCGTAGTCGATGATGACGGCCGAACTCGCGCCCGCAGCCAGCGGCCGGTCCAAGGTGATGTGTAGCTTGCCGCCGGTCAGTGTAAAGGCGAGCTTCGCGCCGCGATCGGAGCGAACCGCACGCACGGCAAGGCGCCCGGCGTCCATCTCCAACTCATGGAGAGTCGACCCAACCGCGCGAAAGACCGTGCGGCACCGGCCGAAGAGCACGTGCGTCTGGAAATCGAAACGCAACTCCAGTGCGATGTGCTCGACCGCGGCCGGGCGATCCGGGGCGTAGCGCGGACCCGCGCCGGGCGGGGCAAATGGACGGCGCGCATGACAGGCGCCGAGCAGCGCCGCAGCACGGCGGCAGTACGCTTCGTTCATACGACTCCTTTGACGGCGGACTCGGCAAGGCTACGGGCCTGCGGTCACTTGGCGGCGGCCGCCTCCTTGCGTTCGGCGGTGACGCTTTGCACGACTTTGGGCGGCGCGAACTCGAAGTGGTCGTGCTCCGCGGTGAAGTAGCCCAGACCTTGCGTCGCGGTACGCAGCTCGGTGAGGTAGCGGCCCAGTTCGGCTTGCGGCACGAGGGCCTGGATGATGTCCGCGCCCTTGCGCTCGTCGCTCGGACCGTAACTGAGGATCTGCCCGCGATGACCGCTCAATTGCTGCAGCACGGTACTCGTGTAGGCGCTGGGTACCGTCACCCAGACGCGCGAGATCGGTTCGAGCAGCACGGGGTGGCACTTCGGCAACCCCTCGCGCATGGCCAACGCGGCGGCCAGCTTGAAGGACATCTCGTTGGAGTCGACGCTATGGTACGAACCGTCGTACAACGTCACGTGGACGTCAACGACCGGAAAACCGGCCAGCGGCCCGCGCTCCAAGGCTTCTTTGACGCCCTTCTCGACGCCCGGAAAGAACTGCTTGGGGACGACGCCGCCCACGATCCGCTCGTCGAACTTAAAGCCGGCCCCTCGCGGCAGCGGCTCGATCTCGAGATGGACGTCGCCGAACATGCCGTGGCCGCCGGTTTGGTGCTTGTAGCGGCCCTGCTGTTGCGTCTTCCCGGTGATGGTCTCGCGGTAGGGAACCGCCGGCAACTGGGTATCGAGCTTGACGTTGTATTTGCGTTGCAGGCGCTCGACGGTCACGATGAGGTGCATTTCCCCGTAGCCGCGCAGGAGGAGCTCGTCGGTGAACTCGGCGCGCTCTACCTGAAGCGTCGGGTCTTCCTCGCGCATGCGCACGAGCAGCTGAGAGAGCTTGGCCTCGTCGGCGCGGTCGTGCGGACGGATGGCCAGCGCGAAGGCCGGTTTGGGCAGGGCGTGAACGGGCATGACGGCGCGATGGCCGTTTGAACACAACGTGTCTCCGGTCACCGTCGTATCTAGCCGCGCGATGGCGACGAGGTTGCCGGGACCCGCCGAGGCAATCGCGGACTGGTTCTTGCCCTGCAAGGCGTACAAGCCTCCCGGACGCTCCTTGACGTCGCGGTTAACGTTGACCAGTTGGGTGTCGGGAGTCAGCGTGCCGGAAAAGACACGCGCGATGGAGAGTTTGCCGCTTTGCGGATGAACGAAGGTTTTGCAGACTTGCGCCACCACGGGGCCGCGCGGATCGGGCTCGATGAGGCGTCCGGTCGCATCCGGCCTGGAAAGCGTCGTGGCGTCCGGCAATTGTCGCAGGATACATGCCAACAGCTCCGCCACGCCCCAGCCGCGTATCCCGCTCGCCACGAGGACCGGCACGATCTTATCGCTGCTGACGTCCGCCGTGAGGTCGCGTTCGACCTCGTCCTGCGAAGGCTCTTTGCCCTCCAGGATTTCCTCCATGAGGTGATCGTCGAAGTCGGCCAAGGCCTCCAAGAGTTCTTCCCGGCTCTTGTCCGCCGCGTGTTCGGGCAGAGCGGTCGGCGTGGACCCTCCGTCGGTGTAGGCATATGCCTTGAGGTGTACGACGTCGATGAAGCCGGAGAGCGATTCGCCCTGCCCGATGGGGGCGTGCTCCGCGACGACGTGGTTGCCGAAGCGGCGGCGCAACGCGGCGTAGGTGCCGGCGAAGTCGGCCCCCGGCCGATCCAGACGGTTGACGACGAACAGGTGAGGCATGGCCCGCGCGTCGAGGAAGTCTGCCACAACCTCCACCTGCGGCAAGCGATTGGGATCAGCTTCCACGACAACGACCGCGGCATCCGCCCCCAAAAGCGCCAGCTTCGTCTCTTCGATGAAGTCGACCGCACCCGGACAGTCGATGATGTTGACCCGGACTCCGTCCGCCTCGAGGTAGGCAAACGACGGGGTCACCGACATCTGGTGCGCGTGCGACTCCGGATCGTGGTCGGTGGTCGCCGTTCCGTCAACGACCGATCCGCGCCGCACAATGGCGTGCGCGTGATGGAGGAGCGCTTCGATGAGCGTCGTCTTGCCGCTATGGTGGGGGCCCACGAAGGCAACGTTCCGAATGCCCTGGGCTTGTGCTGCAGCCATCCCTACCTCCGCTCAGGGGAGTGGCGCATTCGACGCAAAAGCAGGCATGCCTCTTGTAGCCCTGTCCGCAGCGGCGGGAGCGGCCGGCGGTAACGTGAAAAAGAGCATCGTGATGTCATCACCGCACAGCTTGGCCGTCAACGAGTTGTTCATTTCCATCCAGGGAGAAGGCGGACTCATCGGTATGCCGTCGGCCTTCATCCGCCTGGACGGCTGCCCGCTGCGCTGTACGTGGTGCGATACCCCATATGCCCTGGAGGGGACTGCGGGGCATACGATGAGCCCGGCCGAGATTGCGGCCTGGGTCGGCTCGTGCCGGCACGTCGTCATTACGGGCGGCGAGCCCCTCATCCAGGATCTCACGGGCTTGGTGGCGGCCCTGGAAGGCAAGCACATCACGGTGGAGACGAGCGGTACGATCTTTGCCGACCTTCCCGAAGTCTCGCTTTTCTCGATCAGTCCGAAAGTGGGATCATCCGGCTACACGCCCAAGCCCGCCGTCTTGCGTAAGTTCTTCGCGACGGCTGCCGGCCGCTTGCAGCTGAAATTCATCATCGCCGACGATCGCGATCTCGACGAGGTGCGGGCGCTTGTGACGACGTTGGATCGGTCGCTGCCTCCCCGGACACCCATCATCCTGCAACCCGAGAGCGGTCGGGCCGGCCGCGGCTTGGAGTACCTGCGCTACTTGACCGGCCTGACGGAGAGGGTGGTGGGGGATGGCTTTTGGAAAGCCTACGACGTGCGCATTCTACCGCAGCTGCACTACCTTTTGTGGAACGGGGTGCCGGGCCGGTGATCTCCGTCTCGCTGCGTTGTCACTTCGACGCCGCGCATCAGCTGCGTCTGCCGTACGCCTCACCATGCACGCGGCCGCACGGTCACCACTACGTTGTCGAAGTCACGGCTTCCGCAGCCGAGCTCGAGCACGGCATGGTCGTGGACTTCGACGCGGTGCGGCGCGTGGTGGAAGAATTCGATCACTGCGATTTGAACCAACGGCCGGAGTTCCGAGTCGCCGATCTTCCCACCACCGCCGAGAACATCGCTCTCGTCTTAGCCCGCAAACTGGAGGCGGCCGTCGGTCCGCGCGTCTCCATCGACGAAGTCGTCGTTCACGAAACGCCGCGGTCGTGCGCCCGCTGGTGTAAAGAGTAAAAAGCCGCCGGGTGGCGCGGCGCAGGTAGGGACACCTCGCTAGCGCCTCTCCCCGGTAGCCGGCCTCTCGCACCCGTCCGGGATTGGGGCGCTTTAGCGGCCGCGCGTGTCGTCGAGCTGGATGGAGAGCTTGCCCGCAGCGATCTCCTGGAAGGCCGTCGTCACGGCCTTCTCGGGGTTGGCGCCTTCGATCGCCGGCTCGTCGTGGTTGACAAGTTGCTGGGCGCGCACCCGGGCTGCATTGACGAGCAAGTACTTGTTGCCCACGCGCTGCAAGAGATGATCGATATCGCCAAAGGAGCGGGGCGATGGTACGTCCTTCATGCTGACGAGTCTCCTTCTGCACTCTGTTTGCGCGGCCTGCTCACGGCGGCGCGAGCAACGGCGACCTGAAGCACAGCCCGAGCGCGGTGGCCGCGCTAGGCGGCGGCTTGGCCGGCGCCCAGCGCCTGCAGAGCGCGTTGCCCGTTGTCGTAGACGGCGTCGTTGGGTATCCCGGCCGCGACCAGGCGTTCGGCGACGTCGGGCGGTGCGACAAACGCAACGCGACATGCCGGACGCCGCGCCTGCAGCTCTTTTGTCGCCTCGGCGAGCGTACGGATGCCAATATCATCCACGGAAACGAGGTCTTCCAGGTCGATGAGAAGATGGGCGTCGTCCATCCTCGCGGCGTGCGCCAGAGCCGTTCGCACGGCGGGTGCGGATGCGACGTCCAGCTGACCTTGGATTTTGAACAGATGCCAGTGCGCAAGCGCAGCTGGGAGCGTTTGCAAGATCATCTTGATACCCCGTTGTGGTTTATCGGCCGTTTCGAGCCGCCGCGCGCAGGCGTGCCCATCGGCGTAAACGCAAGCCGGCCCCGGCGGGTTCCCCGCCCGGCCAGGCCAGCCTGCTTCGGGCGGGGAAGCCTGCGACAATGGACGTCGTGTGCATTCTGGGAGAGCGTGTCTACCACGCACCGGGCAGCCAGTGCCACCGGGAGCTGGCCGAGCGGGGCCCCCTGCTGACGCTGAGCGAAGGCCAGGCACAGGAAGTCGGCATGGAGCCGTGCGGTTTCTGCCTGGGGCAATCGCCGCCCGCACCACCTAACCGGCAAAGCGGCTGAGGGCGGCACGCAGCTCGTCCGGCAACGCCCGCTTGGCGAAGGTGGCACGCTCGACACACACGAGGACGACGGAAAAGGCTGCAATCCGCGCGCCGGCGTCGCTGTCGATCGTAAAGCCCAGCGTGACGGATGTCGTTCCCAAGCGGGTGACGCGTGCCGCGACGGTCAGCCGTTCGTCAAGGCGCGCCGGCGCGAAGAAGTCGGCGCTGAAGTGGACGCGGGGCAGCCAGCAGTCGAAGCGCTCGAAGACGCTGCTATAGGGCATACCCGCCGCCCGAAAGAGTTCGGTTTCCGCCACCTCCACGAAGCGCACGTACGCACCGTAACAGACGACGCCGGCCGCGTCAACGTCACTCCACCGGACGTACTCACGCACCATAAAGGGTGCGCTCACGTGGGCCGGGCTCCCAGGGGCGTGAAGCGGGCGGTAAAGTGGCGCAGGGGAGGCGCCTGCCAGGTCAGACGCAGCCCGCGCAGGGCCTCGCGCCGTTCGTACACGTCGGCCATGACTTCAATGACGTAATCGATGTGACTTTGGGTGTAGACCCGCCGCGGGATGGCCAGACGCACGAGCTCCATGGGTGCGGGCTTCTCCTCGCCCGTCGCGGGGTCGGGCGTCCCGAACATGACGCTCCCGACCTCCACTGCGCGAATACCCCCCGCACAGTACAGCTCGCAGACCAGCGCCTGACCGGGGTAGGCGGCAGGCGGTATGTGCGGCAATAACGCTGCCGCATCGACGTAGATCGCGTGGCCGCCCGGCGGCTGCACGAGGGGATACCCAATCTCGGTGAGGTGGCGGCCCAGGTACGCGGTCGATGTGATGCGGTAGCGCAGGTAGTCATGGTCGAGAACCTCGCGCAGTCCGATGGCAATGGCCTCCAGGTCGCGTCCCGCCAATCCGCCATACGTGGGGAAGCCTTCGGTGAGAATCAGCAAGGTGGCTTCTTGACGTGCCAGGGCGTCGTCGTTGGTAGCCAAGAAGCCGCCGATGTTGGCCAAGCCGTCCTTCTTGGCCGACATTGTTGCGCCGTCGGCGTACGAAAACAGCTCCCGGGCGATGTCGATGACGTCCTTGTCGGCATAGCCGGTCTCACGTTCCCGGATGAACCAGCAGTTCTCCGCAAACCGACAAGCGTCGATGTAGAGGCGCAGGCCGTGCCGCCGGCAGATGCGGCTGACGGTCCAGACGTTTTCCATGGAGACCGGCTGTCCGCCGCCCGAATTGTTCGTGATGGTCAGCATGACGAGCGGAATTTTTTCCGCGCCGGTTGACGCAATCAGCGCCTCGAGGGCCCCAACGTCCATGTTACCTTTGAAGGGATGCGGCACGTGCGGTTGGCGGGCTTCGGGAATGGGCAGGTCAACTGCTGTGGCACCGACGTACTCGATGTTGGCGCGCGTCGTGTCGAAGTGGGTGTTGCTCGGGACGACGTCGCCCGACCGGCAGACGGTCGAGAAGAGAATGCGTTCCGCAGCCCGCCCCTGGTGGACGGGCAAGATGTGGCGGAATCCAAAGATATCGCGCACGGTGTCCGCAAAGTGATAGTAGGAACGCGCACCGGCGTACGACTCGTCCCCGCGCATGATGCCCGCCCACTGCTCGGCGCTCATGGCCCCCGTCCCGCTGTCGGTTAGCAAGTCGATGAGGACGTCCTCGGCGCGCAGGAGGAACGGGTTGTAGCCGGCTTCGGCAAGCAGCGTTTCCCGCTGCCGCCGCGTCGTCATCCGAATCGGCTCGACGCTTTTGATGCGAAACGGCTCGATGATGGTCCGGTAGGTTTTCTCCGCGTTCATCGAATCCGCGCTTTCGCGCCGGTTGCAGGCGGCGCCTACGCCGAGCCCTCCGGCGGCTCAAGGAAAATCCGCGCGACGGCCCTAAGGGGGCGGCGTGTTGACGTGCGCCGTGGGTACCGAAACCTGTCCCAAGTGTGCCTCGCGCCTGTTGGAAAAGAGGCTGCATTGGTACCCGACGCTTGGACACGGCGACCTTGAATTGGCCTGCGCGCTGTGTGGTCTTTTGCTGTGGCCGCAGAGCGGCGAGTCGCCGCGACATGCCTACTATCGCTGGCTCATGGAGCGCTGGGCCGGCTGACACCGCCGCCCCGCCCCCGATCCGCAGCGGTCGCGCGTGCGCGACCGACGGAACCTCGCCCCTTGCAGGATCCCCTCAAGACCGTAACGTTCTATCGGCCGCGGCAAGCGCGGCCGCTACAAGAGACCTGCTTCCACAATGCGCTGCGGTCGCGCGTGCGCGACCGACGGAACCTCCGCGTCAGCTGCCGGTTCCCTGATAGCGATTGAGCCCCAGCCGCCATAACCCGTAGGCCGCCGCAAACCACACGATACCCACCGCCGGGGTCAACCAACCCAACACGGGATTAACCGTATATCCGGCTTCGGATGTTTTATGCAAGACGACGGTGGCCGGGAAATAATTCATGAAGGCAAACGGAAAAACGTAGGACAGCATGACCCGCACCCCGCGGTTATAGATCGAAAGCGGGTAGCGTGTGAAATCGTTCTCCAGGGACATGACCACCCAGCGCAGCGTGTCCAGCCGAACGACCCAGAACGAGAAGCTTGCGATTGCCAACTGAACGGCAAAATCAATCAGTGCGCCGCCCGCGAAAGCCGACACCAAGAGCGCTGCGGTGGCAAGGGACCACTGCAGGTGCACCACCCCTTGGGCGAAGGCGAAGAAGACGAGCGCGATGACGAGCTCATCCGGCCAGATCTGACCAGGTTGGGAGAGGATCTGAAACAGCGGATCGAGCGGACGCACGAGAAAACGGTCGAAGGTGCCGGTGCGCACGTGGTCTCCCAGGTCGCCGATCGTAAAGAAGAGCGTATTATTGAGAGTATGGGCAACCATGTACAGCGCGTAGAGAAAGAACACGTCCTGCCATCGCCACCCGTTGAGGACGGGGAAACGATGCATCATGATCCAGATCGTGGCGATGGCGACACCGTGGTAGACGATCGTAAAGGTCAGCCATACGAAGAAATTCGCCTTGTACTCCAGCAGCGTCAAGGTGTTGAGCCGCCAGAACTGACGATACGTGGCAAGGTAGCGGTGCATCCCGGCCGCCGTTCGCTCGCCGGGCCCACACCTACTGCGTTCCCGCCGGCCGGACTGCGTCGGCCGTCGGTCGGACGCGGACGTGCAGCGGATTTTCCAGGAATCGGTCTGCACAGGGACCTGGCTGCGCCGCCGGGTGCAGTCTCCCGCGGACGGGCTGCACGAGGCAGGTCGGAGGACGCACAGTGCGAAGCCGGGTCGCGTGCGCGGCAGAGCGGTGTTCCGACGGTGGTGGCTATGCCTTCCGGTGGCGACTCTGGGCGCGGCACTGGCCGACCTGTGTCTTGAGTCCGCGTCCGACGCGGGACTTTTCGGTCCCGGCCGTTTTACCGACAACAGCAACGCAGACATCACCCCGGCTCTCCTCATCGGTCTCGCCCTGACGGCCGGCCTCCTCCTGCGCTTTGCCCTGGCCGCTGTGCTGCGCATGCGAGGTGACGACGTTATGCCGGCCCGTTCTATCGAGGTGGGCGGCATCGATCGCGACCTCTGGGTTGAACTTTGCGCCAACCGACGGCGGCCTCACTGGACGCGCGGGCTCGCAACCTTTGCGGGCGCCTGCTACGCCCTCCAGCTTGTCACCCTCTGCGGGATGGAGAATGCGGAGCAGATCGCCGTTTACGGGCACATCCTCGGGCCGTGGCTGTGGCTCGGCGCTCCGGCTGCCGTTGCGCTCACCGCTCACGCCCTGGTCTGCGCCGGCATTATCGCGATCCTGGGCGTCAGCCTGTGCAGCGTCCTCACGTGCGTACCGCGTCTGGCGCAGGCTATACTGTGCTACCGGGAGCGTGTGCCTGAGACGTATGCTGCGTGGCGCGGCCGATGCCGGCAGGCACTCTGTCCGGCACCCACCGCGGCTGCAGCCGGAAGGCGCGGCCAGCGCTCCCCGCCCCCACTCGCCCGGCCGCTCATTGTGTCTTCGCTCTAATCCGGGCCGAGGCGCTGCATGCGTCGCGGCCGTCAAGGAGCGCGTCGCATGCATCCTCCGCGAATGCGCCGGATAGCCGGTCTGCTAACGGCTGGCGCCGTCGTCACCATCATCCTCTGGGCCTGGCACGAACGCTGGGAACCGCTCCGCCGCCTGCCGGGCAGCGTCGCCGCGCGCGTCACGCTGGGGACGCAGCCGCTCAACATTTTGCTCATCGCCAACAATGCGCGTGGGGTAGCGGCCGACAATCCGCTCGGACTGGGAACCGCCGCCGGCCAGGCCGACGTGATCATTTTGGCCCACCTCGATCCCGTGGCACACGTCATCGACGCCATCACGATACCTCGCGATCTCCTCTTTGCGCAACCCGGATGGCACGACCCAGTGCCCAAGATCAAGACGCTCTTCTTCATGGGCAATCAGGAAACGCCGCCGCAAGGGCCGCGCTATCTCGCCGCCGCCGTGGCCGCGCTGACCGGTTTGCACGTGGACGGTTACCTCGTGGCAAATTTTGCCGGCTTCGAGGAGGCGGTCGATGCGGTGGGCGGACTCGACATCGACGTCAAGCAGCGCATTTACGATCCGCAGTACAGTGGTGCCGACTTCATGCCCGGAATCCACCACATGAACGGCGCACAGGTGCTGGCGTTCGTTCGTGTACGCCAGAATCAGGCCGGTAATGCGTACCGCGTCAACGACTTCCAGCGCATGCAGGCCGAGGTACAGGTTCTGGGCCTGCTGCGCGACAAATTGCTGAACCCCGCACACGCAGCGACCTTAATTCCGGCATTTGTGGCCCGCATGCGCCGAGACGTCGCAACCAATCTGCCGGAGGACCGTTTGGTTCGCATCGGCATCGCCATGGCCGGCGCACCCGTGTACCAGGTGCCGCTGGGCAGCAACGCCGATTCCATGGTGCTTGCACCGGCGCGCATCCCGGGGGTCAATGCCGAGGGACGCATCGAAGAAGCCGACTACGACGTCTTGGACACCGCCACCATCCAGCGCCGATTGGCGGAGTTCGGCTCACGCTCCTCACGCGACGGGCTGCCGACGCCGCCGCCCCCTGCTGTTGTCCGCATCGTCCTGCACGGCACCCCCCACATGGCCTTGCACCTCGAGCATCTGGGATTCGTCCACATTCGGCTGGCGGGCGGACCGACCGGCGCGAATGCCGTCTATTACCCGGCCGCGCAACCTGCAGCCGGGTGGGCCGTCGCGCGGGCGCTGGGAACAGGCAACGCGTACGTTGCCCCCGCAGCCGGATCGGCGGTCGTCGTGGACCAGTGACGTCAACCGCCTTGCACAACGACGCGGCGCTTGTTGCCGTGAGCCTCGCGCTCAGGCGCAAGCGGCTGCGCTATCAAGGGGTTCGATCGGGTGCACGAAGGTCAGTTTCGCGCGCTGTTCCCGCGCCAGCGCGAGCCCGAGTTGTACGGCGGCCCGGGAGGGCTCCGAGCCGTCGACGGGTACGATGATGTAGGTAAACATAGTTTCTCGGTTTCTCGCCCCTGTCATTCGACACGCCACAACAATCCGCGTGGTGATTGTTGCGTGTGCTGTTCCAGAGAACAGGAAGGAGCATCGCCAGGCCTTCACAACAACCTCATCTGTTCGTCGCACCCGCGTGGTATCGAATCAAAGCATGGAAGAACGTAACGCCGAACCCGGCCAGGAGCCGTTGCCGGCAACCGTACGTTTCGTGACGATCCTGGGTGTGGTCATTGTCGTGGGATGGGCCGCCATGTTTTGGCTGTTGCTCCGGAGGTGGTAGCGGACTGTTATGCACCGGGCCGAACGCAGATGGCTTCAGGCTGGCATCGCCACGCTGATCGCGTTCTTGGCTCTGATCGGCGTCGCGGCGCTGCATGACGACATCGTACCGCCCAGTCACGTCGAGACGATCGATCCGACGCGCGTGGCGGAAACGCCACCTTTCGACAAGCCCGGACTGCGCCAAACCGGCCCGCACTCATATGAGGCGTACATCGTCGCGCATATCTTCAGCTTTGATCCGGCGCACCTGACGGTGCCGGCGGGAGCGAGGGTGACGTTTTATGCCACGAGCCCGGACGTGGTACATGGTTTCTTCATTCCGGGTACGGCTGTCAACATGATGGTGGTACCGGGATGGGTGAGCTCGGCCACCCACACGTTCCGGCGTGCCGGCACCTACCTCATGCTCTGCAACGAGTATTGCGGCGCCGGCCATCACTTCATGTACGGAGCGATCGACGTTCGATGAACGAACAGAGCGAGGCACGCGAAAATCGCCTTGTCCTGGCCCACCTGTTTCTGGCGATGGCCGCCCTGACGGTTGGAGCCGCTTTGGGATTGCTGCAAGCGCTGTCGCGCGCCGGTTGGATGTCGCTGCCGCGCTGGTTTGACTACTACCGTATTCTGACCGCTCATGGCGTCCTCAATGCCCTGGTCTTCACAACCTTCTTCATCTGCGGGCTGGCGACGCTCATGACCTACCGCGCCATTCCACGCTCGCGTTCCTTGGTCGTGGGATGGTTGGCTTTTTGGGTCATGCTGCTTGGTACTGTCATGGCTGCGCACGCCATCCTGTCCGGCAAGGCCAGCGTGCTGTATACGTTTTACGCACCGCTGAAGGCCAGCCCGCTCTTCTACATCGGCACGACGCTGCTGGTTGTGGGTACCTGGATCGTCCTGGCGGATCTGGCGGGCAATGCCCTATGGCTTTCGCGCAACCGGCCGGGTGAGCGGCTGCCCTTGGTCGTCCACGGTTCCGTCACCACCTTCGTCATGTGGTTCATCGCCACGCTGGGAGTGGCCGCGGAGATGCTGTTCTTTCTCATCCCGTGGTCGTTGGGCTGGACGCCAACCGTGAACGTCATGTTGACGCGCATCCTGTTTTGGTACTTCGGCCACCCGCTCGTCTATTTTTGGATCATGGGCGCCTACCTTGTTTGGTACAACATCCTGCCGCAGTTCTATCACGGCAGAATTTTCAGCGATGCCCTGACGCGATTGGTCTTCTTGCTGCTCCTGCTGCTCTCCACGCCCGTCGGCTTGCACCATGAGTTTCTGGAACCGGGCATCGCCGCGGGATGGAAATGGCTGCACACCATGACCACCTACGGCGTCGTCATTCCTTCCATCATGACGGCTTTCGCTGTTTTCGCCTCCTTCGAGATGGCAGCGCGACGAGCCGGAGTGCGCGGGTTGTTCCGGACAATCGCTTGGCTGCCCTGGACAAACCCGGCCTTTGCCGGCCCGGCATTCGGCATGATCCTGTTTATCTTTGGCGGTCTGGGAGGCGTGGTCAATGCATCGTACGCCATGGATACGCTGGTGCACAATACGATGTGGATCGTGGGGCACTTTCACGTCACCGTGGGCGCGCCCGTCGCGCTGACGTTCTTGGGCATCTCGTATTGGATGATCCCGCGTCTTCTGGGCACCACGTTGTGGGCTCCGAAGCTGGCCTTGGCCCAAACCTGGACTTGGTTTGTCGGCATGGGGATCATGTCGACCGCCATGCACTGGGCGGGCTTGCTGGGATCACCGCGTCGAACCGACAATGTGGCCTATTTCGGCAGCACGGTGGCCGCCGCGTGGATGCCCCAAGTGCATTGGGCTGCGATCGGGGGGATCATCCTGTTGTTGAGCATGCTGCTCTTCGTTATCGTCATGGTGGGTACGCTCAGGATGCCCAGGACGCAAAGCCAGCCGATGACCTTCGCCTCACCCGAAGAGGAGGCGATGGCGCCGGCTCCCGTGCTGGATCACATTGGGCGGTGGGCGGCCGTTGCCATCGCCCTCGCCCTGCTGGCCTACGCCGGGCCGATTCACGAGCTGCTGGAAGCGCACGCCTACGGGGCGGCCGGCATGCGGACGTGGTAGTCATCCCCGGCCTCGTGTGACCAAAATCGCCACGTTCATAAGCCCTTCACACGACCTCCGTCTCGACGTGCCAGACTGACCCCTGACGGATGCACGCGAAGCGTGCGTGGGGTAGTCATGAAGAGAGCATTTTGTGTGGGGATGGCGGCGTTGACCCTGGCTGCGGCCGGCATGCTGGCGGCAGGGACTGCAGCGGCGGCACATCCCACCATTGATGTTGTCGCGTCGAATTGGAAGTTCACACCCAGTAAAATCACCATCCCCGTAAATGAGCCGACCACACTGCGGCTCACCTCAGCTTCGGGCGTCCACGGTCTTCAGTCCGACGAGCTGGGCATACCCCTCACGAAGATCTCTATTGGCTCGTTCACACTCGTGACGTTCACTCCCAAGAAAGCCGGTACGTATGTTTTGCACTGCGCCATTGTTTGCGGTCCCGGCCACCCGGATATGACACTCACGGTCGTGGTGACACCGTGACCTCGCCACGCGCCGCCGTCCTGCTCGCGTTGGTGCTGGCTGGAGCGTGGGTCGTTGAGACCATGCGGCCCACCGCGGCCATGCCACCTTTTGCCCAGGCCTATGGCATGGACTGCCAAGTGTGCCACACGGTCGTGCCTGCGCTCAACGCCTATGGCCGCTACGTGCAGCGGACGGGTTACGCGTCGCTCGACCCTGGGACCATTCACAGGGCGGATCCGCTGTGGGTTGGAGAAAATCCCTTCTACGATACTCAGGATCCCAACGAACCTCATCGCATCCAGTGGGGTAATTTGGCGATCCATGCGGCCGGCTACATCGGCACCGACTGGACATTCCACGCTCAGCAGTGGGTGTCGAGCGCCGACCAAGGAGGCTTCACCGACACGCTGTGGGTGACGTACAACAACCTCTTCCACCGCGACGGCCACTTGTTTATTGGGAAACTGGAACCACCCGCCCCATCTCCCTTCAGCCAGTTCTTCGACTTGGCCGGCTTCGGCACGCCCAGCATCACGGTCGGAGAACACGTTTGGCCGTTTTCCACCAACCGCTGGGGTACAAAGTTGATGTACACGCACGGCTGGTTGACAGCCGGTATCGGCTACCTGGGCGGGAGCGCCGATCTTGGGGGCGCAAATGGCGCCACCGACTGGGGTCCGACGACCGAAAAAACGGTGCAATGGCAGCTCACCGACGCGCTGGGATACAAGCCATTCGAGTTTGGGGCGTATGGGGGCGCGGGGACGTTTCAGACCTCCGACGGTCAGACCGACCGGTATAGCGGCGCCGCCGGCTATGCGCAACTCGATCCCGTGAACGGCCTTCCGGGTGCCTTTGCCGTCTATCAGCGTGGACGCGACGGTCATGCGGGCGCCGGGTTGGGAGCTGCCGATCACACCGCCTATACGGCGGAAGTGTACGAACCCATGCTGCACGATCAGGTCATTTTGGCGTTTCGCAATGAGTATACCGACGATGGTCTGGGGCACGTCATGCACGCAGACTACGCAAATGTCGCGTGGTTCGCCATTCACCACGTGAGCGAGCGCTTGGCCAATGGTCTGATCCTGAACGTTCAGGCGACGATGAACCAAGGAGCGACCCCGTCGTGGCAAGGCCAGCTGTGGTACGTAACCACCTTGGGCGGGCCGCGACGCGGAGATTGAGCGAAGAATAACACGCCGCGGCGGCGAAAACCGGTGGCACGATGAGTGCCTTTCCGACGGCGGCGGAGGTGATCCACGAAATTCGCAATGCCCTGGCTGTGGCCAGGGCCAACGTGGAAGGTCTCCTTGACGGCAAGCTCGAGCCCACGCACGAGCGTCTGCGGAGCGTGCTGCAAGCGCTGCACCAGGTTGAAGCTTTGGTGTCGGAATTGCCGTCTTCGCCCGCGGCGACAGCGATGCAGGTACAACCCCGGCTGATCAATGTGTGTGAACTCTTGAACCGGGAATTTCAGGCTGTCGAAGGGCTGGCGCGGGCCAAGAACGTTCACGTCGCGGTCCATCGCTGCCCTGTCCCGGCCGCGCCGTGTTTGCATTTCTACGGGGACCCCGTACGCATCAGCCAGATCGTGATGAACTTGATCGTGAATGCCGTCCGTTACACACCAGCCGGCGGCTGCGTGAGCATCGAATGCACGCGCAGGGCCGAACAATTGGAGGTGCGCATCTCGGATACCGGTCCGGGGGTATCGGAAGGAGAGCGCGAGAGGATTTTCGAGCGCGAGGTGCGCGGTACGGCGGGACACGACGCTCCAGGAAGCGGCTACGGTCTCGCGATCGTCAAACGGCTAGTTGAAGCTCAGGGCGGCTCCGTCAGCGTCACTGCCGCCAGCCAGCGCGGTGCCCTCTTCACCGTGCGTCTACCCGGGGTGCCGTGCCATGTGACGGACCTCTGCACCACCTGCCCTGCTTCGCACTAGAGAAGCACACGGGCCGAGGATGTCGGCCTGAACCAACGGGCTGCGTCACGGGTTTGTGCCGGCAGGGGCGTCTCGCGGCGAAGGCATCGCAAGAAGTGGAAATGGCATTTGCACCGACGCCGATGAGGACACCCGCGCGGCGAGGTGAATAGCCCATGAAGGTACGCGTCACTTTCCCCCTGGCCGGCCGCCGCCAGGGCATCGTGCCGGGCTGCAAAGTGATCGATCCCCACCTGAACATACCCGACGGCGGTGAGCGTCCCGATCGCATCGATAATCATTCCGAACTTCTCAACCCGGCCCGGTAGGAGTTGTTCGCAGGTGCGCTGCGCGTGGTTTACCCACGGAACGTGGGCATAGGAGTACACTGCGATGCGTTCAGGCCGTAGCCGGAGGACGTCGTCAATCGTTCTGGCAAAGGACGCCCGTGTCTGCAAGGGCAATCCGTATATGAGATCGATCCCCACACTTGGGATGCCAAACTCGCGGGCCCATGCGACGGCGGACTTGGTCTGCTCATAGGACTGCAACCGGTTGACGGCCCGTCCTGTCGCTTCCTGAAAGTCTTGTACCCCGAGGCAGACGCGGTCGAAGCCAAGCGCTGCGAACTGCGCCATCTGAGTGCGCGTCGCCAGTCAAGGATCAATTTCGATGGACAGCTCCGCGTCTGGCACCAGCGTCAACCGGGAGGCTGCCGTATATATAGAAGAGGCGCCATATCTGCTCTTGGGCGTGCCGCCGCCCAGTGAAGCCAGTTGACCCGCGCAGGCCCAACACGGTCCACGACGGCATCCAATTCCTGCCCCACGGCATCGAGATACCCGTCGACGAGAGCTGCGTCTTTGGTAATGAAGCGATTGCATGCACAGTACCAGCGCAGCGACTGGCAAAACGGGATATGGATGTAAAGTGCGACACCGTCTGCCGCGGCTGTAGCCTCTTCAATCTGTTCCCGAGCCTCCATGGGGTCGTCACGCCACACCGTCGCCGGAGGATAGCTGGTGTAGCGGGGCAGCGGACGATCGTAGCACTGCAGGAATTGCGGCCTCTGCTGGGAATGATGCTCTTGTCATGATCTTTCCCGGCGTGGAGGAAGCCGATGGCCGTGCAGGGATTCCATCATCATCGTGATCTCGTCCAAGAGGTTGCGGGCGGTCACCCGCGCGATGTGCCGGCCCAGCAGCACGTCGAATGCATCACCGATACGCCCCACGGGTGGGTCATAATCACCCTCAAGCGTGAGGTGGCAGCACTCGCCGCGCTCACCAGCTTCCACGCCAAGGGATCCTTTGAAACGGGGAAATACTCCGCCGCCTGCAGGCTCCCAAGAGATTGCCGTTCGGTGAGCGGGACCGTGGGCGGCATGGGATGGGCCGAAGTAGACACACATCGCTTTTGATAGTTCTGGGCAACGGTCGACGCCCACGCGCTCAAGAGGCAGCTTAACCGAGAGTATGATCCTGCCACTGTGGGATTGAACATCACGGATGTAGCCCCCCAGGTACTCTGGTGCGCGGGAAAAGGGCACGTGTGCGGTGACTCGCTCATGAATACTACCCATGTGTGCGCTGGACGTGTTGCATGCCGCGCGTGTGCTGCGGGGTCGTTTTTCGGGTGCCAAAGGTGCCCAACTTTCTGCGCCCACCCGGATCTGGATGCGCCTGGCGGGCATAGACGCGCACGTGCCGGGTGGAAGCCTGCAAATCACCCGGCTATCCTATCCGCGCCTTCAGGGGAGGACATCGGGAGGATCGAGATTTCCTGCGTTTCCATAGCTGGGGCGTGCCCTTGTGACCAAAGCCTGCTCGCAGATTGGGCAGCCTTTAGGAAGGGTTCGTGAAGAAAGACTTTCCTCCCAAAGAGCCGCAGGCAAGGCGTCCTTTTGGAGGTAAGCCACTTCCCCGGAGTCAGGGAGATATGCGACAGCAAGGCGGTGGTGCAAAGCGGGGTTGAAGTTCCGCCAAGCCGAGTCACAGCGGGGCGCTGGCTGGTGCAGCGACGCTCCAAAGGGACACGTTCTCTGGCGCGGCAAGCGGGAGACAAGGAGAAGCACGATGAGCTGTGCGCGTCTCTCCATCATTGTCGCAGCACCGCCGGCCTGCGGCGTAGTGGGCGTCACCGGTCCAGCCTGGGGAGTTCCTATCGCCAACTCGGTTCTATCGGCTGCCGCCAGACTGCTTGATAACCCCAAGATCACCGCGCCGGGAGGAATGGCTGGACCGCCTCCACACGGTCGAGGGTAGTCATGGCTGGTAAAATCCTTGTTGTGGATGATGAGCCGGAGATCGCTGGGATACTGGAGCGTTATCTCGCCGACGAAGACTTTACCGTCGTCAAGGCGTATGACGGCTTGGCGGCCGTCGAGAAGTTCAAAACCGAGCGACCCGATCTGGTCATCTTGGACCTGAAGTTACCGGGACTTTCAGGTGTGGACGTCTTCCATCGCCTACGAGCACACGCCGACACGCCCATCATCATGCTCACGGCGCGCGCCGAGGAGGTAGACCGAGTGCTCGGCTTGGAGCTCGGTGCGGACGATTACATCGTCAAGCCGTTCAGTCCGCGCGAAGTCGTAGCGCGCGTCAAAACGGTGCTGCGACGTTTGGAGCGCTCGCTGCCGGCGGCACCGGCTCGTGTATCGTCAGCCGAAGCTGGCAGCGCAGGTCGTCGCCTCGTCATCGGGCGTTTAGAGATCGATACCGAGGAGCACGTCGTGACCGTCGACGGCCGTGAAGTGAACCTGACACCGACGGAATTTCGCATCCTAGAGATTCTGGTGGCCCACCCGGGGCGGACCTTCACCCGCACGCACTTGCTCGACCAGGCAAAGGGCGAAGACCTCGAGGTCTTCGAGCGTACAATCGATCGTCATATCGCGAACATACGCCGTAAGATAGAGGCTGACCCCAGCAACCCGCGTTATCTGCTGACGGTCTTCGGCGTGGGATACAAAATGGCGAAAGATCCCAACGCCCAGTCCGAGTCCTGACGCCCAGTAACGTCAACCGCTTTGCACGACGACGCGGCGCTTGTTGCCGTGAGCCTCTCTGCACCGTCAGTGCACTGACCCCACGTTCCTCTGCGACTCATCACCTACATGACTTGGGCGACGTTCTGCGAAGATGTCTGCTGCGGGGGGTTGTGATCCCAGACGTGATTGAAACTCGGCTGATTGCGTGCCCGTATTCCCAGGCACGCCGCTACCTTGCATCCGCAATCACTGGTCAGACCAGACGAGGGGAACCCAGTCTATGCGCCTGCGGGTGAAGATTCCGGGTGAATTGAACGTGGAAAAGGACGTTGCGGTGACGTTCGCACCGGCCACGGATCCCCAGACACCTCGATCAGCCATGGCGGGTGCACTGGGAACCATCCCCGCCTGGTCCCTACCCTGTCTTCGACAGCACGCTTACGGTGCGCTCGGCGGAAGATTACGATAGCGCCTGGATGGGCCTGGATCGTGTCGGCTGTGTGCCGGGCGAATCACGTAGTTCTCGTCCGATCGCATCCCTCGCACGTCGACGCGACTGTCAGGTTGTGAGATGATTTCTGCTCCCCGTGCATTTGCCTCTTCGATCACGATGAGTCCGACCTAGCTCAAGGCCGAATACGCCCTCGCCGGAATGCTCCCCGAGTGCTCCCCAATACCGCCTCTGAACACGAGCACATCGAGTCCTCCGAGAACGGCATCATCGCTCCCAGGTGCTTCACGAGTTGGCAGATGAATAGATCGACGGCTTGGCGCGCTCGCGCATCGGTGCCGGCGAGAGGCAGCAATGGTCTGCAACGCAGAGCAGGGTGTTGGCATCGGGCGGCAGGTACACGCGCACGAAGTCGGTTTTTTTGTTGACGACATGGTCGAGAAAGCGCTCCGTCACGTCAAAGTCGGCATCCAGACGATGACCGCGTAGTCTTCTCCCCGGGGCGCCGCCGCAGCCACGTCTGGCTTCAAGGATCCGTCGGGGTTGAAAAGCTCGAGGAGTGGGTGGCTTTCTTGGACGCCCTCGACAAAGTCCGTCCGACCCTCGAAGCCGAACTAGCCGAGTTCCGGCGGCGCGAGGACGAGAAAACGCTGTCTGCGCTGTCGCGACGCGCCCTGGAGCTGGCTCGCGAGATTTTGAGCTTGGACGAGTTTTGCGACCTCGAGTTTCCAGGCGGCAGGGCGCGCTCGGTCCAGCGGCAGCCGGAGGCTAGCGGCCGCAGCGCGCCTCACGGCAAAAGCACGGGCGAGCGATCCTCGGAGCCGGGAGATCGCGAGCGGCCGGGCGGCTTTCGCATCAACTACCAGGAGCTTCCATTCGAGGACGGCGCAGCGCGGCACAGCCGCTTTTGGGGGCGGCATCGTGCAGGTCAACACCTTCAATCCGAACTACCGCCACGAAATGACCGGCGATGAGCGAGCCAAGCTGGCATACATGACGCTCCTCATCGGCAAGGAAGCAATCGCGTATAACGACCGCAGCAAGAAGGCAGATGAGTTTCTCGAGCGGCTTTTGGGTTTTTACTTTTTGCTGCGGCGCCGGGTCGGAATGCGGCGAGCAGCGCGTTCCGCCGACGTGCACCGTGACGACGCCCGAGATCGAGACACGTTTCACATGTCATGTCCGGCGTGGCGACTTCAATCGCAGCGGATGCCTTGCTAAGATACGGTTGGGGGCGGGCGACCTGCGGTCGCCACACACAGCAACCTTCGGTCGGGCGCTACGCGGCGGCGTGTTGGATTGCGGCGAGCGCCGCGCACAGGTCTCGGCACTTCACGCCGCCGAACACCCCCGGAAGGGGCATGCCCCAAGCGCACAGAACGATTCGCCTACTTGTTGCTCTCGGGAAGCGTGACAGGCATGAGCGAGAGCGAATGCGGTACCTCAATAACGAAACGCGATGAGAGCCCTAGACTGCTAGACGGCTCTTGGTCGCGTTTGCCCATTTGCAGCCAGAGAGGAAGATGATGCGATGCGAAACGAGGCTGTAGGTAGGCGGCGGCGCGTCGCCCTGTTGCGGGTAGTCTGTGCAATTTTCTGCTCTGCGGTTCTGATAGGTATCGTGTCCGATAGGGTCCTCGCTGCCGGTGGCGTGTACGGCACGTTGGACGGTATCGTGGTGAATGCCGATACCAGAGCTCCCATTGCGGGGGCGATCGTGACCGCGGTGTCTCCCAGCGGCAGATACACCGCCACCACCGACTCCAAGGGGTCCTTCACCATACTCGGCATGAGCGTGGACACCTACACGGTGACCATTCGCGCGGCAGGTTACGAGCCGAGAGTTATCGCGGGTGTCACGGTCTTCGGCGACCAAACCAACTCGGTCGGCACAGTGGCACTGGCGCACCAGATCAAGACGCTAGGGCGGGTGGTGGTAGGCGGCGTCGCCAGCGCCTACCAGCCCACGCAGACCACCGACGCCTACACCGTCAATACGCAGCAAATTGCGCAATCGACTGGCAGAGAAGGGTCCAGCAACGAGAACGCGGCGCTGCTGGCGATTCCCGGCGTGACGTTGACGAACAACAATACGCCGTTTTCGTCATCGGTGACCATACGCGGCGGAGCTGCGGCCGAGGTCGGCTATCAATACGACGGCGTGCCGTTCAAAGAGCCGTTTTTGGGCCTCAACGGCTCGAACGGCCTCATGAACGGTGCGGCTTCAATCCAGGTCGTGGAGGGCGCGGGCGACGCGACGCAAGGCGAAGTGGGTTCCGGCGTCATCAACGTCATCCCTCAGCGCGGCGCCGGGCCGGGATCCGGAATCCTCAATTTCGGCGTGGGCGGTCCCAATTTCTATCACCAGGCGGCGTTCAACTACGGCTTTTCGACCCCGAACGATCGGTTTTCCGAATACATCGCGTATAACGGCGAGCGTTCCGCCCCTTACAACGGATATCACTTTACCCCCATCAACGAATACGGGAACTATTTCGCAACGACGTACCTGATGAACGACCAGCTCACCAACAACTTCTTCGTCAAATTCGGAGGCGGCCTCACCCAGCAGTTGCAGATCCTCTACACGAACATCGAACAGCAAGGCTACCAAGGCGTCACGGGCTGCGGCGGGCGCTACAATCCGGTGACGGATCCGTGCGCGCTCGTCTACTACCCGTACGACCAGCTTACCCAAGGGCTGCTGCAGTTCTTGACGGGGTATACGCCGCAGCAATACGCGAGCCTGATCGGTCTAGGGCCGGGCGTACCGACGGTGAACGCCCCCATCTCCTCGCCCCAGCAGAATTTCTCCAATCAGACCACGTTTTTGAAGCTGGAGTACGACAACAACGTCTCGCCCACCACGTATGTGGCGTTGCGCTACTACAATTGGAATGACCTCCAGAACTTCGACGACCAGTACACGCTCGGCCCGTGGGGCAGCGGTTTCCCAGGCATCTCGGCGGCGGGCTACACGGGAGGGCAAACCGTCGGCACGAATCTGGACGTCCTCCACCAGTTCGGCTCGAACCTCACCGTCACGCTCAACGGCCAGTACAACGTGCTCTACCCCGAGTTCACAACCTTTGAGCCGCAGCTCACCATGATCGGCTTGTTCGGCACTGGGCTCATGAATCAGCCGGACCCAAGCGATTGGCTGCCGGGCGGCTACATCTTCAACATCTTCTGCCCAGGAGTCAGCTGGACGTCCGGACCAGCACCCAGCTGCCTACCGCGCATGCCCAGTTGGGGCATCAACTACAACAAGTCAACGTTCCAGAACTGGGGCACCGGAATTCGCTTCCAGTACAACCCCAACGACCGCCTGCGACTTGACCTCGGCGTCCGCGACGAAGGGCAGATCCGGCACTGGTTCAGCCAGCTCGACGCATACGGTCAGGGGGTCCCGCCGACCGGCTGCAGCGTGCAGGTATTTCCGTGTCCGGCCGGCAACACCGTGCGCATCACCAATCCGTTCGACATCCCCGCCGCTTTGTGGCTCACCGAACCCACGGTGTTGCAGCCCCGCGGCGCGATCTCGTGGCAGATGGGACCAAACGACGCCATCCGGGTTGGGTACGGGCGCTCTGCGGTCTTCTCCGATGCGCAGACCGGCGGAACACCTTTTTACGCGTATGGGTTGGCCCCGTACATGAAGATTCCGCCCAAGCCGGGCGCGACGTGTGGCTGGACCTCGCCTGCGTTCGGGACCCAGGTGTTCCCGTGCCCGTCCTACGGTGCACAGCTGTACTGGGAGGGCGACAACCTTGAAGCGCCCGATGCCGAGAACCTTCCGCCGGCCGTCTACACCAACTACGACTTGAGCTACAACCATCTCTTCGCCAACGGCTGGGGGCTACGCGTGACACCATTCTTCAAGGAAGGCACCAGCCTGCCGACCTTCTACCTGCTCAACCCCGTGCTCGGTATCTTCGCGATCTCGAACAAGGGGTTCAACAAGACGACCGGCGTTGAGGTGGGTGTGACGACGCCGCAGCGCGCGCTGGGCTTCTCCGGTTTCTTTGCCGCGACGTACCAGAACGTGCTCAGCAGCACGCCACCCTTCACAGTAGCCGAGACGACCGTCCCGCTGCAATCACTGGCCTCGCTGCAGCTGGGCGACGTCTACCGTGCCGGATACGTCTCCCCGTTCGCGCTGCGTATCGGAGGGGTGGAAAACTTCCGCGACGGCTTCAGCATCAGTCCGCAAGTGGAGGTCAACATCGGCTATCCGTACAGCGCTGGCAACCTCATTGCGGGCTGCCTGCTGTTTGCGCCCAGCGGGGTCTGCTTGCACTACGCCAACGTGCCGCAAATCGACATGGGAGCGGGCATTACGCCGGGTCAATCGAGCTTGATCGGCTCCAGCCCGGGCTCGAGCATCTCGACCAACTACTACGATCCGGCGTATCCGGGCAGCGTGACCAACCCGAACATCGCGGCGACCCGCGGCACGCCGGCCACCGCGATGAACGGCGGCATCCTGTCACACTACAACGTGTACGGCAACCTCACACTGCAATACCGGCACGGGCGCAGCACGATGGGCGTGCAACTGGTGAACCTCTTCGGCAACGCGTGGGTCAACTCGGTGCCCGCCATCAATACGTGGTACCAGCCGGTGGCGAACGGTCTCTCCGGGCCGCAGACCGGTGTGAACTCGTGCATTAACCAGACCGGGCCGAATATCCGCGGCTGCTATCCGACCGTTCCCAAAGACAGCTACGCGTTCACCAACGGCGCGTATCTTTTGTCGAACGGCAACTTTACGGGAGTGCCCACGTTTGGTCCGATCCAGCCCTTCAACGTACAGTTCTACTACCAGTGGGCGCTGTGACGGGTGGCGAGCATGAGAAACATACGAACGCTCATCGGCTGCGCGGTATGCACGGCAACCGCTTTGGCCCTGGGGGGCTGCGGAGCCAGCGGCGGCAATCCGCTGACTCCCTCAAACACCGCCAACCTGGCAGCTAACGTGTTGCAGTTCGCCGTCGGCACGGCGAATTTATACGGCACCTCGACGGCGCTCAACGTCGTCGTGACCTACCGGCAGCCGGAGGGCGGCTTTCACCCCGGCGACAGCGGCTCGCTGCTCAATTCACCTACGCTCACCCTGCCGGCCCCCATCGCGGGGCCGGCAGGTTCCGCTGCGGCCTCTTTTGACGGCTGCTCATTTGCCGGCACGGGTCCCGCCCCCGGCGAAGTCGGCAAAAGCATCATTGGTTCCACGACGCAAAATCCCGGAGCGAATTGCGCCCCGGGCGGGAACGGACTCAGCACGTTCGGTCAGTCGGGAGGCGCTTTTGGTCTGGGCATCGAGCCGTTCAATGCCACCGGCCAGGGTGACTTCACACCGCCGGCACCCGGGAGCACGGGGACGCCGTTTCAAGTAGCCCCCTACCCGGTGCCGCTTTACGATCTGGGAACGTTCGCCGCATACGGTGGGAGCGGGACTGACCCCAACGTGTTCGTGCCTTGGGGCGGGCCGCCGGCATTCCAGCTGGCCGGCAATCCGGATTCGGTCGTGGGAAGCACCTCCAACAATGAGCCCGCCGGAACCGCCGGCGTGAGCGAAGGGATCGACGTGTTCGCGGGCATTGCGCCGGTGGCGGGCGGCAGCTACTCGCTGAGCGTCTCGGTCCCGGCAAATACCGGCACCGTAACGAAGACCGCCAGTTTCACGCTGCCGGCATCGCTGACGGTGCTCGGGACCGCCACGGCTCCGGCATACACTCCAGACACCGCCGGCGGCGGCACATTCGCGTTCACCATGCCCGCGGGCGCCACGGAGGCGTACCTCCAAATCGTCGACTACGGACCAACCAGCGGCATAAGCTGCAACGGGTGGGCTAGCACAGGGACGCCCGTCTACTACACGATCGAAACAACCAGCTCGGGAACGCTGACCCTGCCCGACACAATCGGGCCCACGGCGCCGTCTAGTCTCCATCCAAACGGTGCCGCGCCCGGAACGGTGCCCTCGGTGTGCACAGCCGCGCAAAATACCGCCGCCAACGGCGGCACCTCCACGAGCGCGGACCAGATTGTGATCCAGGTGATCGGATTCGACTACGATGCGTACGGCATATCGTACCCGAACAGCCTGGGCAATCCGTCGCCTGCGTTCAAGGCTGCACATGGCGAAACCGACATCACCATCTCCGCCGCCGCTTGCCAAGTGGGCACTGCGGCGTGCCCGTCCGGGACCTTACCCCTGCTCAGGCGCCATTACGCCATCATGCGTTGACGTTTGCGGCAGTCTGCCAGGCGGCGGGCAAATTTTGCTCGCCGCTTTTTGTTTGCGCAACGACATCCGGACGGGCGCAGGGCACGGACTTGACACGGGTATTGGGTGCAGTAGCTCTTTAAGGGCGCTGACCCCAGATCCCAACGCCCAGTCCGAGTCCTGACGTCCAGTGACGTCAACCGCCTTGCACAACGACGCGGCGCTCGGCGACGCGCCACAGGGCGAACGCACCTGCACCGAAGATGACCGCCCAGAGGGCCTGACATCCAAGCATCCCGAGGATGCCCGCACCCGCCGTCTTCCCGATGTAGATGGAGAGCGGGGCGTTGTAGATCGCCGCAAAGGGCGAGGCCAGCGCCAGATTCTGCAGGATGCCGGCTGGGAAGAAGTACAGTGGCACAAGGGAACCGGACAGGAGCGAAGAGATAAACTGCACCATCAACTGCACGCCGAAAATTTCCATCGTCCAGAAGGTGATCGTGGCCATCATCATGTCCAGGCAAAAATTCACACAGAATCCCAGCACCACTGACGGCAGGAAGGCCGCGGCCGCCGCCGGGCTAGCCGGCAGCTGGATGCGGACCAAGAGCAGCGCGATGAGGAGCGCAGGGACAATCTGCAAGGCCGCAAACAGCGTCTGGCCCACCGTGTCCGCGAAGACGAAGAGGGGAACCGAAATCGGACGCATCATGTCGATCGCAATGGAACCCTCACGGATTTTCTCGCGGACGACGTAGGCACCGTTGACGCCGTAGATCAGGTCCAGCAGCAAGGCCAGAGTGGCGTAGGTGATCATTGCCGGCAACGAAATACCGGCTTGCGCGCCGTTGTTGCGGTAGAGAGCGGTCCACAAGGTGGAGAGCAGGAATACCCGCAGCGCCACCGAGCCGATGTGGGTCAGCGCCTGGGAACGGTACGTACCTTCCCGGGAGAACGCACCCGCGGCAAACGCAAGGTACGGGGCAAGCCTCACGAGGCTCGGCCCTTGAACTTCACCTTGACGATCGGGCTCACAAACCGCATGACGGCGGTCGACGGCGCGGTGCCGGTGGCGGTCGCCCCACCGATGATCCACACGACGTTGCCCAGGGTGACCTGCGCCATACCGTGACGCGGACTCGGCATCCAGGGGCCGTCCAGCCAGCCGCGCATACCGGGCTCGGAAATCTCCATGGTCTGTGTCGCCTGCGACGACAGGAGGTCGTCCCCGCCCACCGCAACGAGACGCCCGTTGACGACGCTGAGCCCGAAGTCCGCGCGGGGCTCGTGGAGGTACGAGCAAACCGCCCAGCGGTCGCTCGCCGGATCGTAGACCTGGCAGGCGGTCAGGTTGCGCTGCTGGTCGTCCCGTCCGCCGACGACGATTAGGTAGCCATCCAGGACGGCCGAGGCCAGGCCCTGGCGTTCGGCGGGAAGCGCAAAGGCTTCCAGGCTCCAGCGGCCGGTGCGGGTATCGTAGATCTCCATGCTCGTCGCATCGTTGCCGTGCGAGACGGCTCCGCCGATCAAGTACAGTTTGTCGCCCAGGGCCTGCATGGTGGCGCCGTAGCGGGGAACGGGCATGGACGGCAACTCCACCCACCGATCGGCGGCCACATCGTAGCGCCAAAACTTGTTGCTGACCAAATTTTCGATGCGGCCGCCCGCAACGTAGATGTCCCCCCCCAATGCGGCCGCCGCGGCGTGATCCACCGGTTCGGGAATGGGAGCCGCTTCCACCCATGCACCCCGCATCTGCGCCACCCCGTCCACGCCGCCGGTGGGCTTATCCCATCCGACGTCGGGATCCCAGACAAGGGTGGTGTCCATTTGTTCGTCGTGCGGCCCGAAGCCGCCGATAAGGTAGATGCGGCCGGCCAGAACGGCAACGGCCGCGTCTTGCCGCGGCGAGGGCAGATTCGGCCCGCGCGTCCACACGCCGCGATTAAGATCGGCGCGCTCGTCCGGTTGAGGGGCGCTGGATACTTGCGCGACGACGCCGGGTTGGGACGAGACAACGACGAGGACGGCAGCCAGAGCCGTCCCCGCAACGATAACGCGCGCAGACATCATGATCCCACCTCAATGGCCGGACGCTCGAGGTCCAGCCCCTTGACGTAGATTTCCCGGATAATCGCTTCAAGTTCGGGATCGGTGACGGTGATGTCTTTAAGGTCGTAGCGTTCCGCCAGGGCGATGATGAGCTCGTCGGCGCGGACGGATTCCCGGTCGAAGCTGAACGTGAGACGGTTGCCATCCTGGGAGATTAGCCGCACGCCGGGCAGGTTGAGGTCGCACTCCCGGCAGTACCCTTCGATATCGGCACTGAGCAGGCGCCAGCGCCCGTAGCGGCGTTTGATCGACTCGATGCTGCCGTCGTAGAGCAGGCGCCCGCGATCGATGATGATGATACGTTCGCACAATTTTTCGACGTCGTTGAGGTCATGGGTGGTGAGGATGAAGGTCGTACCCCGCTCGCGGTTGGTTCGTGCGATGAAATTGCGAATCGCCTCTTTAGCGACGACGTCCAGCCCGATCGTCGGTTCGTCCAAGAACACGACCGGCGGGTCGTGGAGGAGTGCCGCGGCGAAATCACCCCGCATGCGTTGCCCCAGACTGAGCTGGCGAACCGGAGTATGCAGGAATTCGTCCAGACCCAAGAGGTCGACGAACTCGCTGAGATTGCGCCGGTAGCGGTCGGCGGGAATGCCGTAGATCGCGCGCAGCAGCTCATACGACTCGCGAAGCGGCAAGTCCCAGTACAACTGGGTGCGCTGGCCGAACACGACTCCGATCTGCTTGGCGTTGGCCACCCGGTTCTGCCAGGGCACGAGACCGCAGACGCGGCACGTGCCGCTGGTCGGCACCAAAATGCCCGTCAGCATCTTGATGGTCGTTGATTTGCCCGCTCCATTGGGGCCCAGGTAGCCGACCAGCTCGCCGGCTTGGAGCTCGAACGAGACGTCCGCAACCGCGACTTTTTCGTCGTAGGCTCGCGAGAACAGCGAGGTCAGCGTTCCGACGACACCTTCCCCGCGCCGCCGGATGCGGAAAGTCTTGGTCAAACGCTGGGTCTGAATGATCATGGTCGCTCGCCGGAGAGTCTCGCGCCCTGGAAGGAGAATGTTTGCGCGTGCAGGGCAAGGCTTCCTGGAGGGCCGCGCCGGGCCCGGAAAAGACGTACCTGTTTGTCTACGGCAGCCTTCGGCGAGGCGGGGAGTTCCACCATTACTTGGCCGGGGCGCGATTTGTGGGACCGGCGTGGACACACGGACGGGTCATTCAAGCCGGTGCCTACCCCGGCTTGGTCGACGGCGACGACCGGGTCGAGGGTGAGTTGTACGAGCTCGCCGACCCAGCCGCCGACCTTGAGCGTCTGGACGATGTCGAGGGATTTGTGCCGGAGGATGCGGCCGGCAGCCTGTACCTGCGCGAGCTGCGGCCGGTGTATCGAGAGGACGGCACGACGGTCGCCGCGTGGGCCTACCTGTGGAATGCGGATGCGATGCCGCAATGACGGCTGCGACCCACAAGTCGCGGCCGGCTTTTTGCGGACTGCTGGTACATGATGCGGTTGGCGCGGCAGGCATAACGCCAGGCGTTCGGATCTCTCGGTCGCGCAAGCGCGACCGCTACATTTCCGGGTTCACCTAGCGGCCGCGCTCGTCGCGGCCGTTAGAACGTTACCCCTCTTGAGGAAATCCCGCAAGGGGCAAGGTTCCGCCGGTCGCGCAAGCGCGACCGCAACATTTCCGCCCCGCGGGCACGTGACTCAATCGCGCAAGCGTGACGGTCGGCCAAAGGCCGACCGCTACGGGTCGGCGGGGACGCGGCCTGTGATCAGGCGTGCGCCGCGGCTGGACGTCACGTAGAGAAACGCCCAGTGCACGAAGACGACGACACGGCTTTGGAACTCGACCAAGTACAGCAGGTGGATGAACAGCCACAAGAGCCAAGCCGGCCAGCCCCAAACGTGAATGCCGAAAACGTTCGCGACCGCCGCGCCGCGTCCGATGACGGCCATGTCGCCACGGTTTCGATAGCGGAAGGGGAGCATCGGCCTGCCGGCAAGCCGGCTCAGAATGGCCCGCGCCGCATACTCGCCCTCCTGAATCGCCACCGGCGCGACGCCCGGCAGCGGCGTGCCGTCGCCTCTGTCGCGCCAGGCCAGATCGCCCACGATGAAGATCTCGGGGAAACCCTCCGGATTGAGACTTGGTCCAACGACGATACGCCCGGCCCTGTCGGTTCGCGCATCTAGACGTTCGGCTACTCGCCGTCCGAACGCCGTAGCGACGATACCGCCCGCCCACAACGTCGTCTTGCAGGCCACGCGCTCCGGGCGTCCATTCCTCTCGATGAGGACACCCTCCGGAGAAATCTCCTGCACGAACGTCGAGGTCCACACCTCCACACCCAGACGTTCGATCAAGCGACGTGCGTGCCGCGATAAATCCGGCGGATACTGCGGCAGAACCCGGTCCGCCGCCTCGACGAGGATGATGCGCGCCCGGGTGGGATCGATCGCACGAAAATCGCGGCGCAGCGTATTGTGGGCGATATCGGCCAAGGCTCCCGCAAGTTCCAAACCCGTGGCACCCGCACCGACGATGATAAACGTCAGCCAGGCTGAACGCTCTGCTTCCGGGCCGGCCCGCTCGGCCGCTTCGAAGGCGTAGAAAATCTTGCTGCGCATCTCGGTCGTCGTCTCGACGGATTTCGGGCTGGGCGCCCACGCCCGCCACTCGTCGTGTCCGTAGTACGAGGTGTCCGTACCCGTCGCGATGATCAGGGAATCGTATTCCAGGCGCTCGCCGCCGGCCAGGCTGACCACCCGCGCCTGAGGGTCGAGATCCTCCGCCTCGCCGAGCAGCACACGCACGTTGGCGTGCCGGCTCAGGACCGAGCGCAGCGGTGCCGCGATTTCACCCGGTGATAGCGAACCCGTCGCCACCTGGTACAGAAGCGGAGAAAACAGATGAAAGTTGCGCCGATCGAGGAGGCACACGTCCACCGGGCGCGAGCCCAGCCGCAGAGCGGCGCGTAAACCGCCAAAACCGCCGCCTAGGATTACGACGCGGTGACGCAACACAGATGGCGTCATACGCGCGTGCCGCGCGACGTCATCGGGCGTCACACCCGTTGCCGGCGGTGTGACGCGCGCGCCGATCGGCACGGACGGTCATCCGCGCCGTCCGCAGTACGTCACACCCGTTGCCGGCGGCGTGACGCGCGCGCCGGGAACCCGACAGGACCGAACCATATGGGTTCTCCATCATCCGTGAGAGCCCCACACCATCCGTGTTCCGCTCTCGGAACGCCGGCGTCGAGGGCTGCCCGCGGGTCGAACATATGCACCGTCGGCGTGATGAGGCAGCCGCCGTCGCGTACACCGCTGCACCATATGTCCTTCGTATTTCCGCCGACTGAATCATGCGCACGCCGCGCCTGTCGGAAAATAGTCCAACCCGCCAGCATACGCAGCGGGAGGCCTTGCGGCCACGGCGAACTTTGAAAAGTATGGCTGTTCGTGCTCATGCTAAGTCCGCGCAACCGGTGACGCTTCGATTTGAGGACGGCGTTGGACCCGAGCGCGGAGGTCCCCCGCTGGGCGCATGGCAGGATGCAATTCCTTCGCAGACAGCCATCGAAGGCACGTTCCCCAAGCCCATCATTGCCCAGGGAATCGCCGCCTACCAGCGGGGCAAAGTCCGTTCGTTAAACTTGCGTCGCGCCGATATCGTGGCCACGGTTGCCGACACGGAAACGCATACCACGACACTGACGCGCGACACCTCGCGCCCGCCACTGGGTATGCGGTGCAACTGCACGTGCCGCTACGGGTACGACTGCAAGCATGCCGTGGCGGCCCTGGCGATGCTCGCAGAATTGGCGGCGTCACACGCCCCAGGATCGTCGGGTGAGGCACCCGGAGCTTCGGCCGTACATGGTAACGGTCAGCCGGCATCGGCCACCAGCGGCAATGGGGTCGTCGCTGCGGCCGGCACTGCCCCGCCGTCCAACGGCCGCCCGGCCGGCGACCTCAACGCGGTGATGGAACTGCTCGCGCCGCACCACGAAACCGTGACGCCGCGGCGCCGGCTGTGGGTGGTCGTCGGCTACGACGAGCGGTTGGGCGTCTTCTACGCGCGTCTGTGCCTTGACGCCCCCAAGCTGCACGGGGTCGCCCGGACGCATGCCGACCTGCAGCAGTTGTACCGCACGACGCGCCAGGCGAACTTGACAGGCGAGGAGTGGGACCGCTACGATGCGGCTCTTCTCGCGGATGCAAGCTTAGGTCCCATGTTTGGAACTCCGGCCGACTACGCGCTGGCCCGGCCTTCCTCCGAGCACACGCAGCGGCTGAGCAACAACTTCGCACAACTGCTGCTGCGTCTCATCTCACACCCCCGCGTGCGCTACGACGACCATCTCGGCTCCCACCCGGAGACCCTCGCGCCCGTGCGGATCGTTCTGTCGCCGTTGCGTCTGCGCTTGCGCGGGGAACGTCTGCCCGACGGATCGCTCTCGCTGCAGGGCTACTTCGTGCGGCCCGACGGCACGACGATCGAATGCGCCGCCGTCCGCGTCATTGACGGCATGCCTGCCTGGCTCTTCGACGGGCAGGCATTTTACTTGCACGACGGCTCGTTTGGCCTGCGCATCGTCGAGAGTTTTCGCCAGACGCCGGCTCTTGCGATCGGCGCCGCGGACGTCCCGCGCTTCCTCGAGCGGGCGCATGCGTTGCTGGAACCCGAAACGGCCCGTACCGTCCTCGTGCCGGCCGACGACATGGAGCGCCAGGTGCTGCTGCGCCTGCGTTGGCAGGGTGAGGGTATCACGGCCGATGCGTGGGTCGAAGATGCGCGCAGCGGGGTCACGTGGCCGATCACGAGCGGTGAATTCCTGCCGCTGCAGCGCGTCCCGGCAAGCTCCAAAGCCGGCCCTCCCGTGTATGCGTATTGCGACCCGGCGCTTGCGGCACAGGTCAGAACCCGGCTTTCGGCTCATGGCTTTCGCCCGTGGAGAGAGATCTTCGAGGCGTTTGTGCTCGAGCACCCCGGGGAGAGCCTGCCTCACTACGACGAGACGGCGTGGCGCCTCGAAGGGGTCGATGCGGCCTACCAGTTCGGCACCGAGATCTTGCCCTCGTGGAAGGGCGATTTCCACCTCGATCTCGATGACACGATGCGCTCTCTCGTCGAGGGCCCCAAGGCGGTCAGCGTTTCGCTCGCGGTCACAAGCGAGTCACAGCCAGAGAAAGCCAAAGCCAAGGGCAAGGCGTCTGTCTCGGCCGCCGGTCCGATCGATTGGCTTGAGATCTCCGTCGAACTTCTGCTGGACGGTCAACCGCTCTCAGCGGATGACGTCAAAGCCCTGTGGCAAGGCTCGGGCCGTTTCTACCGTTTGGCCGACGGCCGCTTCATCGACGTCTCATCGTTTGCGTTGCTGCGCGAGGCGACGGGCGGCTTCGGACAGGCGTTGGAGCAAGGCGGCCGGGTGCGCCTGTCGGCCGCGCAGATGCTCTCGGTCTACGATGATGTGGCTCGTGCTTGCGGCGCGGAGCAATTGCCTCCCGCCTTGCGTGAGCTGCGCGAATCCCTGCGCGAGTTTAACGGCATTCCGCAGGTCGAGCCGCCGCCTCACCTTGCGAACATCTTGCGCCCGTACCAGCGGCGCGGGCTGGATTTCTTGGTGTACCTGGGTCGCTACGGTTTTGGCGGTATCCTGGCCGACGACATGGGGTTGGGCAAGACCCTCCAGGTTCTCTCATACCTGGAACGCGAGCGGCTGCGCCGCGGCAGTGCACCCAACCTCATCGTCTGCCCGACGTCGGTCACCCATACCTGGGTCAGCGAGGCGGCGCGCTTCGTGCCGGAGATGAAAGTCTGCCTGCTGACCGCAGGCGCGGGCCGCGATGCGGTCTACGAAGCCGCGCACTCTTACGACTTACTCGTGACCTCGTACGCCTTGGCGCGCCGCGATGCCGAGAGCTTGAGCAAACTCTCGTTTCGCACCATCGTCCTGGACGAGGCCCAGCAAATCAAAAACCCGCAGGCCAAAATCTCGGTCGTCATCAAGAGCGTACCGGCCGAACAGCGCCTGGCTCTCACCGGGACGCCGATCGAAAACTCGGTGCTCGACTTGTGGTCGATCGTCGACTTCGTCATGCCCGGCCTCCTGGGCAGCGAGAGTCACTTCCGGAAGACCTTTGAAACACCGATCATGCGCGACGGCGACGCGGAGAAGCAGCAGCGGCTCGCACGGCGCGTCCAGCCCTTCATGATCCGTCGCCTCAAGACGCAAGTCGCGGCCGACCTACCGTCGCGGACCGAGCAGACCATCGAGTGCGAGATGACGCCGTCTCAGAAGAAGGCCTACCGCGAGACTGTCCTGCGGGCTCGGCGCGACATCTTGCGCGAGGTCGACGAACGGGGTATCGCACGGGCGCAGTTGTCGATCTTGGCCGCGCTGACCAAGCTGCGCCAGATCTGCTGCCACCCCGGCCTCATCGGCGAGCACTGGCGTGAAGATGAAGAGGCATCCGGCAAGTTCCAGGCATTCTTGGAACTCGTCGAGTCGATCGTCGAATCCGGACACCGGGTGTTGGTCTTCTCCTCATTCACGGAGATGCTGGGGATCATGCGCCAGGCCCTGGATGCCCGCAAGCGGCCCTACGCCTACCTGGACGGGGCGACCAAGAACCGCAACAAAGTCCTAGATGACTTTCGGCGCGAAGACGGCCCACCGGTATTCCTCATGAGCCTCAAAGCCGGCGGCGTCGGACTCACCGTCACCGAGGCGGACTACGTCGTGCTCTACGATCCATGGTGGAATCCGGCCATCGAGCGGCAGGCCATCGACCGCACGCATCGCATCGGTCAGACCAAGCCCGTGACGGCCTATCGCTTGGTGACCCTCGGGTCGGTTGAGGAAAAGATCCAGGCTCTCCAGCAGCGCAAGCAGGCCTTGGCCGAGTCCGTGGTGGCCAGCGATGCAGCGTTTGCCAAGTCGCTGACCCGCGACGACCTGGACGAGCTGTTTGCTCCAGTGGGCGACTAGGGGCGCCCCCGCCGCGCCCGCTCCGTGACGTGACGGAAGAGGAATTCCGTGCGCTCCTCATGCGCGGATTCAACGGCATCGCCCGCTGGGAGGCCGGCTTTCGCCCGTTCACGCCGCATCCGAGCCTGGACGTGGAACCCCAAACCGCTCGTGCCGTCCTCGACGAGCTCGTCTCGCGTCTCGGCGACAACTACCCTTTTCACCATCCCGACTATGCCGCCCAGATGCTGCGGCCGCCTCATCCGGTCGCGCTGGCGGCCTACGCCGTCACGGCGCGCATCAACCCCAACAATCATGCCCTCGACGGCGGCCCGGCCACGGCGCGCTTGGAGGTCGAATGCATCGCGGCCTTGGCCCGCATGCTGGGCCTGCCCGCGCCGCACCTGGGACATCTGACGAGTTCGGGGACGATCGCCAATCTGGAGGCGCTATGGGTTGCGTCGCGCGTCCATCCCGGCAAAGCGGTCCTCATCAGTGCCGAGGCCCATTACACGCACCCGCGGATGTGCGGACTCTTGGGAGTCGAGTGCGTCGTTGCTCCCGTTGACCGCGCCGGCCGCTTGGATCTCGCCGCGTGCGAACGTCTGGAGCCGTCGCGCATCGGTACGCTCGTCATCACGGCGGGAACAACAGCGACCGGTGCCGTGGATGCAGTGGAAGACCTGGTGGCATTGGCGCGGGGCAACGGCTGGCGGGTTCACGCCGATGCCGCCTACGGCGGTTTCTTTGCCATCCTGGCGGACGACCCGCAGGCCTGCCTGCACCATCCGAGTTGGCGGGCTCTGGGAGCCTGTGATTCGATCGTCATTGATCCGCATAAGCACGGTTTGCAGCCCTATGGTTGTGGCGCTGTGCTGTTTGCGGATCCCTCCGTCGGGCGCTTCTACAAGCACGACTCGCCGTACACGTACTTTACGTCATCCGATCTGCACCTGGGAGAGATCAGTCTGGAGTGTTCGCGCGCGGGTGCCGCAGCGGCGGCGCTGTGGGCGACGCTGCAATGCCTGCCCCTGACACGCGAGGGCCTGGGGCGCTCCCTGCTTGCCTGCCGGCGGGCGGCACTTGCCGCGCATCGCGCGGCGTTGAGCGACGGCCGGCTAACCCCGGTTGTGGCTCCTGACCTCGACATCCTGACGCTGGCACCCGTGCGCGCCGGCGAACGCGTCGCGGCATCCGAGGTGAGCCGGCGCAGTGCGCGGATCTTCGCAGCTGCACAGAAGTTGTCGGATCCGCTGTTTGTCGCCACCTGGCGCCTGCCGGCCGCGTTGGGCCGGCTTGCCCTGCCCCATCTCGCCTGGGATGCCGATCATTGCCTGGTCCTACGCAGCGTGCTCTTGAAACCCGAACACGAGGCGGTTGCCGACTCGCTCGTCCGCCGGCTGGCGGAGCTCGCGGCCGCGTAAGTCGCGACCGGGGCTGGCGTCGTCCATCCGTCGCACACTCCCACCGATCGACGCGCCCCGCCGCAGGTCTCTCCTGAAGGAAGGGATGCGCAAAGGATGGCAGGCCAGCGCTGCTTTGGCCGGCTGTAATCCGGGCCACACCAAAAGCCGGAAGTGTCACGCGGCATTCGGCGAAGGCGTCATAGCAGTGTTTGCCCCTCCAGGGAGGTCATACATGCTTTCGACTTGTGCTTTTTGCCATCGGGATGCGAGCGCTTCGAAATTGTTCGTCAGCTTGGACCCGGAACACCAGACCGAGCCGCGCCTGCCGATTTGTTCCGCCTGCTACCTGGTTGCCGTGCGCCACGGCTACCACGTCGTCTATCGTATCGCCGCCTAACCGGACACCCAGACGAAGCGGCTGCCGCGCACGACGCCGCTTACTGCTTGGTGGCGTCGATCTCCACGATGCCGCGCTCGTTGTTTGCCCGGTAGGTGCCCAGCGCGCTGACGACGGTCCCGAGGGGACTCCCCGGGTCGATGAACTCTCCGGCCGAATAGCCGAAGCGCTGCTTCAACTGCTGATCGATGCTGCGCCGCATGCCTTCCGGCAAGCTCTGGTAGCGGGAGAGCAGCGTCAGAGCCGATCCCATCTTGCGGTGAACCGCAGCCGGATCCATGGCGATGACGACCACCGCATGCTTGGGATTTGCGGCGTCACGGAAGACCGCGAAATCGACGCTATTCTTCACGGCGACCGCCCGCGCACTCTGCAGCTGCGCGGGTACAGCCACGACCGTGTAGCCCGCGGGCGGCTCCTGTTCGAGCTGGTGCAGCCATGCGTCCAGGTCGCCGAAGCTCGCGCCCGATCCCGCGATCACCTCATTGCCGGCATAGGTCCCTGCGGCTTGCCCAAGCGCGCTCATACCCGTCTGGCCCGCCGCCACCGATTGGGTAAACTGCTTGACGGCCAGAATGTCTGCTCCGTGGTAGAGAGGGAACTTGACCGGATTCTCAATCGGCGCCACGCTGTGCGGTTGCATCGCGGGCGGCGGAGCGGCGGCTTTACCGCACCCCGCCACGAGCAGGGCGATCGCGAGGAATAAGAACCCAGCGCAAGGCGGACGTTTCACGGACAATCTCCTTGAGGGGCCCGTCGGCCGGAGCGCGTACCGAACAGCTCCACGCGACGGCTCATTGGCAAATAGCACCTGGTTGAACGTTTTCCCGCGTGCGCCATGCGACCCCAACGGTGCCTCCTTGTTTACTCGTGGGGCGAATACCTGGCTTTGTACCAAACAATGGTACCTCCGGCGCGAATGTCACGCGACGGCGAGGGACAACAGGCCGCGCAGTGTGGCTTGTGGATCCGGCGTTCGCCCCTCGGTTGCGGCGGTGGCAGCAGCCGACCCGGCTTACGCCCGTACGGTCTTGCGCGCAGCCCCATCCAAGGACGAACGCAAGGCGGCGACGCCTCCCAAACGCGCCAGGACAGCTGCGCCCACCATGCCCGCATTGTTGCCCAACTTCGCGCTGACGATCCGCGTCGTTCCCTTGGGGACCATCGTCGTCTGCTCGTCCACCAATTTGGCGACCGGCTCCGCGAGCAGCGAAGGATCGGTCTGGCCCACGCCGCCGCCCAGCGCGATGACGGCCGGATTCGTGAAGGAGACGATGTTGGCCAATCCCAGGGCCAAGTCGGCCAAGTAAGTCTTCCAGGCGGCGAGTGCATGCTCGTCGCCTTTGGCCACCGCCTTACGAATCAGCTTACTGCCCCACTTGGCTTGCGGTTTGCGGGTGAGCAACGTGCTCTTGGGAAACGATGGCGCAAGAGCCAGCGCGTGCCGGACGAGGCCGGTTCCGGAGGCTTGAGCCTCGAAGCAACCACGCTTACCACACGTGCACACAAAGCCGGTGTCGGGACGGATGACGTGATGGCCAACCTCGCCCGCACCCATCGCCACTCCCAGAACCAGCCGCCCGTTGCACACAAAGCCGCCGCCGATCCCGGTCCCGATCGTGATGAGGGCAAAATCCGCCACGCCGGCGCCCGAACCATGGACAAATTCCCCCAGTGCCGCACAGCGCGCGTCGTTGAGAATGTGCAGCGGATGCTTGATGCGCCGCTCGAGCATGGCCTTGAGAGGGACGTCGCGCCACCCGAAGTTGGGCGAGAACCGCACAACGCCCATGCGTTCGTCAATGTTGCCGGGCGAGCCGATGCCGACGCCGTCGCAGTCCTTCTCACCCGCTGCCGCCAACACAGCCTGCACGACCGCATCGATCTCATCCGCAACGTGATCGGGCTTGAGAGACGTCAGGTCGCGCTTGGCCGTCGTCAGGATCGAGCCGTCGCCGGTCACGGCCGCGGCGGCGGTGTGCGAACCTCCCAGGTCGATCCCGATCGTGAATCTCATGCCGCTCCTCGTGGTGCCCAGGACAGGACTCGAACCTGCACCGGTTTTACCCGACTAGCCCCTCAAACTAGCGCGTCTACCAATTCCGCCACCTGGGCAGGCACCGTCTTCCACCCGTACATAAGCCGCGCACAGGCGCGGCACCTGTTCAGCCGGGCGCAGTCTCGGTCTCCGTTCCTGAGGCTGTCGGCAGCCACGAAGCCGGGACCACCGTACGACCGGCGTAAGGATGGTTTGACCGCGTGCACCGCCCTCCCATACCGGCCGTCGCTCGCACCGCTCTCCAGAAACCGCAGAAACACCGCCGGCTGCGTCAGGCGACGGGCCGGAACGCTACTGCACGTTGGGATCGAGCGCGTCGCGCAGACCGTCGCCGACGTAGTTGACCGCCAGGACGGTAATGAAGATCATGAGCCCGGGATAGATGGCCGCCCAGGGCGCAATCGTGACGTTCTCCTGAGCGTTGGCCAACATGCTGCCCCAGGACGCCATGGGGGGCTGGATGCCGTACCCCAAAAACGACAGCACCGACTCGAGGAGGATGACGTTGCCCACGTCGAGCGTCGCCTGGACCGTAATCGGGGCCACCGCATTGGGCAACAGGTGGCGCAAGACGATGCGGGCATCACCGCTCCCGATCGCCCGCGCGGCTTCGGTGAACTCCTTCTCGCGCAAGCTGAGGAAGGCGGCGCGAACGAGACGCGCGACGCTCATCCACGAGAGGAGTCCGATGATGAGGACGATCGACGTGAAGTTCAGCGACGCCTTGCTCGAGGACGCGGCGACGATCCCGGTCAAGACGAGCAGCAGCGGCAGCAAGGGAATGGACAGGAAGGTGTCCGTCAGCCGCATGAGGAGGCCGTCGACCAGGCCGCCGTAGTAGCCGGCCAGCGCCCCGATGAAGGTACCGATGAGGATCTCGATGACGACGGCAACCGTAGCGACCGTGAGCGAGATGCGTCCGCCGTAGAGCAGGCGGGTGTAGAGGTCGCGGCCCAGCTCGTCCGTCCCGAGCACGTGCCCGAACTGTCCCGGGGCAAGCGGCGTTCCCTGCCAGTTGGGGTCGCTCGCCGTCGGATCGAAGTGCGACAGCCAGGGAGCGAAGATCGCCCCGACGGCAATCAGGATGAGAACTGCCGCACCGGCAAGCGCCAGCCGGTGGCGCTTGAACTTGCGCCACGTCTGATGGCGTTGGTAAACGTACTCGTCGGCGGCCGCCGGGGTCGCCGGCTGCGGCAGGGCGTCGCTGACCAAAGCCATGCGCGTCGTTCCCCCGAATCAGTCGTAGCGGACGCGCGGGTCGAGCCACCCGTACGCCAGGTCCGCCAGCAGGTTGAAGAGGATCACCAAAAACGCGCTTAAGACCAGGTAGGCCATGAGCAGCGAGAAGTCTTGCTGCTGCAGGGCCGTAATGAACAGCCGGCCCATGCCGGGCCAGGCGAAGATCGTCTCGGTCACGATCGCGCCGCTGAACAGGCCGGGCAGCGAGAGCGCGGTGATCGTGACGACCGGCATGAGCGCGTTCTTGAGACCGTGCTTGAGGAGAATCTGCAGGAAGGGCAGCCCCTTGGCGGCCGCGGTCCGCATGTATTCGGTGTGCAGGACTTCCTGCATCGAGGCGCGCGTGAAACGCGACCAGGTTGCCAGGTTGAGCAGCGAGAGCGTTGTGACCGGCAGGACAAGATGCTGGACGCGATCCCAAAACCCGCCACCTTCGGTGGACGTCATCTCGGCCGACGGAAAGTGGTAATCCACCTCGTAGCCGAAGGCCTGCCAGTGGATGCCGTGGACGGCGAACAGCATCTGCAGCATGAGCGCAAACCAAAAGACGGGCATCGAGAAGCCGAAGAAGGCGAAGGTCGTGACGAAGTAGTCGATCGGTGAATATGGTTTGACGGCCGCTAGGATGCCGAAGACAAGGCCCAGCGTGATGGCCACTAGGTACGAGATGCCCATCAGCTGCAGCGTGGCGGGCAGACGTTCGAAGATCGCCTGGCGGGCGGGTTCCGAATTCATGGTGGACCAGCCCCAGTCTCCGGTGACGTACTTGCCAAGCCAGGACAGGTACTGGATCGGGACCGGACGGTCAAGACCGAAGTTGTGCTTGAGGCGCGCGATGTCGGCGGCCGTGATGTGGGGATTGTTCATGTATGGGGCCAGCGGACCGCCTGGCATGTAGTGCAAAATGGTGAACAGAATGATGCTGATGAAGAGCAGCAGAGGGATCGCCTGGAGCAGGCGGCGGATGGCGTACGTGAACATGGCGTTGTGGCCGGGTGCGGCTTCTGCCTTGCAACGCTGAGGCCCTTTGCCGGCGGCCAGCATGCCATGCCGGCCTGGGTTGCCGGATGAAATGAGAAATGGGGCGAGCCTTGCGAGGCGCGCCCCATTGCGTTTGGGTTTATTCGGACGAACGTCCGGACGGTCCAGACCTTAGCCCTTGACGAGCACCTTCTTGGTCGCCACCGGCTTGGCCATGCCGATGGTGATGTGCAGGATACCGTTTTGGTACGTGGCCTCCACCTTCTCGGGATCGATGTCCTGCGGGAAGGTGATGGTCCGGGAGAAGCCGCCGCGGCGCACTTCACGATAGTGATAGCGCTCGTTCTCCTCGGTCTTCTCCTCCTGCTTCTTGGCGCTCAAGGTGATGCTGTTGGTCGTGACCTCGATGTCGATGTCGTCCTTCTTGAGTCCGGGCACCGCAGCCTCGATCACGTAGGCGTTGTCCTTCTCATACAGATCGATGGCCGGTACGCCGTACCCACTCCAGACCGAGCCACCCGCGGTCAGCGAGGTGGGCGGGCTGAGGACGGAATCCAGCAGCGCATTCATCGTGCGCCGCACGTTTGCCATTTCGGCAAACGGATCCCAGGTCAGAAAGTCGTCCAGACGCTGCAAGGTGTTGCCGTTACGAACGGTTGCCAGTTTGGCCATAGCTCCCCACTCCTTCATCGCGTGCCGCGCCGCGCGGCGCGCGCACGATTGACGAGATTGTTTCCGTCATGGTGGTAGCGCAGCGTGCTCGCCGCATGCATGTGCCCCAACCGGCGTTGCACCTGACCCAGACTCTCGCCGCGCCGAAAGGCTTGGGCCGCGGCGTCCGCACGCAGACTGCGCATCGTGATTCCCAAATCCGCCGCGTAGCGCCGGAAGATGCGGTGCGCACCGGCGTACGACAGCGGGCGCTTGCCGTGCGCCAGGAAGAGCGGTTCGTCCGCCGCGGCCCGGCGCGCACGCAGGTACGCGGCAACCAGCCGCCGCGTGCGCGACGATAACGCGACCGCCCGGACGACGCCGTTGCGGACGATGACGCGCCCCGCGCTGACGTCGACATCTCGGACGCGCAGCCGCAGCGCCTCGCCGATGCGCACTCCGGTGTCGGCGAGTAGGCCGACGAGAGCGCGATCCCGCGGATGCGGCATGCGTTCCATGAGGGCCGCCAGTTGACGTGCGCCCAGGGGCTCCAGGCGCGGCGCCGCCACGGCCGCCTGACGAACCCCGCGCAGCGGATTGGCGGGCAAGAGACCCTCGCGGACGAGGTATTCGCAGAAGCGGCGCAGCGTGGCCAGATGGCGATTCCACGAGCGCCCGGCCAGACGCAGGCCTTTGAGGTGGCGCTCGACGAGGCGGGCCACGCCGGCCGTCCCCGTGGGCAGCCTGCCCGACCGCAGCAGGGCGCTCAGGTCGGCGCGGTAGTTACGGACGGTCGAGGCCGATCGGCCGGACCGCTCCAGGTCGGCCAGGAAGGCCTCGACGGCATCGGCGATGGTCATTCGGGTGCTGTTTCGCATGGTGACACGCTTGCAAACCCCTGACGGTCACGCCGATAGGGTAGCAAAAAATTATCTTGATGTCAATATAATATCAAAGTCAAGATAATATCTCGAGTGTTGACTACGTCGCACTCCCTGCGCGCTCCCGCAGCTGGCGCAGGACGTACGGCAAAATGCCGTCGTGGCGGTAGTAACGGGCTTCGTCCGGGGTATCGATCCGGGCCCGGACCGCAAAGCGCCGCACCGTCCCGTCCGCGCGCGTCGCGGTCACGGTCAGGCGTGCACCCACCCCGACCCCCTGGGCGATCCCCGTAATGTCGAAGAGCTCCTCGCCGCTGAGCCCCAGGCTGTCGAGGGATTCGCCGGGCTCGAACTCCAGCGGCAAGATGCCCATGCCGACGAGGTTGCTGCGGTGAATGCGCTCAAAACTGCGGGCGATGACGGCGCGCACGCCGAGCAGCCGGGGTCCCTTGGCGGCCCAATCCCGCGAGGAGCCCGAGCCGTACTCGGTGCCGGCCACAACGAGCAGCGGCACCCCCTCGGCGCGGTAGCGCTGCGCGGCGTCGAAAATCGACATCCGTTCGCCCCCCGGCAGGTGCCGCGTCACCCCGCCCTCCGCGCCCGGCACGAGACGGTTCCGCAAGCGGATGTTGGCGAAGGTTCCGCGCACCATGACCTCGTGATTGCCGCGGCGTGCACCGTAGGAGTTGAAGTCCTTGGGCTCCACGCCGTGTTCGAGCAGGTAGCGTCCGGCCGGTGTGTTGCGCCCGATGGCGCCTGCCGGAGAAATGTGGTCGGTCGTGACGGAATCTCCCAAGACAGCCAAAACGCGCGCACCGCGGATGTCCTGCGGCGCCGGCGGCGCCGGTTGAATGCCGTCCAAGAACGGTGGCCGGCGCACGTACGTCGACCTCTCATCCCAGACGAAGCGCTCGCCTGGGGGGACGGCCAGCGAGCGCCAGCGTTGGTCGCCGCCGAATGCGTCCGCATACTCTTTGCGGAACATCGCTTCGGCGACGCATTCGGCGATTGAGGCGCCGATCTCGTCCTGCGACGGCCAGATATCGGCCAGGTAGACCGGCCGCCCGGCCGGGTCGCGCCCGAGGGGCTCGCCGATCGGGTCGAAATCCATCGTTCCCGCCAACGCGTAGGCGACGACGAGCGGAGGCGACGCCAGATAGTTGGCCCGGACGAGCGGATGGATGCGCCCCTCGAAGTTGCGGTTCCCCGAGAGCACGGCACAGGCAACCAATTCGTGCTCCGTGATTGCCGCGGCAATCGGCTCGTCGAGCGGCCCGCTGTTGCCGATGCACGTCGTGCACCCGTAGCCGACCAGGTAGAAGCCTAACTGCTCCAGGTACGGCAAAAGGCCGGCCGCCGCCAGGTAATCCGTCACAACTTTGGAGCCCGGCGCCAGACTCGTCTTCACCCAGGGCTTGCTGCGCAGCCCGCGCTGCACCGCGTTGCGCGCCAGCATGCCCGCGCCCAGCATGACGGACGGGTTCGAGGTGTTGGTGCAGCTCGTAATGGCCGCGATGACCACGGCGCCGTCGCGCAGTTCGATTGCTTTGCCGCTGCCATCCCTGTAGGTGGCGCGGCGGCGGACGGTTGCCGAGCTGTACGTGGCGACGCTGCCGCCCTCAGATGCCCAGCGCGCCAGCTCGTCGGCCGACACCTTGGCCGGACCGCGACGCTGCTCGAAAGCGGCCAATGACTTCTCAAACGCCGCTTTGGCATCTTTGAGGGGAACGCGATCCTGCGGCCGCGTCGGGCCGGCCAGGGACGGTTCGACGGAGCCCAGGTCGAGCTGCAGCACGTCGCTGAACAGCGGCTCGGGCGCATCGCCGGCATGGAAGAGACCTTGGACTCTGGCGTATGCTTCGACCGCGTCCACCTGCTCTTTCGGCCTCCCGGTCAGCCGCAGGTACTCGAGCGTCATGTCGTCGATCGGGAAGATCGCGACGGTGGAGCCGTATTCCGGCGACATGTTGCCGATGGTTGCGCGGTCGGCGACGCTTAGCGACCGCACGCCCGGACCGAAAAACTCGACAAAACAATCGACGACGCCGCGCCGGCGCAGGATCTCGGCCACCGTGAGGACCAGGTCGGTGGCGGTGGCACCGGTCGGCAAGGCGCCCTCCAGGCGAAATCCGATGACGTCCGGGATGAGCATCGTGAGGGGCTGGCCAAGCATGGCGGCCTCGGCCTCGATGCCGCCCACGCCCCACCCTAGGACGCCCAACCCATTGACCATCGTGGTGTGGGAATCGGTGCCGACCAGCGAGTCCGGAAAGGCGACCGCGTGCTCCCCCGCCTGGTCGCGAAACACGACCCGCGCCAGGTACTCGAGATTCACCTGGTGGACGATGCCCGTGTCGGGAGGCATGACGACGAACCGCGAGAGCGAGCCTTGCGCCCACTTCAAGAGGGCGTAGCGCTCGCGGTTGCGTTCGAACTCCTGGTCGGCATTGATGCCAAACGCCTGACGGCTGCCCCACGCATCCACGATGACGGAGTGGTCGATGACGAGTTCGGCGTCGACGAGCGGGTTGATCGCCCGCGGATCCCCGTCCAATCCGGCCATTGCGTCGCGCATGGCCGCCAAATCGACGACGCATGGCACGCCGGTCAAGTCCTGCAACAAGACACGCGCAGGATGAAACGCAATGCTGGTCGCCGTCTTGCGTGCCGGGTCCCACGCGGCCAGCGCCCGAATCTGATCGCCGGTGACGGTTTGCCCGTCCTCGTGGCGCAGGAGATTCTCGAGCAGGATTTTCAGCGAGTACGGCAGACGCGACGGATGCCCAATGCCGGCTTTTTCCAGGCGCGGCAGACTCCAATAGCTGTAGCTGCGATCGCCGCTCTCGAAGATGTCTCGAACGCCGAAGGTGTCGCGGCCGACGTTGCGGCCCGCCGGCTGCTCGCTCACGATGGCCCCGCCGAGTAGCCCGGCCGTCCGTCGAACTCGTACAGATGTTCGGTCTTGATGACGTCCAAGCCGGCCTGCGCCGCGCGCCCCACGAGCTCGATGACGTCCGGCAACGCCAGGCTGGTCCCTTCCCGGCCAAGGAAACGCGCGCGCCAGTGATCGGTGCAAAACGTCTCCGGCAGACCATCCGGCCAGACGACCGTCCCTCGGTTGAAGATCGCCGCCAGGCGCAAGCGCCCGTTGCCCAGCGGTGCCAGGAGCTCGCCCAGCCGCCGGGGCGTCCCGTCCGTCCAGTCAAGATACATGTCCACGCCTACCAGGGTCTTGCGCTGAGCGGCCGCAGGGCGCGGTGCCGCCGGGGGCGGCGAGGAACGCGCCGGGTAGCGGGCGGGTTGCAGCACGCGGGGGGTGCGTCCCAGACGCTCGATGACCGCCCGCGCGAATTCCTGGGTGCCGACCTTGCGGCGGCTGACTCCGTCCTGATAAATATCGTAGGTGTGGATGCCGTCTTCGATGGTCGTCAGCCAGGCATTGTGCACGCGTTCGGCGACCTCCGTCTGACCGATGTGGAGCAGCATGAGAATCGCCCCATGCAGGAGACCGGATGGATTGGCAACGTCCTGGCCGGCGCGACGGGGGGCCGACCCGTGAATTGCCTCGAACATCGCCGCCACATCGCCGATGTTCGCGGACCCGGCCAGTCCGACGGAGCCCGCAATTTGCGCCGCCACGTCCGAGAGAATATCGCCATACAGATTGGGCAGCACGACGACGTCGAACGCCTCGGGCGTGTCGGCCAGCTTGGCCGCTCCGATGTCGACGATCCAAAACTCGCTGTCGATCTCCGGATACTCCTTGGCCACTTCGTCAAAGATTGCATGAAACAGCCCGTCGGTAATCTTGAGGATATTGTCCTTCGCGAAGCACGTGACCTTACGGCGTCCGTTGGCGCAAGCGTAGGCGAACGCAAAGCGAACGATTTTCTCGGTGCCGGGGCGCGAGATCAGCTTCAGCGCCTCCGTCATTTGCTGCGTCTGCCGGTATTCGATGCCCCCGTAGACGTCTTCTTCATTCTCACGAATGATGATGACGTTCATACCCGGGTACTTGGTCTCGACGAACGGAGCATACGCGACCGCCGGGCGAACATTGGCGTACAGGCCGAGCGCGGTGCGCATCGTGACGTTGAGGCTCTTGTACCCGCCGCCCTGAGGTGTCGTAATGGGCGCCTTGAGAAAAACCCGCGTCCGGCGCAGGGACTCCCAGGCAGCCGGCGGGATGCCGGTGGGGATGCCGGACCGATAGACCGCCTCGCCGACTTCGATGACCTCGATCTCCAACGCTGCGCCCGCCGCCTCCAGGATGTCCAGCGTGGCGCGCATGATTTCCGGGCCGATGCCGTCTCCGTAGGCCACGGTAATGGGAGTTCTTGCCGTCATAGGTACCCCGTTGGGACGGGCGCGAGACCGCGGTGGCGGGCGCCTGGGCGATTGTTCCCAGCCCCGGCTCCGCCTCCTGTCCGAGACGTGCCAAAAGCACGCCCCGCCGGCAGGGCGGCGGCGGTGCAATCGCACAATGATGCTGCGACATGGGCACCGGCACCTACATCGCGGCCGCGTTCACGCTCTTGCGCGATGCGACCGCAGCGATCGACTGGCTGCGCAACCAAGGTGTCGCACCGCATCGTATCCAGGTCGCAGTGCGGGATCCGGGCGACGGGGGACTGCGTCCGCCGGCACGGGGTGACGAGCGGCGGTCCGACCTCACATGGTTTGTCGGGATCGACCCGCAGGCGGCCGGCTTGCCGGTTTCGGTCATCCGCGATGCATTGCAGCGCGAAGGCGGCAGACTGCTGCCTACAACCTTCCGCCTCCCGGACAGCACGGCGGCATAACACGATGCGCGCCCCGGGGGTTGCGCGCCGGGGGTATCCTGCGCTGCAGCCGTGATTATCGCCATTGGGCGCGAGTTGTGCGCCGGCGGTCGGCTGCTGGGAGAACTCCTCGCGCGGCTCGCGGGAGCCGAGCTGCTTGACCATCAGATCGTCGATCTGGTGGCAGCACGCATCGGAGCACCGTCGGCATACGTCAGGGCTCACGACGAGGCTGTCGAGGGTTTTGCCGAACGTCTCTTTCGCGTGATCAGCGCGGCCTATCCGGAGGCGTATGCGGCCGGAACGCTGCCCGACTGGTCCGAAGAGCGGCTGGTTCAGCTGACCGCAGCGATCATTCGCGAGCATGCCGACGCCGGACGCGGACCTTTGGTCGTCATCGGGCGCGGGGCCCCCGTCCTCTTGCGCGGGCGGCGCGACACGTTGCGCGTGTTCGTCACCGCGCCGGTCGAGTCACGCGTGCAGAGGATGCGCGATCGGACCGGCTGCTCGGCCGAGGAGGCGGTGCGCGACATCAAGCGCTCGGACCAGCAGCGGCAGGCCTACATGGCGCAGCACTACGGGGTGAACTGGCGCGATCCCGCGCTGTACGACCTCGTCGTCAACACCGAGCGAGTCGGCGTCGAGGTGTGGGCCGCCGTTGTCCTTGACACGGCGCGCCATGTCCAGGCAGACGAATAGGCCCCCGGCACCGCATGGGTCCGGGGAACCCGTGCCGGTGAGGGCCCCGTCGGGACCCGACAGCCTCTCCTGCCGGCATCTCCGGGCGCAGCGGACCGCCGATCTTATGAGGCGATGGCCGCCAAAGCCGGTCCCTCACCGATGGCGCAGACCGCCGCGCCATCCCACGTCAACCGCTCCCGCAGGAATGCATTGAACTCGGCCGCGCCGAGCATCCCAAGCTCGTCCAGCTCCTGTGCCGGCGTCGTGAGCTCTTGGCCCAGGAGAGCCAGTTCGGCATAGCGCGCGGCATTGGCGGCGTTCCAATCCGCGAGTAGATCGATCTGCGCGGCGAGGGCATCCTTGCCGCGTTCCACCTCGTTGCGCGTGAAGCCGCGAGCCGACGTATCGCGCAGGATACGTTTGGCCTCCCGCACGGCGCGTGCGGCACGGCTACGCCCCACCGCCGCCATGGCACTCATGACGCCGACGTCGGCGTAGAAGTCCAGAGTTGCATACACCTCGTACGCCAAACCCAGACGCTCCCGCAATCCATCCCATAGGCGGCTGCCGTCGCCGTCGCCGATGAGAACCTGCGCCAGCTGCGTCTGGAGCATCGCGCGCCGGCCCTGCGGATACGATGGCGTCGTGGTTGAGATGGAGAACCAGACCTGCTGGCTGTCCGCGCGTCGCACGACCTGCGGGCGCCGCGCTTGACGCACGGCAACCGCACCCGCGGCAGTGGAAGGGCGGCGCGGCAGGGACGCGAGCGAGGTCGGACGCCACGCCCCGAAGTGCCGCCGCGCGGCCGCAAACATCTCCGCCGCCGTTAACGGACCGGCCATACTGAGAACGGCATTGGCGGGATGAAAGAACTTGCGGTGGAACCGGCGCACCTGCTCGCGCGTCAGTGCGCGCACGCTGGCCCGCGTGCCGCCCGTGTCGCGACCCAAGGGATGCGATCCCCACAGCGTGCGGTCGGTGAGAACCTCGATGCGCTTGCTCGGATCGATCTCCCAGTCGCGCAACTCCTCAAGCACGACGCGGCGTTCGGTTTCGACATCCGGCGGATCGAAAAGCGGCCGCTGGGCCACGCTGGCGACTAATTCGAGCGCCAGGTGAATCTTCGACAGCGGAACCGTACCGGCAATGGAGATGAACTCCTTGCTCGTCGTCGGGTCGAAGCGGTTGCCGCAGCGTTGCATTGCCGCCGCAATCTCATGCCGCGATAGGTCGCGCGTGGACTTAAAGATCAGGTGTTCCAGGAAATGTGCCAGGCCCGCCTGGTCCGGCGGATCGTAGATCGAGCCCGCGCGCACCGCCAAAACAAAGCTGAGACTGCGTGCGTTCGGCATGCGCGTGCCGACCACGCGCAACCCGTTCGGCAAAACGCAAACCTGCGGCACGTTCCCGGCGTCCGCAGAGAGGGAGGTCATCGTCGTCTGGGTCGGCATCTTGGTAGAGGATATACTTCCTAGCATGGACTGGTTAGAGCAGTGTGCGCACCCGGCTTCAGCCGGCTTGGGGGCGCACAGCCGGACAGAAAGTATTCGCCGCCAACGAGCAGGCTCCGCGACGCCGAGGGACGGTGGAATCGACATTATTTGTCCCGTTCAGCGAGACAGACGTGTAAGTGTCGCTCCGGTAACGGCGCGCGAGCCCCGGAGCCGCCGCGTTGACGCGGCCGGCCATGAGAGGTCAGATCAATGCAGCGCGATGCCGAGCGGATCCGCAAACGGCGTGTTATTGCCCCCGATGACGGCGTTGGGCACGGGGCCGGCAACACACGAAGGGCCACCGCCGATATTCCCGGCGGAGAACGTCGTGATGTAGCCTGATCCAAGCGAGCTTTGTGCGTTGACGACAAACAGCGTCCCCAGGGAATTTACGGCAATCCCGGCGGGGTTGTTAACCAGGGTGTTGGGACCGCACAACTCATTCAGCGGAGCCTGGTTATAGGTGCCGGGAGCGGATGGGGTTTGAAAGATCAGTACGGCATCCGGAACGCCCGGCGGATTCACGACGGCAACATAGAGGTATCCATTGGGACCGAACGCGATGCCCTCAGGGCTTGACAGACCCGTGCTGCCGCCCGCAATAATGATGTTCGGCGCCACGTTGCCGCTGCTGCCGGCCAAAAACTCTTCGACGCGATTCCCCACCGTATCTGTGACCCAGATGTTATCCGAGCCGTCTAGCGCAATGTAGGCGGGCTCGGATAAACCGGTGGCGGTGCCGCTAATGGTCGTCGAGGGGACTGTTCTCCCCGGCGCATACACGGCAATGGAGGGGATCCCTCCCGAGGACGCACTGTTGACCACGTAGACATTGCCGGCGCCGTCAACGGCGACGCCCACAGGAGAGAACAGACCCGTTATCGTCAAAATCGATGGGGCATTGCCGCTGGCGCCGGGCGGATAGACACGGAGCGTGTTGACAGCCTCATTCGTCACGTAGATTGCCCCAGCTGCGTCGACGGCCACACCTGCCGGGCCTGCCAAACCCGTGTTGCCCCCCTGCAGAAAGCGCCTCGGCGCGCAATTGCAATTTGCATTCTGCGAGTACACCAGAACTGCTTGATTCGCGAAGTCGGTGACGTACATCGCACCGGACGCCGGCGGCGGGGGGGCGGGCGGCGTTGCGCTGCTGCTGCATCCCGCGGCAAGCATCGCCATCCCTACTCCGCATGGAATCGCAGTCTGAAAAAATCTGTAGAACCGCACCTGGTCTGCCTCCCCTCGACACCGTACCCGAATAGTGTGCAGACGGTCTTACATCTCCTCTGACGGGCAAGCCGAAGAGCCCCCCTGTCCGTTACTTCTCACGTGATACTCATGCCGGTCGCCGCCACGGGCCACGATCTCCGCTGCGCCGGGCTCCACGCCGTAGCAGTGCCGGCCCCGGCAGTCCGGCACCGTACCCAGGCGTCTGCGGCTCGGCCCGCGGTTCATGCTCTTCCCGCACAAGGCTTCGTTTTGGATACAGCCGAACCCGGAGGTCCTGTGAGCGACGATCACGAGCTCATGCGCCGGGTGGCGGCCGCCGATAAAGCCGCCTTCGCGGCCCTTTACGACCGTTACGTCAACCTGGTCTACGGAATCTGCCGGCGTATTGTGGGAGACCCTGTGGCGGCTGAGGACATCACGCAGTCCGTCTTCTTGACGCTGTGGTCAAAGCCGCACGCTTTCAGCGGCGGCAGCCTCACCGCATGGCTGGCGCGCGTTGCGCGCAACGCCGCACTCGATGTGGTGCGCAGCGCCGCCGTCCGTACCCGCGAATCAGATATGCCCGTCGACCTGCCGGCCCCCATCGATGTGGAGGAAGAAGTCGTCTCCCGCGTGCAGGCGACGGCTGTCAGCGAAGCGCTGCGCCGGCTCCCGGCCGAGCAGCGGGAGGCAATCGAGCAAGCGTACTTTGGCGGGCTTTCCTATCGAGAGGTCGCCGAACGGTCGGGCACGCCGCTGGGAACCATCAAGAGCCGCATCCGCAGCGGCTTACGGCAGCTGTGGGAAGCTCTGTCGCAGCAGGTGACGGCGCCATGAGCCCGCAGCACGACGACGCCATGCTCGACCTCGTGGCCGCATTTGCGGCGGGTGCTCTCCCGGCCGGCGAGGACGAATGTGCCACGCTGCAGGCCCACCTCGAGGAGTGTGACACCTGCCGGCGTGAGCTGCGCCGCTACGCAACCGCCGCGGCAGCCGTTGGCGTCAGCGCAACGCAAGCCGCTCCGGCCGCCCTGCGCGAGCGCGTCCTCTCCAGGCTCGCCGCGAGGCCCCAGCTTCGCATTCGGCAACGGCGCGTGTGGCAGATTCCGGCGGCTGTCGCCGCGGCGGTCGCTCTGGCAGCCGGCGCATGGTGGCTGCACGCAATGACCGCAGGCCCATCCTGGACTCTGGCGTGCACCCAAGCCGTCCCCGCATGCCAGGTGCGCGGTACCGTGAAAGCGATCCACGGATTCCTGCGAGTCGAGATGGAGGGGCTGCCCGCCTTGCCGGCCGGCAAACAGTACCAGGCCTGGATCATTCTCCCGGGAAAGCAGCCGACACCCGAGCCTGCCTTTTCGCCGGATGCGCGCGGCCACGGCGCCGTCGTGATGGCGGCATCCCCGGTCAAAGGTGCGGTCGTCGCGATCACCATCGAAAAAGCCGGCGGCTCTCCCATCCCAACCTCGAAACCCATCCTCGTCGCGCACATGGAATAGGCCGGCCGGATCAAACCACCACCTTCTCACATTCGCCCGGGCGAGCG
>CADDZI010000003.1 GCA_902812405.1 bacterium | reverse complement strand
TAGCGGTCGCGCTTGCGCGACCGAGAGAACCTTTCTCCTTTCCGGCTGCAACATTCGACCGTCAAGAGGAGTACCGCCTGACAGGGCGCGGCTCGCTTTCCCGGGCTGTTCGCTTTTCAGCTCATTTTCAAGAGGTCGGGATGTCGGCGTTGCGTTTTATCATGGCGAGAGCACATAGCCCCCGGAAGGGCGTCCGCCATCATGCCGTCAGGCCAGGGTGCGGGCCGCTGAGAGCGCAAAGGATGGCTCGCATGAGGTTTTTTCTTGCCATCATATCGATTCTGATCCTTGTGCTTGGTCGAACCGTCCAGCCCGCTTCAGCGGCGACAACGGCCGCGCAGTCATTTGCAGCGGTGCGGATACAAGCCAAACCGAAGTTTGACGCGGAGCTCTCCGATCCGGCTTGGGGCAAGGCAGTAACCGCATCCGAGTTCTTCGACTTGACGACGCGCCGCCCGGCAAAGCTGGCAACGACAGCCTACCTGCTGTATGACGACAAGAACGTGTATGTTGCCTTCCGCTGCGACCAGGACGGCGTCCCCATTCACGCCGAACAAACGACGAACAACATTGGTTTCGGGCAGGACGACTTCGTCGCGGTCGGCATCGATACCAGCGGAGCCGGTTCGCAAGTCTACTTTTTCGAGACAACGCCCCGCGCGGTCCGCTACCAGCAGGCATCCGAATCGGCCCGCTACGCGCCGCCCTGGGAGGCGCAAGCCGCCGTCACGGGTTCGACATGGACAGCCATGCTGACGATTCCTCTGGCGGACTTGCGAGCCGCGGGCGGCAGTCCGCGGACCTGGCGCTTCAATTTCATCCGCGGCGTCGCGGGGGTGGCTGAGCACTATACCTGGGCCTATAATGGTCTAATGCAGGATGGGCAACCGCCAAACTGGCCAGCCTTCAGCGACGCCCGGTTTTGGCCGGCTCTCACCGGTATCGTTCTGGCTTTGGCGGCCGCACGGCCACGGCCCCGCGCGGAGATCTACGGTCTGGAGAGCATGGGCCGCGACCGTAAGCTCTTTGCACAGCCCAACAATACGTTTGCCACGCAGACTGTGCGGAACTACGGCTTGGACGTTACCTATCCGCTGACAAATACCATTGCGGCCGTGGGGGCGCTGAATCCGGACTTCTCAAACGTGGAAGTCGATCAGCAGACCATCGTGCCTCAAGTCTTCCCGCGCAACCTCACCGAGTACCGCCCCTTTTTCGCCCAGGGTGCCGCGTACTTTACGAATCAATCGGTTGTTCTGGGGAGTCAGCTCAGTGTGCCCGACGAGATTTTCTATTCGCCCAGCATCGGCACGTTCGACCGCGGATTGAAAATCGAAGGCACGTACGGCCTGCAGCAGTTTGGCCTGCTCTCCGTGCGCGCGACACAACCCGGAGCCGTTTTGGACGATCAAGCCTTCGGCTTCAAACATGCCCTGACCGATCGGACCTTCCTGTACTGGGTCTACGGCGTGCTGGCTCACCATGACATAGGGAACGACAGCACCGTCGAGACGGGCCTGGCGGGGCGCAACCTGCAGTCAGGGTTTGTGTGGGGTTACGATCAAGCCCTCGAACAGCGCCGCCTGACGACCGATCCGTCCCAAGTCTTCAGTTACGCGCGGAGCGGATTTGTCGACGTGCACAAACCGAACTATGAGGTCTACACGGGCTACGTCGACGTGGCGCCCCAGTACGGTCCCCTGGACGGATTCACCAACGTCAACGACCTCCGCGGCCCGCAGGTTTCAACGGATTTTACGACCTCCTCTCGAGGTATCAAGACCTGGACCGGATACTTTGGCGTCGATCGCTTCCTGACACACAGCGGCACGGTCAAGCAGGCAGACTTCCTGGGAACGACCGACATCTTCACCAACAACCTCTTCCACCTGAATCTGACCCAGTCCACGACGTCGCTCGATGATCCGGTCCTCACGGGAGGGCGGCGACTGCCCTTCAATCAGTCGTCCGTGTCGCTAGGCTACAAAGATGGGACCCCCTCACCGACGGATTTTACCTACAGTGCCGGTCCCTTCTCGACGTTCTACCTGCAACTCTTCAACGTCACGGCAACGCGGTCTTTGGGGTCACGCTTCAACGTTCAGGCAATGTATGCCGGTTCGCACGAGCGCTCGGCGAGCATGGGTGTGAACGGCCAGATTCTCCGCAGCATCGCCGTTGGAGAATCCCTAGGCACGGATAGTAACATCACTCTGGCACTGCGCACCATCAACGGCACGGGTGGCTTCGCGCAGCCCGGCCTCAATTTTGCGAGCAGCTTCCATACGCGATTCGCCAACGGAAACGAGCTGTTCGTCAACTACGGCAGCCCGGCTGCGCCGGTCTCGTTGGACCGCCTCATCATCAAGTACGTTCTCCGCCTGGGGGGCGCCGCCGGAACTTGATGCCGGAATGGCTTCCTACTCGTCTGTAGCGGCCGCGCTTGCGGGGCTTGCGGGTAGTGGTTGCCGTAGCGGCCGCGCTTGCGCGGCCCGAGAAGGTCGAAGTGTAGCGGCCGCGCTTGCGCGGCCGATGGAGTGTGGCGTATTGTGCGACGCCCATGAGAGACGTTCTGCCGGTTGCGCAAGCGCGACGCTCGGCTGAAGCCGACCGCTACCCGCGGGTTGCGCAAGCGCGATCGCACGGGCAAAGACCCAGTCACGTGTATCGATTGTGCGTGAGAGAGCCCGCGGAGTTTGCGTTAGTGCGCCGGCAACGGGGGGTTGGCGGCTGCGAATGCCGCATAGGCGTCGGCGTCCTTGAGCATCGCGTCGATGACCGCCGCCAGCGGTTCCCTGCGCCAGATGCCGGAGAAAGCGGCGCGGTCGCCGATGGAACTGACGAAGACAAAGCCGGGGCGCTGGTCCAGCTGCAGGGCGGCAAACTCCTCACTCGTCTCACGAATCCGCCGTTCCACCGCCGGATCATCCATTCGTTCCAGGATCTCCGCGACATCCCGATCACAGGCTACAGCGGCGACCGCGGCCGCCTCCCCTTTCAGGTAGATGGGGACGCCCTGCACGAGCGCGGCTCGGGCCAACGCCAGACGAACACGGTCGTCCTCAAACCCAAGCGAGCGCGCGGCTTCGGCTGCCAGGTTGGGGGCCAGGCTCGTGTGCGGCCCCTGGCACCACGCGGCATTCAGTCGCGTGCCCGTGACCGCCGCCGAGCGCTTGTAGAACCACTCGACCTGCTCGCGGGAATAGCCGTGAGGGTTGCCCGCCGTGATGAGTGCGATGCGCCACTCGTACTCGAGGCGCCGGCCATACTGCGCCCGCAACGCCTGCACGTGCGGCTCGCACAGATAACACCACGACGACAACACGTCAAGATAGTAGATGAGACGTACCACCTTTCGCCACCTCGCTAACCGAGCCGATCGGCGCACCGCCGAGAGGCGCATCGCATCGTTGTGCTCGCAGGCTTAGACAGGCAGGAACGATCTCTTGCCTCCCGGTACGGAAAGGCCATGCGTGGGACATGGATGATGGCGGCGTTGTTGCTGGGATGCACGGCGGCGCTCGCCGGCACAGCCTCGGGCCGCCCCATCCACATCTCGGACGTGCGTCGCATCGTGGACATCTCGAGCCCCCGCATCTCTCCGGACGGCAGGCGAATCGTGTGCGTGCTGACGCGCCCGAACTACGGTCGCAACCGTTACGACTCGTCGCTCCTTCTCGTCAGCATCCCGGACGGCAGGCAACGCGTGCCGGCTCTGCCGCAGCGGGATGTGGCAAGCCCGCAGTGGTCGCCGGACGGGACGAAGATTGCGTACCTGGCAACGGACGAGTCAGGCAAGGATCCGCAACAACAAGTCTTCATCCTGACGCTCGCCACGGGCACGGTGCGGCGCGTGACCAATGCGCCCAACGGGGTTGACGTCTTCAGCTGGAAACCGGACGGCACAACGATCGCCTACACGACGCAAGACGATCCTCCCAACAAGGCCGCGATCGACGCCGGCCACGACTACTTCGAGGTCGGCAACGACCCCTACCTCACGACCGAAGAACCAATGCCCATCCACGTCTGGCTCATCCCCTCGTCGGGGGGACGAGCGCGCCGCCTCACCTCGGGGTCGTGGAGCATTGTGTCGCCGGATATCCCGGTTCCCCTGTCGTGGTCACCGGATGGCTCCCAGCTGGCACTCAACATCGTGCCGACACCGCACACGGGAGACGGCGATCGCTCGACGATCGTCATCGTCGATGCCCGCAGCGGGCGCATCCGCCCCTTGACCTCCCGGCGGCGGCTGGAGTTGTACCCTGCCTTTTCGCCGGACGGCCGTCGCGTCGCATACTGGTACAATCTCGGCGGGAACTTGATGAATGAATGGAAGCTCTACGTGTCAGCGGCCTCGGGTGGGGACGGCCGGGATGTCACAAGCGCGCTGGATCGCGACGTCAATGGCGCTTTGTGGATGCCGGGCGGGACGTCGCTCCTTGTCGGCGCCAACGACGGGACTCGTGTCTCTCTCTGGCTACAGCCGCTCCACGGGCCGCCGCGCAAGCTCAACCTGGGCGACGTCAACCCGTCCAACGACTATTGGATCGACTTCGCCGTGGGACCGCACGGCGAGATCGCGTTCAGCGGTGCGTCCCCCCGTCATCCCACCGAACTGTACTATCTCGCTACACCCGGCGGTCGGTTGCGAAGGCTGACCGACGTCAACGCCGACATCGCCGGGCTTGACCTCGGCCGCAATGAGACGATCACCTGGCGGGGTCCGGACGGTTTCACCGAAGACGGCGTGCTGACGTTTCCACCCCGTTATCGCCCCGGACGAAAGTACCCGCTGATCGTACGGGTGCACGGCGGTCCGAACGCGGCCGCCACGACGGAATTTTGGGATTGGGTGCAACTGGCCGCAGCTCGCGGCTACCTCGTCTTCCAGCCCAATTATCGTGGCAGCGACAACCTGGGCAACGCTTATGAGCGGGCAATCTGGAACGATGCCGGCGACGGGCCCGGGCGCGACGTTATGGCCGGGCTGGCGGCGGTGGAAAGGATGGGTATCGTCGACTCGTCACGCATCGCGGTGTGCGGATGGTCGTACGGCGGCTACATGACGGCGTGGCTCGTCGGCCACTACGACGTTTGGAAGGCGGACGTCATGGGGGCCGCCGAGACGGACACCATCGAAGATTACGACTTAAGTGACTCCAACGTCTCCGACGGGGCATACTTCAAAGGCTCGCCGTGGGTGGGCGACAACATGCAATCCTACATCGAGCAATCGCCCATCAGCTACTGGAAGAATATTCACACGCCAACCTTGATTTTCTCAAATACGGGTGACGTGCGTGTTCCGATCACGCAATCCTACAAGATGTACCATGCCCTCAAGGATAATCACGTGCCGGTGCGCTTCATTGCGTGGCCCGAGCCGGGACACGAGGTCAACGGGCCAGTGCGCGTCGAGGATCTGTACCGCCTGTGGCTGGAATGGTTCGATCACTACCTGCGCTGAAACAGGTGTTGGTGTGACCTATTCTCCGTAGCGGCCGCGTTCACGCGGCCGAGAGAACGTACGTCTTCTGCCATTTGAATGTGCTGCGTTCTCTCGGTCGCGCAAGCGCGACGCTACGTGATCTTGCCGTGTGTCGGTCGCGCAAGCGCGGCCGCTACGTTTCTTACGCCTCGCACCTTCGGAAAGACGCATTGAGGCTACGGAAGGGATGGGGTGTAGCGGGCAAGTTTGTTGCCAGCCGATTCTGTGATCCACAGGTTATTGTCCGGCCCGGTGACAATACCGAACGGGGCGCTGCCCGCAACGGGCAAGGGAATCTCGCGGATCGCGTCGCTGCGCAGGTCGATCGTGCCGAGCTGGTTTACGTTCGTTTCGGTGAACCAGATGTTGCCGTCGGGGCCGACAGTAATGCCGCTGGGCCCGCTGTGACGCGTGGGTATGAGATACGTCGTCACTGCGCCGTCGGTCGTTATGCGGCCAATTCGCCCGCTGCCGACTTCGGTGAACCACAGAGCCCCGTCCGGCCCGGCGACGATGCTCGTCGGATAATTGTCGACGCCAGCCAGAGCGAATTCAGTGAGTGCGCCGCCCGGCGTCAGCCGCCCAATCTTGTTGGCGTTTTGTTCGGCAAACCAGAGGTTGCCATCGGGCCCCAGGGTGATCTCCGTCGCGCCGCTGCCGGTGCCTATCGGGTATTCCGTGACCTTGCCATCCGGCGTCATCTCCCCCACCTTATCGCCGACGTACTCGGTAAACCACAGGCTGCCGTTGGGTCCGCTGGTGATGCCCAAGGGGGCGGAGTACGGCGACGGCAGGTGAAATTCACGCAGGGCGCCCTTGGGCGATAATCGGCCGATGATGCCCGTGCCGCGTTCGGTGAACCACATGTTCCCGTCCGAGCCAGCGGTGATAATCGTCGGCTTGGAACCGGCCGAGGGTAAAGAGAATGAGCTCACGATCCCGGCGGTCGTGATTCTGCCAATGGCGTTGGCAGCAGGTTCCACAAACCACAGCGCTCCATCCGTACCGGCGCCAATGGCGCGCGGGTCGGCCGACGGGAGGGTGTTGGGATATTCCACGAACGGCGCCAAAGACGCGGCGCCGGCACCCGCCGGGGTTGGCGACACGGCGGGAGCTGCCGGATCCAACGCCGTCAGTCCTCGCGAGGGCGTGCCGGCAACGGCCGCCAGACCAAGGACGGTCATCGCGAGGACAAGGACAATGCGACGTCGCATGGGCGCACCTGCCTTCCGTTCCTGTTATCGGAAAGCAGGCAACCGGGGTGAAGCCACCCCGAGCCAGAAGATGACTGCGGCAGGTCAACCCAGCCGCAGTGACGCACACGACAGCTCATGGCTGATGACGTCCTGACCTTTGCGGGCTACGCGGGTAGCCTGCGCAAAAACTCGTACAACCGGATGCTGTTGCGTGCGCTGGCCAAGGCTGCGCCTGCCGGCGTCACGATCCGGGAGTTGGACATCTCGGACATCCCGCTCTACAATATGGACCTGGAAGACAACCCGCCGCCCTCGGTCGTACGCCTACGTGAAGAGATCCGGACAGCCGACGGCCTGCTGATCGTGACGCCGGAACACAACGGCACGATTTCCGCCGTCACGAAGGTCGTCATCGAATGGGCTTCACGCCCGCCCCGGGATTCTGTTCTGGAGGGCAAGCCGGCGGCCATTGCGGGCGCCTCGACCGGGTACTACGGTACAGTGAGGGCGCAAGCCGCGCTTCGCCAGATCGCCACAATTGAAGAAGTCTATTTTATGGTCGACCCGGAGCTTCGCGTCGGCCGTGCGGCGGAGAAGTTTGGCGCTCAGGGCGAGCTCGTCGATGAAGCCCTCAAGGCGGAGTTGACGGCGTTTCTGGATGCCTTCGCGAACTGGACCAGGACGATTAAAAACCGGCGCCGGTAGTTCCCTTGGGACGGGCGTCCTCGTGGCTCATCCTCCGTAGATCTCGCGCATGTCCGCCTCCAGACGAGCAGCGTCGCCCCGAATGCTGTGGTTCTCCGGCGTCAGGCGGTTGCGTTGCACCGCGTACGGCAGCCAATTGAACTCGGGCACTTGAATGAAGTACGCGGTCGGGGACATGCCGATCAACGGATAGTCGCCCGTCAGAATAGGCTCGGCTGCTTCGGATTGGATGATCCAAAAGTTGGAAGCTCCCCCGGCGACGCAACGGACCTGCACGCCACGCAGAGTCAACACCGGGGCATCGGTCGGCGGACGCGGCTGCTCGACACTCAGCAGCCGCTCGGCCGTCTCCTTGGAGGTCCGCCCCATGTGAGCGTCCACCCAGCTCACGCGCTGGTTCTCGGTTTCCCGAACCCCTGAGCTTGTGCGATCCCGTTCCTCGTTCACGATTCGACCCCCGACAGAAAGTCCAGCGCAAGGTCGGCTGCGGGTGCGCTATGCGTCAGCCCTCCGACCGAGATGACATCCACCCCTGTCTCTGCGACGGCGCGGACGTTTTCCAGCGTGATCCCGCCGGAAGCCTCCACGGCGGCCTGTCCGCTCACAATGGTCACCGCGCGACGCATGTCGTCCAGTGTCATGTTGTCCAACAGAACCGCATCGACACCGCAGGCCAAGCCCTCCTCCACCTGCGCCAGGGTGTCGCATTCCACCTCGATGAGCAGGCTCGCCGGCGCGGTCGCCCGCACGTGCTGCACCGCCGCGGCAAGTGAGCCCGCAGCGAGGATGTGGTTATCCTTTATGAGCACTGTCTGCGCCAGGTCACAGCGGTGATTGTATCCTCCTCCGGCTCGAACGGCGTAACGCTCCAGGGCACGCCAGCCGGGTGTCGTCTTTCGCGTATCGCAGATGCGTACGGGCAACCCGGCCACGGCATCCACGAACGCGCGCGTCCGCGTCGCAATGCCGCTGAGCCGGCACACAAAGTTCAATGCGACGCGTTCCGCGCTTAACAGGGCGCGAGCCGGTCCCTGCACGCGCGCCAGAACTCCGGTCGCGCCGTTCGCGCGATCCTCGTGCCCGCAGCCCACGAGGGCCCCGTCTGTAACCTGTGGCTCCCAGACGATCCGCTCCTCGAACGTGTGGAAAACGAGGGCCGCCAGTTCGAGCCCGGCCACGACGACTGCTGACCGTGCGACAAGGCCGGCGCGGGCGTGCGCGCCCCGGGGAACCGACCCGAGCGTTGTGACGTCGGCGTACGCCGCGTCTTCTGCCAGGGCCGCAGCCACGAGCGGCAGAAAGCGCAACGCCTCCCGGTGCGACATCGGTGCAAAGGGTTGATCGCTCAGAGCCGGGTGTCGCGCGGCCACGACGGTTGCAAGACCCTACGAGGCGGCCGGCACGGCCAGGGGCTCGACGCGGTACGAGTCGCCCACCCACACAATGCGGGCGCGCCAATGGGCGTCGTCGCGTGCCGGAAAATCACGCCGGAAGTGAGCACCGCGACTCTCCTCGCGCAGGAGGGCGGCGGCAGCAATGTAGCGTGCGACGGTGAGCAGTGCGCGCCGCTCCAAAGCCCCACGCGAGCCCTCGGCCTGGCGGACGGGCCAGGCGCGCAACTCGTCGCATAGCGCGCTTAGGTCGTCTGCGGTGCGCTCCACGCTCGCGGCCTGCCACATGCGGGTGCGCAACTGCGGCACGTCCTCGGGCGAGGGCGCTTCAAGGATCTCCGGCGTCGCCCGGCCGGGCTGACCACTTCTGGCGCCGTCCGGGGCGGCGTCAAACGTGCCGCCGGCTTGCACCGAATCGCCGGCCCCGCCCAGGATATCATCCGCCACCCGGCCGGCAAAGACCAGGCACTCGGCAAGCGAGTTGCCCGCTAGGCGGTTGGCGCCGTGCAGTCCGGTACAGGCACATTCTCCCACGGCGTACAGGTGACTCACGTTGGTCCGCCCGTGCAGGTCCGTGCGGATGCCGCCCATGTGGTAGTGGGCGGCCGGCCCGACGGGAATGGGCATCGTGGCAATGTCCACCCCGAAGCGCGCGCACGCCGCAGCAATATTAGGAAAGCGGCTGCGCAAAAATTGCGGGGATCCGATGGGGCGCAAGTCAAGCCACACGCCCGCTCCGGAACGCTGCATTTCCCGAAAGATGGCTCGTGCCACGACGTCGCGAGGGGCAAGTTCGCCCCGTGGGTCAGCGTCGAAGCAAAAGCGCCGCCCTTCCCGGTTGACCAAAATGCCGCCCTCGCCGCGAGCCGCTTCGGAGACGAGCAGCGCCGGGGCTCCCGGAACCGCGAGCGCAGTGGGGTGAAATTGGACGAACTCGACGTCGGCCAGCTCCACCCCGGCCCAGGCGGCGAGCAGGAGGCCGTCTCCGGTTGCCCCGGGAGGGTTGGTCGTGCGCTCGAAGACCCGTCCGATTCCGCCCGTTGCAAGGACCGTCGCGTACCGTGCCTGTACCTCAACCTGCGCGCCGTTGCGGATGATCGCCGCCCCATGGCATCGCCCGTCTCGCAACATGAGGCGCTGCGCCGCAGCGCGCTCCAGCACGGTGACCCGCGGATGGTGAAGGGCCCTCTCGGCAAGCGTCGTCTGGATGGCCTTGCCGGTCGCATCCTCGGCGTACACCGTGCGTGCGTGGCTGTGCGCCGCTTCCCGCGTCAGAGCTAATTCGCCCGTCGCCGAAAGCGTGAAGGCGACACCCAGTGCGTGCAATTCCTCGACGCGACGCGGCGCCTCGGCGGCGACGATGGCGGCGGCCTGCGGATCACACAGGCCTGCGCCCGCGGCCAAGGTGTCGGCCAGGTGCGCGGTCGCGGAATCTTCCTCGAGGTCGAGCGAGGCCGCAACGCCGCCCTGCGCCCAGGCCGTATTGGATTCTTCAATCGTGCCTTTGGTGACCAGCGTGACGTCGAGGTGCTTGTGGGCACAGTGCAAGGCGGTGAGCAATCCGGCCGCGCCGGATCCGATGATCAGGACGTCGCTCTGCATGCCCATCAAGAATGGCGTGACGTCGTCAAACCTAGTCGGCCGGTTGCACCGATGTCGAGACCGCCATCATGCGTTCGATGCTGCGCCGCGCCCGCAGCATGATCGCCGTGGGAATCTCGATCGGATTGAGCTCCTGCTCCAAGCATGCCGCAACCTTCTCCAACTCCACGAACTTCATGTACGGACAGTGCGGACAGGGTGCGATGGAGTAAAACTTCTTGTGCGGATGCAGAGCCTTCAGCCGTAAGATCAACCCGGCTTCGGTGAGGATGAGGAATTCGGAGGCGCTGCTACGCCCCGCAAACTCCACGATGCCCTGCGTGCTCCCGACGAAGTCGGCCAATTCCAACACTTCGGGCGAGCACTCGGGATGGGCCAAGACAAGAGCCTCCGGATGTTGCGCTTTGCGGGCGCGGACCATGCCAGGCTGGATGACGTAGTGCGTCGGACAGTAGCCGTGCCAGGTGATAATCCGCCTTTCGGGCAGGCGCTTTTGCACCCAGCCGCCGAGGTACATGTCGGGCGCAAAGAGCACCTCGCGGTCGGGCAGCGACCGCACGACGGTTGCGGCGTTGGTCGAGGTGCAGCAGATGTCGGCCTCGGCCTTGACCTCGGCATACGTGTTGACGTACGTGACGAGGGGCCGGCCCGGGTATTGTGCCTTGAAGGCCCGCGCCTGGTCGGCCGTGATCATATCGGCCATCCCGCAGCCGGCCTTCATGTCGGGCAGGAGAACAAGCCTCTTGGGGTTGAGGAGCTTGGCCGTCTCGGCCATGAAGTGGACGCCGCAGAAGACGATGATGTCGGCATTCGTGCGGGACGCCTCGCGGCTCAAGTTCAGACTGTCGCCGATGAAATCCGCGATTTCCTGGACTTCCAGCCGCTGATAAATGTGAGCCAAAATGACGGCGTTTTTGCGTTTGGCCAGTGTGCGAATGTGGTGCTGAAGGCGCTCGACCTCGGGGGTGCGGGGCCGGACGCGGGTACCGTCGTCAACCGGCATGACCAGAGCACACATGATTGGTGAGAGTTCGCGAGTACGACGCTCGTTTACTGTGGGTGCGGACCTCGGGGGGCTGCTACGTTGGTCGGGTCGGGGGCGGTACTGCCTCAGCAGCCGCCCAAGGCTGCTGCGGACCGTGCCAGCAGAAGGGCACACGGTCCGAGGCCCGATGGTGAGGGTCTAACCCATCCAGAAACGCTTGGGGCCGGTATCCAGGTGCACCCAGCCAGCCGGATAATATCCCACGCCGCCGCTAGCCGGGCAGGCTTGGCAGATGCCGGCGAGATCATCCAGACCGACACCGGGGACGTGGAAATCAACCGCTTTGCCCCACATATGGTAGGAATTGCGCGCGGCGCCTTCGGTCTGGGCATTGGTTTGCGGCGTGCGATATCCGGAGTGGACGACGATCGGAGACTGGATGCCGGCCCGGCGCAAATACTCTTGAACAGCCCACAACGCCTCAATGGTCGTGACGTCGATCTGCACCCACCCCTGATCCGGCGGTACGTGCTCGTCGCGCAGGATGGCGCATAGCTGCTTGTAGCCGGGCCAGTACAGCGTCTTGCCATCCAGGCTGAAGGGAACCGATGCCCGCTCTCCGGTCTCCAAACGAACGAGGGTCAAGCGATAGGTTTGACCGCTGGAGGCCTTCCGGAGTCGGGACGAAGAGCCCGACAGGGAAGCGGGACTGCCATCCGGCGGGCCCCAACTTGATGAGGCCAGCACCGCTTGCGGCCACGACGACCAGACCCATCCGCACAGAAGAGTCCCAAGAAAGACCCGGCGACCGACCCTGGAGGAGGCCAGGGACGCCCGCACGGGGCGAGGTGCGTCTTCTACCGCTCGGCACCGGCGACACATGTGTCTACCACATATCATCGGCCGCCATCGCGCCGTCGCGCAGGTTACCCTTAACGCAGGCCGCAAGGCTGAGACCAGCCGCGGCCACGCGCGACGCCCGGACGCCGGGCCGGCGCGCAGCGCTCGAATGCGGCAATCGTTGTGGCCGCGCGGGGAAATCGTTGTGGCCGCGCGGGGAAAAGAGGGTCGCAGGCTGAGGCAAGCCTAAGTTTTGATACGACCGGTGAAGGTGCTAGCGGGACGTCACCGGCCGCCGGGAGATCCCCGCCATGCGCCACGTCGACAGAGTCCGGGTTTTCCTTCCCTTCGCTGTGGGGGTATGTCTTTTTGTTGCCGCCTGCGGAGGATCCGAAAACTGTTTTGGAAGTCAGCCCACTGCCGCGCTGCCGTCAGGTTCGGCAGCGCGGGATGTACTCGCCGATATCCTCCGCCGCCGCACGCTCGTCATTGCGACAGACGCCGATGATGCACCGATGTCGGTTCGCGCCCACGACGGGTCGTGGAGCGGATGTGACGTCGCAGTAGGGCGCGAACTGGCGCGATCGTTTGGGAGTGCGCCCCCGTTTTGTCAACGTTGGCTTGGAAGCCATCACGCGCCGGCTGGCTCAGATGAGAGCCGACGGCACGTTGGCCCGGCTGTCGCGTCAAGCCTTTGGCATTGATCTGAGCAGTCGGCAGCCGAAAGGAGGTACCTAGATGGCCCAACGCAGGCAGCGCACCGGCGATTCCGAGCGTGAGATTTTCAAGCGCAAGTGCCCGCACTGTCTCAAAGCGGTCACCTTCCGTGCGCGGCCCGAACGAGCCGGCGGTCAGCTGACCATCTGGACTGTTGCCTGCACGTCGTGTCAAGTGGTCGTGGGTGTCGTGCCTCAGTTGGCCCGCTTCCCCCACAAGAGGGAGGTTGAATCGATCGTGCGTAACGTCGTCAAGCGCCACGTCAACAAGGCGGTCAAGATGTTGCGCAAAGCAGTGCGCCGCCGCCGCGCCTAAACCTTCGCGCTGAGAGAAGAGACAGTCATGGATCCCCAGCGTCCCCGGAAAATCGTCGTTACCAAGAACGGTCCGTACCTCGTCTACGGCGGGGTTCCGCTTGCCGTGGAGTATATCGAACCCAACGAAGAAGGCGGATCCTGGCAGTACAGGCGCGGCAAGACCTTTGACGTCAAGCCGGCGTACGCCCTGTGCCGGTGCGGGCATTCGGCCAACAAGCCGTTCTGCGACGGAACGCATGCCAAGATCGGCTTTGACGGCTCGGAGACCGCCAATCGCGAGCCGTACCGCAATCGGGCCGAGACGACGACGGGTCCGGACTTTGCCCTGGACGACGTCGAGATTCTATGTGCCTCGGCTCGCTTTTGCGACAATTACGGGTCAGCCTGGAAGCTGGTCGAAGAGACGAACGACCCGCACAAGCGCGAACTTCTCTTGCATGAAGTCGCGCGCTGTCCGTCGGGCCGGCTTGTGCTGCGGCGGCGTGGCACCGGAGAACCTGTAGAACCGCCCTACGAGCAATCGATCGTCGTCGTGGAGGATCCGGCTCAAGGTCAGAGCGGCCCCTTGTGGGTGCGGGGCGGTATTCCCATCGAGTCGGCCGAGTCGGGACGGTATGAGGTGCGCAATCGCGTGACACTCTGCCGCTGCGGTCGCTCGCAGAACAAGCCGTTTTGCGACGGCAATCATCTCGAGGGCTTCAAAGACCCGTTTTTGGAGGAATAATGACCTCCTGGAACCTGCCGGGCGCGCAAGGCCAGGTAATGGGTGCGGCATGTGCCGCATGGAGCCTCGATTGATTTTTGACCGCCGCCACATGAGGCGGACCGACCGCCATGGTCGAAAATATGGATATGCGGCGAGCAACTCACCGGACGGCTTGCGTCGCACCCCTCGTTTTGTGCTTGATTCTTATCGCCTGCGGCGGAGGCGGCGGTTCGGCGCTGGCACCCATGCCTCCACCTGGGCAACCCCAGCCGACGCCACAGCCAACCCCGACCGCAACGCCAACGCCCGTTCCGGGAAACGGCCTGCCTCTCACGGGACCGCCTTTTGGACCCAACGGTGCGTGGGGACCGCCGGCAGTCGCGAACGCGTTGCAGTTTCCGGTTCAAAGCGGCTACAACGGCTCGGGTCAAACCGTGGCGATCGTCATGGATGCGTACTATGTCAGTGGCGACGTGCAACGGTATACGTCGTACTTCCAGATTCCCGCCACGGGCCGCAGCATCAGCTCGGAGGCGGTCAACGGCGGCCCCACGGGTACGGCCGACCAGGGAGAAGCCGATCTTGATGTCGAGACCGTGGCAGGCTTGGCTCCCGGTGCAAACATTATCCTGTACGGCATCCCAAGCCTAACGCAACAGAACTTCAACGATGCGATCAATCAGATCATCAATGACGGCAAGGCGGGCATCATCAGCTACTCCGCCGCCGGCTGCGAGTATCCCGGTGTCACAAGCGATTCGATCCTGCAGCAAGCGGCGCAAGCGGGGATCGCGGTTATCGCCGCATCCGGAGACGAAGGGAACGAATGTTACTCGAACGGCAATTTCACAGTCGGCGTCGGCTATCCGGCCAGCGATCCCAACGTGACGGGTGTCGGCGGTACGGAAACCTACCCGCCGTATACACTTACGAGCCAAACGGTTTGGAATGACCACACGTGTTCGTCGGGGCAATGTGCGGGTGGCGGCGGCGTCTCGGCGTACTTTACCATCCCCACGTACCAGCGGGGGGTCAGCGGGTCGCCGGCTTCGACGACGATGCGCAACGTTCCCGACATCTCCATGCCGGCCGAATACGATGCCATCTACTCCGCCGGGTCGTGGAGCGCGGTTGCCGGCACCTCGTGGAGCGCACCGCAGTACGCCGCCTTGATGGCCGAGATCTACGAGTACTGTAACGTGCGGTTCGTTGCGCCGACCGCGGTGCCGTATAAAGTCTTCTCGCTGAGCCCAAGCGCATTCATCGACGTCGTCAACGGCAACGACCAGTTCGGCAGCAGTACGCCCTACTACACCGCCCAAACCGGGTACGACAGTGCCAGCGGCATCGGCGTGCCGCTGGGTATGCCCTTTGCCAACACCATCTGCCCGAATCGCGTCCCGTTGTCGGTCGCGCTGGCGGCGCCGGTTGCGATGAGCCAGCCGGTTCGTCCCCTGGCTCTCGATGTGACGCCGCGGGTTTTCGGTCTGTCGGACCTCGGACGGCGCTCGCCAAACGCCCCGACCCGCATCCAGATTCTGCTGCGCCCCGTAGCGGGCGGGGCGGCTGCCGAGCTGACCGTCATGAAGACATTACAGCGGTCCGGCTTTGTCATCGTGCAGACGTTTCCGAACCACCTGATCGTCGATGCGCAAGGACCTAGTCTGGCCGTCGAGCGTCTGTTTGCAACGCAGATGCACGACGTGCTGCAGGCACCCTACGGTATGCGCTACATGCCCGTGACGCGGGCGATCCTCCCGACGCCTCTGGCGCCATACGTTGCAGGTCTTGTGCTTGACGATGTCGTTACGATGCGCCGCGTCAGCCAACCCGGGGGCTGACGCAGCCCGCGGAGCGAGCCTCTTTCATTGCTCGTTTGGGGGACGTGCGCGGCGGCCAGTGGGGCGGTCGCCGGCTAGCGGCCGAACCGTCCGACCAGAGTGGCCTTGGCGAGAATGTGTCCTTGGATGACCTTGAGGAGGACAGGTCCGGATGTCAGGCTGGTGACTCCGGGTAGGTGCTCGACGTCCAGAGCATAGATGGTGAAGATGTAATGGTGCGCATCCTGCCCCGGCGGCGGACACGGACCTCCATACCCGACGGTTTGAAAATCGTTCCTTCCCTGGAGCGTTCCTTTGGGTAGAGCGACGTTGCCGCCGCTGCCGGCGCCTGCCGGCAGGGTATGAACATCAGCCGGGATATCAAAGACCACCCAGTGCCACCACCCGGCGGGACGGGCGTCGGGGTCAAAAACAGTCAATGCGTAACTCTTTGTTCCATCCGGTCCCGGGGTCCACTCCAGCGGCGGTGACAGATTGTGCCCGACGCATCCGTACTGCGAATACGAGTACTCGACGGGTATCCTCTCGTTGTTCTTGAAAGCGGAACTGGTCAGCGACAGGGACGACATCGCGACTTGGACAGACGCGGACACGGCAATGAAAACACCCGGAATCACCGGAAAAAGCATAGCAACATGCCCGGTTCGAAAGGATCGCGTGGTTTTCCCGCGTTCTCGCCGCGGGGTGCTTGAGTAGGGCAGACATGAAACGAATTGGAGTCACGGGGGCCACGGGTTTTGTGGGACGGGCGCTTGTGCGCGCGCTGGCGGAGCGCGGTGACAGGGTCCGTGCCCTGGTTCGCGATCCCGCCAAAGCCCAGGCGGTGGGTGCCTTTCCTGCCGGCGTTGAGGTGCGCGCACTGGACCTCGAGCGGCCCGACGTGGAAACCGCCCAACGCGCGGCAGCCCTGCACGGCCTTGATGCCGTCGTGCACCTCGCCGGCGAAACTGTCGCCGGCCGGTGGACGGCGGAGAAGAAGCGGCGCATCCACGAGTCTCGGGAAATCACGACCCGCAATCTGGTGACGGCGATGTGGTCGGCGCAGGGCGAAGGCCAGACGGGTGGTTCGGACAAAGCTGCACCGCGTGTCTTGATCTGCGCGTCGGCGTCCGGCTACTACGGCTCGCGCGGTGACGAGCCTCTGGACGAATCGGCGGCCCCAGGCAATGACTTTTTGGCCCGCGTGTGCGTGGATTGGGAACGCGAAGCTCACGTTGCCGAAGACTTCGGCGTCCGCGTGGTCTGTCTGCGACAGGGCATCGTCCTGGGACGCAACGGGGGCGCCCTGCAGGCCATGCTGCCGATCTTTCGCGCCGGACTGGGAGGCCCGCTGGGTTCGGGACGTCAGTGGTGGCCGTGGATCCACCTCGACGACGATGTCGCCCTCTTCATGTTTGCGCTGGATCGCGAAGACCTGCGAGGAGCTGTTAACGCCGTCGCTCCCGATCCGGCGACGAATGCGCGCTTGTCACAAGCTCTGGCACACGCTTTGCACCGGTTCTCTCTCCTTCCCGCCCCCGCACCGGCCGTGCGCCTCGTGCTGGGTGAATTCGCCCAGTCGCTCCTGTCGAGCCAGTTGCTTTTACCTGCGGCGGCGCAGGACGCGGGTTTCGTGTGGCGTCATCCGACTCTGGAAGAGGCGCTCCTTGACCTCTTCGACGCACGCGGCGGTCAAGCACCGGCCACGCATGTTGCGCAGGACAGTATCGAGGTGGCGGCTCCGCTGGAGAAGGTTTTCGATTTCTTCTCGCGGGCGGAAAATCTTGAGCAGCTGACGCCGCCCGAGATGCGGCTGAAGGTTCTCACGAGGTTGCCGATCGCGATGCGGCGCGGCACGATCATCGAGTACAACGTACGGACGATGGGTCTCCCGGTTCGGTGGAAAACTCTCATCACGATGTGGGACCCGCCGCACGGTTTTGAAGATGTCCAGCTGCGCGGCCCGTTTCTGCTCTTCCGGCACCGGCATCGCTTCACGCCGGCCGGGGCGAAGACCGTGGTCAGCGACCACATCACCTACAACCTCGGGCTCGATCCGCTTTCCCGGCCGGCGCTGCCGCTTGTGAGGCGCAACCTCGACCGCTTGCTTGCCTATCGCCGCTCCCGTCTCCCGGGAGTTCTCTGAATTCGGGCGGCTGGCTTCGCGTGCCGTCACGGCCGCCCTAAATATCCCACGCTTCCGCAGAGCGGTCGCGCTCGCCCGGCTGGACTAGGCGCGCCATGGCGCCCACGTATCCCACGCTTCCGCAGAGCGGTAGCGCTCGCCCAGCTGGTAGCGTCCCACATGAGGGTACGAGAGATCGAGAAACGAAGGCGCGGCAGATGAGGCCGCGCCTTTGGCGATCGATTCCCGACTGCGTCTGGTCAGTTAGGAGCCGATTCGCGTGCCCCAGCCCGGGAAGAGCCCGCCTGACGCCGGGATAGTGACGATGGTTGGGCGATTGGTCAGGTCCGACACCGTCTTCAGAAACCACATGCTCGATACTCCTCTTTTCGCAGCACCCTGCCGTTATGCGTGTCAGGTACCTCTACATACCGCGTTGGTTGGCGTTTTGTTACCTTCGCGGCGAGGTGCGCCTAGCCGGCCGCAGCCTGTTCCCTGCCGGCGGGTCCCGCATGGCCTGCCCCTGCAGGAACGCCTTATGATGCGGTCTCGGGAACGCGCGCGAGAGCTCTCTTTCAGGCTACTCCCAGTCCGTTCCGGTTCTCCGTTCGTTACGCCTAATAACTGCACCACCTGGCACGCACACAAGAAAGGCTCCGGCTGTGCGCTCCTTTGCCCGCTTCGCATTCGCCATCACGTGTCTGCTCTTGTACGCGATCCCGGCAGCCGCGCACCCCTTGGGCAATTTCACGATCAATCACCTGGCCAAAGTCACGGTGCGCCCCAGTGGGGTGACAGTTCGCTACATCGTGGATATGGCCGAGATACCCACCTTCCAAGTGATGGCGGAGCGCGACATTCGCGGGCCGCAGCGTCAGCAGCGTCTTGCGGCCTGGGCCCGAGATGAGACCCGGCTGGTGCGTGGCGCGTTGGCCGTCACTGTCGACGGCACGCCCCTTGTACTGCGGGCCGATCCGGCCCGAGCACGCACCCGCCCCGGAGCGGGAGGCATGCCGACGCTCTACTTCGTCGACGTCATGCGGGCTCGCTTGCCACCCGGCACCGTGCCCCGCCATCTAAGGGTCACTGACGGCAATTATGCCGAGCGTGTCGGATGGAAGGACATCGTGGTCTCTCCGCAGGGTGAGCCAACGCAGGAACTGCGCGCCTATCCCAGCGCGCTCCTGGGCTCCCCGCGCTCGGTGACGCTGGTCGACGCAACCTTGGCATCCGACGGGCGCGCCATCTCCGTCTCCTCGCAGAGCGCAGTGTTGCTCGCGCCCGCCGGGTCCACGTCTGCCGTGCGCTCCAACGTCCTGTCCGACATGCTAGCCCGGGGTACCCGAAACATCTGGATCGTGATCCTCACCCTTGCCGTCGCGATGGGGTTGGGAGCGTTGCATGCCCTCGAGCCCGGGCACGGCAAGACGCTGCTTGCCGTCTCGCTCGTTGGGGCGCGCGCAACGACGCACCAAGCGGTTATCCTGGCCTTGGCCCTAACGCTGGCACACACGGCGGGCGTCCTCGCCCTGGGTATTGCGCTGTTGGCATTCGCGCGCACGCTCGTGCCGGAGAGCATTTACCCCTGGATCACCCTCGGGTCCGGGGTGCTGGTGGCCGCCCTCGGCGCTGCCTTGTTGGCGCGAGTCGTCAAGGCGCGCCGGGGCCTCGCGCATTTCCATTCGCACGATGCGTCCACGTACGGGAGCGCTCGCGGCGAGCCGCGCCCATCGAATCTTGAGAACATCCCGCACCATCAGGTGGTACCTCACGGGCACGGAGATCGCGAGCACGAGGCATGGCACGAACGTCAAGGCCGCGACGAGTACGGCGACGTCACGCATCACCACGGCAGTGTGCATGTGCCGTCCGTAGACGCACACCTGCACGCATCGCACCATGCAGACACGGGTCCGGATGGCAGAGCCGAAGCCATTGCCCATGCTCGTGCGCACGGCATTCCAGCCGGCAGCGCGCCTCTCTCCTTTAGGTCCGTCGTCCTTATCGCAATGAGCGGCAACCTGGCCCCCTGTCCGGCAGCCTTGGTCGTGCTCCTGACCGCGATGACGCTGCATCAAGTCGGCTACGGTCTGCTCGTCGTCGTGGCGTTCAGTCTTGGGTTGGCGGCCGTCCTGACCGGCTTGGGCATCGCGGTCGTCCGGGGCGCCGGCTGGTTTTCGACACGACCTTCCTACGTGCGGCTTGTCCGCTACGGACCTTTGGCGACGGCCGCTATGATTTCGATCATCGGCACCGTCATGATCGCCAACGCGGCAACGAATGTGGTTCCCGTATCGGCTTGGCTCGTCGGAACGTTCGTTGCGCTCGCCATTGCCGGTTACGCCTTGGCCCCCGGGCATACGCATTCTCATGCCCTGCAACCCCATCCCCACGGAGACGCCGCGTGATGCACACCCCGCCGCACTCGCCTGCCCTCTGGGCGATCGCCTTCTCGGTCTTCGTTCTCGGCCTGCGACACGGGGCCGACCCGGACCATCTGGCTGCCATTGACAACCTGACCCGCAACAGTCTCAGCGTGCGTTCTCGGCTCTCGCGCTTCGTGGGAACGCTCTTCGCCGGCGGCCATTCCGTCATGGTATTGTCTATTGCCGCGCTGGCCGGGCTGTTTGGGAGCCACATCTCCGTCCACCGTGATGCCCTCGAGACTGCCGGTACGTGGGTCAGCATCGCGACGCTGTTCGGTATCGGCGCGATCAACGTACGGCAACTGATGGCTGGCGCCGGCGCAACGATCCGTGGTGTCAAATCTGTCGCTTTGCCCCGCGCCTTGCGCGCAGCAACCTCCCCGTTTGCAGCCCTTCCTGTCGGCTTGCTGTTCGGCTTGGGTTTTGATACATCCAGTCAAATCGCCGCGTACTCGCTGGCTCTCGCCACCGCCGGTGGTTGGCTCGCGGGTCTGGGCATCGGTCTCGTCTTCTCGTGTGGCATGGCGGTCACCGATACTCTAGACAGCCTGCTCGTGTACCGTTTGTGCACGCGCCACCCCTTGGAGCTTGTCCGCGCCACGCGTATCTGGATCATCGCCGTCACGGTCTTGGCGTTCGTTGTCGGCGGCTACGAGCTGGCGCAAGTTGTGGGCTGGCGGTCACCCCTGCCGGATCTCGCGGTCAGCGGTCTTCTCGTGGCATCGTTGCTTGCCGTCTTTGCCTGGACGTTTCGTCTCGCGGCATCAACCGCACCGCAGGACGAGCTCGGTGCGCGCGGCGCAGCGCCGTGATCCGCGCAGCCTTCTGACCCGTTAGTCTATCACTCGGCGACGCCGGAAACGTTCAGCGGCGTCGTGCACTCTCGTACCGACGGAGGCCCCATCATGAAAGGTAACCCCGTGCGCATTGTCGGTGGCATGACGCTCGCGCTCGTGGCAGGCGCTCTACTCCTCTACGGCGCGCACCCCGTGCGCGGCTCCGACCACCAGGACTCGCCGACGACCGTCAACCGGCCCGCGGCCGACATCACCGACGTCTTCGCCTACCAGGCGCCCCACAATCCCAATAACGTGGTGCTCCAGATGGACGTCTGGCCGCTCATCACGCACAGCCAGCTGGGCATGGTGGCGCTCGACCCCGCCGTCATGTACCAGTTCAAGATCGACAACACCGGCGACGGCGTGGAAGATCTGGTCATTCAACTGCAGCCGACCACGGCCGGAACGGGTCAAAGCATCAACGTGTACGGGCCCGGCAAGCCCAACGAGACGGGTACCTACTCGTCGTTCATCCCGCAAACCGGCAGCGTGGCCTTCAACGACCGCAGCGGCACACCGCTGAGCAACGGCATGAAAGTGTTCGTGGGTCCCACGAAAGATCCGTTCTTCTTCGATCTCTTGACGTTCTTCAACATCATTCCCGACCGTTACTACGGCTGTCACGCACCCTTCACCAATGCTTTTGGCGTTCCGTGCGGCGGGGCCACAGCGTCCAGTTTTAACGGCTTCACGTCCGCCTTCAACCAGCAGCACAGCACGAGCTGCAGTCTGACACCGGCGTCGGATACCCTGTCGTCTCACCAATTTAACGTCATCGCCATCGTCGTCGAAGTGCCAAAATCGCTGCTCCTCAACCCGGCACACCCCGTCATGGGCGTCTGGGCAACGACCAGCACGACGAGCGGCAGTTAGGAGGAAGATTATGCAACGCCATCCTTTCCGAGTGCTCCTGACCGGTGCCGCCCTGGCTGCATTGGCCGGATGCGGCGGCAACACGGTGGGCAACCAACTACCGCCCAACCGTACGGTCCCCCAGTACCAGCAGATCGAACGCCTTTCGCGGCCGGCCGTCAAAGAGGCCTTTGAAGCGTTCGCCAATCACGACCAGACAAATCGCAGCTCCCCGACGAATGACGGTGCTCTGCAAACTGCGATCCAAACATTCCTGGGTCCTCCGGCCGCGGGCGGTGTCGCCAACCGCAGCTCCGCCATCAGCAATTTCATCGTCTCGGTTCTCATCCCCGACGAGATGAAGGTTGACCTCAGCCAGACGGTTGCCGGATGCGGTCCGCCGAATGCGCCGTGTGCGGCCTACCTCGGTGTGGAGACCGGTGGGGCCACCGGCAGCAAGTTCGGAGGCCGCTGGCTGAACGACGATACCATCAAAACGTCGCTGGGGATTATCTTCGGCAACACGGTGCCCGCCCTGGGAGGCGCCCCGGATGATGGAAATGAGTCCTGGTGTCTCAGCGACGACAACCTTTCCAATGGCGAGGGAACCTTCCAAAGCTACGGCAACACGTTCCCGTACGTGAACCAACCCTACTAGAGTAGCGGATGCGACTGCGAGCCCGCGTGGTCCTCGGCCTGGCGGTGGGCGCCCTTGCGGCGCTTGCCGCCTGGCCGTTCGTCATGCGCTCCGCTGTCGCGTTGCCCGATGCGGCCACCGCCCGGGTGACCCCAGCGCCGGTGACGCCCGACTACCTCTACCGCAACGGCATGATCGCCGACTTGGAGGCCGACGTCCGTCGGCATCCGGACCAACTCGATGCACGGATGCTGGCCGGACAGTACCTGCAGCGCTTTCGCGAGGTACCGGATGTCGGGGATCTCCTGCGTGCCGTCGCCAATGCGCGCCTCGCAATGCGTTACCAGCCGCGGTACAATGTCGCCGCGGAGGCTACCCTGGCATCCGCCTATACGGCCCTTCACAAGTTCCGGCTCGCCAAACAGTACGCCGATGACGTCGTTTTGCTGACGCCGTGGGATCCCGGTGCGCGAGCCACCGCCGCGTCGCTGGCCATGGAGTTGGGAGATTACTCTCAAGCCCGCCGTCTCTTGCAAGGCGGTGCGGCCACGCGCGCCACCACGGCATGGGAGACCGTGGCCGCTCGGTATGCGGAACTAACCGGACGCTTGGATGCAGCGCGCGATCTGATTCGCCGGGCCGCGGCAGATGCGGACAGCAACTCCTACCTGCCGGCTGAAAACCGGGCGTGGTTTCACTGGCGATCCGGGGAATTGGCGTTCGAGGCAGGTGATCTGGTAGCCGCGAAACGCGAGTACCGAGAAGCCCTGGTTCTGTATCCCGGCTATTGGCACGCCACCAACGGTTTGGCCAAAGTGTACTGGGCGTCACGCCGTTGGCGCGAGGCGGAGGCGGCGGCGCGCGCCTCCGCCGATGTGTACCCGCTTCCCGAAACACTGGGCTACGAATACGATGCGCAGCTTGCGCTCGGCGATCGCGCCGGCGCTCGGGTGACACGAGACCTCATTGGAGCGATCGAACACATCGGGAATACGCAAGGTATCAACGACCGGTTGATCGCGATCTTCTACAGCGATCACCATCTCCAGCCTGCTCACGCGGTGGCGATCGCCCGCCGCGACATGACGGCGCGCGACGACGTCTACGCCGAGGACACTCTGGCATGGGCTTTGGCGATGGCCGGACGATGGCGCGAGGCATTGCCGCACGCCGAACGGGCAACGGCGATGGGCTCCGTGGATGCCCGGCTGCTGTTCCACACCGGCGTCATAGAATTGCAGAACGGCCGTCGCGCGGCTGGTATCGCTCACCTGCGCGCCGCTCTCAGCATTAATCCGTTTTTCAACCCCTACCAAGCGCCGCTTGCGCGAAACCTCCTGAGGCAGGTTTCGGCATCGCGCTAGTCGCAGGCGAGCATCTCGCCATGTGGGATGGTCACGCACGGCGCCGGGGCCAACGGTACACCCAAGGCCGCCCGTCGTACATGTGATCCGTCGTCCTCTGCGCGACGACCAGGCACTCCGGCGTGCTGCTCCGAATGAGCTCCACGGGTGCCTCCGTAAATCACTGGGGCGAACGACGCGGCGATGACGGAACAGGAGTTTCAAGCTTACCTGGAGGGGGCGGGCCGCCGGGACGAGGTTCTGGGGGCCTTGCGCAAGCTGGGCTTCGATCCGGGGTTCATCGTCCGCAATGTCCTGACGGGTGTGCCCGTGACGGTCTCGCGCGTAGCCATGCTATGGCAGGGTATGCCCAACAAGCACGATCGCAAGCGGACGCGTCAACTGTTTGAGATCCTCACCGGCTTGGGGCTGCTCACGCCTGCCGGCGACGATGAAACCTGGCGGCCTGCCAATATTCCGGCCGGAGGGTCCGTTGTCTGAGCAAGGCCCGATCAACGGGCAAAAACCTGACGATCTGGCGTGCGGCCGCAGCGCTTTGTGGCTGTGGTGCCTGCCGGTGGTTGCCTTGTTTGTCGGGTTTGGACTGGGACCGCTGCGATTGCCGGTGTGGCTGGTCGCATTTGCGGTGATGGGAGGCGCGTGCGTTGTCAACGCGATGCGCTGCGGGCGCCTCCACTGCTACCTCACCGGACCGCTCTTCCTCATGGCTGCCCTCTACTGTGCCCTCGCCCTCTTGCGCATCGTCCCTGAACCGGACGGCACATTTCTGCTCATCGTTTTGGGCGTGGCGCTCCTGGCGCGCATGGCCGAAGTGCCTCTCGGCAGCTATCGCCGAACCGGTCCGCGGGCCTGAGCGGCCTTTGCCATCTCGCACGACTGATATCCGGAAGGATCATCCGCTTGACGGATGGTGCCGCCATCTGGACCGCGCTATCATGCACGTGCATGTCTCCCACATTGTATGGTGCACTTCTGGTCAGCGTGCTGGTGGCATCGGCATGGCCAGCAAACGGGCAGTCTGACCCCGCACTCTCTCCGCCGCCCTCGCCGACGCCGTCTCCCGCTCCGTCCAGTTCAGCCCCCTCCTTGGCTCTCGGATCTATCACGGTTGACGGAGTGGCAACCGGCTACGTCGCGCGTCGCGACAACGTCAAGCAATCGGCGCACTGGAGAACACGTACACCTATGAAAACGCCACTTGACGTTCTCTTTGTTCTCGCCACGGCGATCGGTTTTTGGCTCCTCGACCGTTACGCCGTCGGACTCGGGAGGCTCTGACTCGAGATCGCCCGGACCGGAACAGACCGGCTTGGCAATCTTTGGGTCGACCTCATGCGGGCTTGCCACCCATCCCCCTGGGGCTTCTTTTTGGGCGGGAAAGGAGTGAAAAAAGCCCGTAAAATCGCCGGTCTGCCATTGCCCCCGAGGCGACCCGCGCCCGCTCGCCCAACCTGGCAACCTTGGTGAACCGCTGTCCGTGGGCTGCAACCGATCCCCTGTTGCAGGACTACCATGGTCGTGAGTGGGGCCGGCCCGTGCGGGACGACCGCCGTTTGTTCGAGTTCTTGCTCCTGGAAGGCGCGCAAGCCGGGCTCTCGTGGATCACGATCCTCCGCAAGCGCGACAACTACCGTCGTGCTTTTGCGGAGTTCGACTACCGCCGCATCGCGCGTTTCGGACAGGCCGATGTTGCACGCCTTCTTCGCGATACGGGCATCGTCCGCAATCGTGCGAAGATCGAGGCGGCGATCGCCAATGCCCGGGCGATGGAAGCGCTCGTCGCACGGGAGGGGAGTTTCCAGCGGTACATTTGGGGTTTCGTGGGTGGCCGGCCCACGATCAATGCCTTCCGCGCCGGCCGCGTGCCGTATACCTCGCCCGAAGCGGAGGCTCTCAGTCACGACCTTCGCAAGCGCGGCTTTCGGTTCGTCGGTCCCGGTGTCTGTTATGCGTTCATGCAGGCGTGCGGCTTGGTCAACGATCACGTTGTGGGTTGTTCACTGCAAGGGCGACGGCTTGCCCCAGTTAGCGGGGTCGCACGCTATTCCGAAAAGGCGACACCACCGGCCGGGGGCAAGCCGCGCAGGCTATCAGAGACTAAATGATGCCGTCGCGCAGGGCGACGACCGCCGCCTGCGTGCGGTCGGAGACCGACAGCTTCTCCAAGATGTCGCGGATGTGACCTTTCACCGTGCCCAGGCCCAGCGACAGACGTTGTGCGATCTCCGCGTTGGCGCAGCCCTCGGCGACCAGCCGCAGGATCTCGGTCTCACGTGCCGACAGAGGCGAATGTCCGGCCGGAGCAGCCGCGGGACCGGCAATGCGGCGCAGCACGACGTGTGCAACGGCCGGGTCAAAGTAGGCTCCGCCCTCGGCGGCCACGCCGACGGCGGTTACCAAACGCTGCGGAACGCCGCACCGCGACGCGACTGTTCGGGGGTCGCGCGTTCCAGCTCGAGGTTCTTCTCAGCGAGCTGCACGAAGAGTTCAGCCTGCTCCGTCGCCACCGTCGCATGCTCGGCAAAGGCAACTGCCCATCCCATGAGATCCTTCAGACGCCGCGTGTCGCCGGCAAGGGTCAGGCACAGGACGCCGAAACGAATGCGCGGGTTTACCAGCGGCACGCACACAGCGCAGGACGCCCGCATCTCCTCCAGGGCTAAGCGGCCGACCGGGTCGGAATCCGTGACGGCGAGCGTGCCTCCTTCGCTCAGTGGACGTGGAACAAGTGAAAGAACCGGGCGCCGCACCGACGAATGCCGTCGTCACGCGTCGGTCGAGCACGAGACTGCTCAGCGCCACCGGGACGGTCAGCAAAATGGCTGCCACGAGTGCTTCCGGGGTCAGCATGTCGAGGACGAAGGCCGCCACGAGCAGGCCCGCGCACAGCATGATTGTTGAACGCGGCTTCATCAGTTCTGTGTTTTGTGGAGACGGGGCGGGGGCTTGGGCAAGGAATACCGGTGCGGTGCCGCTGTGGGACAGAACCTCCGTTTGAGACGTCCGGGACCAGGGTACAACGCAGCCTAGTGGCTCCCGGCAGGCAGCGCACTGCGACCGGCTTTGAGGGACCGCATCACCTGGATCGATCCCCTTTCGCCAAATCCATCCACTTTGAGAGGAGTTAGACATGGCCGGAGTACTGTGGACCGTCATCGTCATCTTGTTTGTCTTCTGGCTGATTGGCCTCATCTTGCATATTGGCGGCGCCCTCATTCACATCGCCCTCGTCGTCGCCGTCGTTCTCGTCATCCTCAATCTCCTGACGGGCAGACGCACGACGTGAGGGTCCGCCGGCGATGACCCGCAAGCGGCGTGGGGCTGGCCGTGCGGCACAAGGGAAGGCGGCCGTTCGTCCGGCCTCCGTCGTCGGGGTTCGCGAGATGCATCTGGAGCGCGAGCCTAACCTGGCTCGTCGCATCCTAAGACTCCTTGGTCCAGGCCTTGTCGTCGGTGCATCGGATGACGATCCTTCCGGAATAGGCACCTACGCCGTTGCCGGAGCCGGCTACGGCTTTGCCACCCTGTGGACGGCGCTTGTCACCTTCCCCATGATGGCCGCCGTGCAATTCACGTGCGCGAAAATCGGCCTCGTCACCGGGCAAGGTCTGGCCGGCGTCATGCGGCGCCATTATCCGCGCGCGGTCGTCTTCCCGGTTGTGACTCTGCTGGCGCTGGCCAACACGATCAACGCCGGAGCCGATATCGGCGCCATTGCCGCCGCGATGAATCTGCTGGCGCCCCGCCTCGGCATCGGCGCGCTGATCATCCCGGTTGGGCTGCTCATCCTTGCTCTCCAGGTGTGGGGGTCGTACCGGCTCATCGCGTCGACCTTTAAATGGTTGAGCCTGGCGCTCGTCGCCTACATCGCTGCCGCGTTCTTCGCGCATCCCAAGCTCGCCGATGTTGTGCGCGGGACATTCCTGCCGCACATCCAGTGGAATGCGGGCTACGTGACGACGCTGGTTGCCATTTTAGGGACGACGATCTCACCCTACATGTTCTTTTGGCAGACCAATCAGGAAGTCGAAGAAGACATTGCCATGGGCCGGACGACACTGGCCCTACGGCGAGGCACGACAGACCGCGAGCTCGTCTACACCGCGGCCGACGTCAATATCGGCATGCTCGCCTCGAACGTTGTTATGTACTTCATTATTCTGGCCACCGCCGCCACGCTGCACGAGGCCGGCCGCACCCACATCGGCTCGGCTGCAGATGCTGCTGCGGCGCTGGCACCTTTGGCCGGCCGGTGGGCCGAAGTCTTGTTGGCGGTGGGCCTGCTCGGTGCAGGCTTCCTGACGGTGCCCATCCTCACCGGGTCGGCCGGCTATGCCGTGTCGGAGGCGATGGGGTGGCGTTACGGTTTGGGCCGCAGTCCATCCAAAGCGCCCCAATTTTATGCCATCATTACGCTCTCCACGGTGACTGGCATGCAGATGAACTTCATGGGCATCAATCCCATCGCCGCGCTCTTCTGGACAGCTGTCATCAACGGTTTTCTTGCGCCGGTTCTCCTCGTCTTCGTCATGCTAATGGCCAACGACCGGCGCATCATGGGCGAGCGCAGCAACGGGCTGGGCGCCAATCTCCTGGGCTGGACAACCGTGGCCGTGCTCGTGGCGGGTGTCGCCGCCATGTTCCTTACGTGGGGCAAAACATAAAGGTCTCGTCGGTTGGGCACGTCGTCGTTCGGGTGGGGCGACACATGCTGTAGGGTCACCCCGTTCGCGGCAAGGCCCAGGCAACGTCGGACAACCCCGTGTCCACGGCTGAAAACGATGTTTCTGGCGGGCCCAGGGGCCGGCGGATGTGGAATCCGCATCCTCCCCATCCGGCAATGCCGCCAAGGCAAAGAGAAAACCACGCGATGAACAGAAACGAAGGGCATGGACACCCGCGACCGAGCGGACCGGGAAGTCTTCGCCCGTGAACTGCTGCGCGAGTTTGGAACGCAAGCCCAGCTGACCGTCTACATCGGCTATGCCCCGGGGGTCGGTAAGACCCACCGCCTGCTCAGCGAGGCGCAGCAGCTGCAACGCAGCGGCGTGCGCGTTGCGGTGGGATGGATCGAGACGAAACAACGCCCTGACTTGGAGGCTCTGCTGGATGGCCTGGAGCGCATTCCTCCTCGGCGCATCGAGCGAGGCGGATCGGTCTTTGAGGATTTCGAGTACGAGGCTGCGGTTGCCGCATGTCCGCAGGTTGTCATTCTCGACGAGCTGGCACACGCCAATGTGCCGGGCGCGACGCACGCCAAGCGCTGGCAGGACGCTCTGGCCCTGCGCGAGACCGGCATCGGCGTGCTGGGTAGCCTCGACGTTGCCCACGTCGAGACGTGCGCCGCCGCCGCCGAATCCCTCATCGGTTTTCCAGCGCGGGAGATCGTGCCGCTTTCGTTTCTGAAGGCCGCCGATCAGGTCGTCGCCATCGACGTCGCCCCCGAGCAGCTTGAAGACCGGTTGCGCGCCGGCAGGATCCTCCATCCCGATGACGTGGCGCGGGCATTGCAAGGACCTTTCCGGCCCCAAACCCTGCGGGCGTTGCGCGAGCTCATGCTCCACACCGTGGATAGCCTGGCAGCAGCCTCATTGCCGGCCGCGGGTGTCTCGCGCGCTTTGGCGCTCGTCACGCCGGATGTCGACCCGCTGCCGTTCCTGCAGCGAGCAGCCTCCTTCGCCGACGCTTTCAACCTTGACTTGGCCGCCTGCGCCGGACCTCGGGTAGATGCTGCCGCGCTGAGCCAGGCGTTGGCCAGCCTCGGGGCGACGGTAGTGGGGCCGGAAGATTTCCGGTTCGACAAGCCGAAGCTCAGCGCGCTGCGGGCGTCGTTCGTCGCTCTGCCCAAAGGTCAACTGGCCGGCGAGCTTCTCAATGCGCCGGTCGATCGCGATGTCCTTGTCGTCGGCCACGTCCTTCCGGCCGAGCGCAAGGCGAGCCGCGACTTCTCCTACCATCCGTATGCTCGCTCGGCCCGCGACCGCATGCGCATCGGCTACGGACGTCTCACCGTGTACCTGGGTGCCGCAGCCGGCTGCGGGAAGACGTACGCGATGCTCGAGCAGGCCCAGCAGCTCAAGCAGCGCGGCGTCGACGTCGTCGTCGGATTCGTAGAAACGCACGGGCGCGCCGACACCGAGCGCAAAACAGAAGGGCTTGAAGTGTTGCCGCGACGCTGCACGGAGAGCGGCGGCGTGCACGATGCGGAACTCGATCTCGAGGCGGTCCTGCGGCGGCGCCCGCAGGTCGTGCTCATTGACGAGCTGGCGCATACCAATGCGCCGGGAAGCAAGTTCGCCAAGCGCTACGAGGACGTGCTCAGTGTGCTGCGAGCCGGCATCTCGGTGATGACGACGCTCAACATTCAACACCTGGAGGGCTTGAGTGATATCGTGCTGCGGCTCACCGGGATCCGCGTGCGCGAGACGCTGCCCGACGGAATGCTCGATCTGGCCGACGACGTCGTCCTCATCGATGCCAGCCCGCACAGCCTGCGCGAGCGCCTGCGCGCCGGCAAGATCTACCCCGCGGAACGCATCGAAGCCGCGCTCACGTCATTCTTCCGTCTGGAGAACCTCATCGCGCTGCGGGAGCTGGCCCTACGCGAGGCTCTGCGCGTGCGTACGAGCGCCCGCCGGCTCTCCGCGGTTTCGGATTTGGTACTGGGTGTCGCGGCCCGCGAACGCGACACGACGCTCGTGCAACGAGCGGCACGGCTGGCGCGTCGCCTGGATGCCGACCTGGCGGTCGTGCACGTGGCGCCGCCCGGATACGAGAGAGAGTCGGCGGCGTTGGAAGCGCTGCGGGAGACGGCCCACGCGGCGGGTGCTACGCTCAGAATCGTGGAGGACGCCGACCCGGCGCGCGGCCTTGTCGCCGCAGCAGCCCGCGCCGGCACCACGATCGTTGTGGAAGGTCCGCGCGGGAAAGGGCGTCTCTTTGGGCCCCGCAGCCTCGCGTCGCGCCTGCTGGAGCTGGGGGCGGAAGAAGTGCTGGTGCTGGCACCCGTCTCGTAAACGGTAGTAGCGATCGGCCTTGGCCGACCGTCGCGCTTGTGCGACCGCGTGTAGCGGTCGGCCTTGGCCGACCGTCGCGCTTGCGCGACCGAGAGAATCCCACGCCTTGGGATTACGCAGGCGTCTGATGTCTCGTTATTCCTGTTTCCTCGAGGCTGCCGAGCGGCGCCCGCAACGAGTCTGATCCGGCAGGCTACGGGGACTCGATCTTCATGCCCCAGCCGGGGAACAAACCGCCGCGCAAAAGCGGCGCCACGGTGGTCGGGTGATCCGTCAGTTCGGGCAAGGTTGGAATGAGTGCCACAGGTGATTGTACATCCTTTCTATTCTCAAGCTTCTGTCTTGGCGTTCTGCCCGTCACTACCTCTCCGAAAGCGCTTTGTTTCAGCCTTGCCTGTGGCTCTCCCACAGCTGGGCGCCCTTTTCGGAGTCGACGCGCCTGAGGGCATCGCCACTGCCCGGCGATACGATCACAACAAAGACTTCCGTACAACGACTTTTGGAGCTCGCCAGCAAAAAATGAGCCGCCTCAGAGCCGCCCCCATCGGCCTTACGAATCGACCCGCAAAGGCTGATGTTCCGGGCAATCCACCCGTAGATCGCGTTCCCGCAGCGGCTGCTCGAGGAGCCGGCAGTAACCGGCGGTGCCCGGGCGAGGCCGGCGACCGTCAAAGTAGCGACACGAAGAGCACATCCTGGCGACGGTCACGAGTCCGGCCTTTTGCAGTTCCGCAATGAGCCTCATGAGAAAAAGCATATGTGCGACCTTGTCGCCGCGAGCCGATGCCACGGCCTGGCGGATGACTCGATTCCAGTCACGACTCGTGTTGCCGGCGTGTCGTCCGGCTCGGGTGGCCTTCACCATCACAGCACGCCGATCGGATGGATCGTCCTCGCGGTACAGCAGCTTCTTGCGCTCCAGAGCGTCCAGCGTCTCGCTGACGGTGGCCGGCGTCAGGTGAAATTCCCGGGCCAAATCGCCGGCGCGGACGCCGGCTGGACGCGAAGCTAAAAACACCAGCATTTGTACTTGAATCGGACTCAAACCGGCCTGCTTGCCCTGCTCCCATAGCGCGACACGCAAGGCTTGCGCGATCCGTTCCAATGCAGCCGCAATCTTCACGTCTACGTCGGATTGGGTGGCATCTGCACGTCGATGAGGGTCTAGCGCCCTATATGTAGGCATCCGAAGTAACTTACCAGAGCCCAGCAGTCGCCGTCAAGCCCGGTTGATGTCTGGCCATGCGCCACGCGTACAGCACGTTGGCAGTCATGATGAGCCAGCCGGCCAGACCGATCATGCCGGCTGCAATAACTGCTGTGGAGAGCTGGATCGCCGCCCCCAGGACGGTCAAGGCGACTCCAGCCTGGAAGAGTCCGAACGTCGCCCACGATAGCGGCGCTGCCAGAAGCTCGCCGGGTCGTGTCTCGTCGTCGTCTCCACGCACCGTGGTTACCAGGACGCGGACGCCGATGTGGTGGAGATGCCCGACGACCATCTGCCCAATCCAACCCAGCAGCGCGCATGCAACATATGCGGATTGCAGCGGCCTGCCTGCTAGCACACCAAGACCAAGAGCGATCGTCAAACCCAGCCACATGCCTGCAGCAGCCAGGAATGCCTGAGGTGGACGGTGACGAACCGGGGCGTGCGCCAAGACGCCGAACAGCTCGGCGAGGTAAAGCACAAGCGCCGCTGCGAGCAGCATCCCGGCGAACCACTCCAGCGCCGGCAGTTGCAGCAAGATGCCCAGGCTGAGCGCGACGACGCCCGCGCTTGAGCCGGCGCCACTGACGCGGTGGATGAGCGCATTGCGCGGGCGCCGCCCGGCGATGGGGCCCAGGGTCCGCATCGAAACTCCCATGATCAAAAGCGACAGCCATCCAACCCCGCCCAGGTGTGCGTGCACCTGGGCAAGATGGGAGAGAAGCTGCACCCAAGATCGAGCGTGGGTCAGCGCAACTGCCATCCTGACCCCGAGACCGGCCGTGATCGCAAAGAAGCTCAAGACGACCGTCAGGGCGCGGGCAATCGCCCGGGTCACGGGCTGCGGTGCCGCACTGATCAGCGTTGCAAACGCGGCGAACAGATAGAGGAGGAGACCGAATCCGGCGGTGATGGCTCCGACGACGAGAAAAGTTGCCTCGGCCTTCCAGAAGCCCCACACGAGCAGATACGAGCCGGCGGCGAACACGCCGATGGCTGTCCGTGCGACAACCGGCCCACGCCAGGCTGTATCGCAAAATTCTGGGATGACATGAAGCAGCACGCACAGGGCAACGAGGCTCACCCACGCCAGGGCGACCGTGTGCACCCACGCCAGAGCGGGAAGCGACCACCCAATGGTATCCCGCAGTCCCAGCGCCCCAAGCAGGACCCATGAAGCGCCGTGAGCCAGATGCCCGGCCGCCAGGCCCGAAGGCGGGATCCACCGTAAACGGGTTGCATGCCGTGCCGTCATGCCGCGTGCGCAGGCTGCCTTTGCGCGGCTCGCCTATTTTTTCCCGCCCCGCGCCGCCCTCGGTGGCCTTGCCCTGCCACCAGTGTCATGCAACCTCCGGCCATGTCCCACAGTAGGTAATGCCAACCCGGATCCGCCCGACGTGGAAAGGATGGAGCAGATGCGACGAAGCGCCCTCGCGTTGGTGGCTATCCTCTGCCTGGCGTGTCTGGCCTGCTCGGTGTACAAGAGCCGCACCGTCTCCGGCCAAGTCAATTTTGGCACGACGGGCAGGATTGAGGTCGAGGTCCCCATCGGCGACGTCACCGTGACCGGTTCGCAGGGTTCCCTTGTCACGTGGTCGGCCCACGAGGCGGCCGGTGGTCGCTCGGACCTGGAGCGGATGAACGTCATCACGGATAAGCTGCCGAAAGAGCTCAGCATGCGTGGCGTTATGCCCGTGGACTGCCGCATGTGCGCCATCAACCTGGTCATCGCCGTACCCAGGGACGTCAACGTAGACGTCCGCACAGGCGTCGGGAATGTATCGGTCGACGGTACGAGTGCCGCGGTGATCGCCCGCAGCCGCGTTGGCAACGTTGACGTCACCGGGACGGGTCAGCAGGTCGATGCGCAAAGCCGCGTGGGCAACGTCCGCGTGACACTGCCGAGCATGACCGGCATTGAGGCAGTCACGGTCACGTCATCGGTGGGGAATGTCTCCTTGAACTTGCCACGCTCGGCGGATGCCATGGTTCACCTCGCGACCAGCCTGGGGCGAATCACCGGAGACGTCGCCGTCTGGCGCGCCACGGGCCTAGGCAGTGAGGCCCGTCTCCGTCTGGGAAGCGGCCGTGTCCCGATTGAGCTCCGCACGCAGACCGGAGACGTGAGCCTCCGGATGCTGTAACAGTCTTGACAAAACAAGGTGGCCGGTCATATAGTTAGGAGTACTAACTATTAGGGCCGGCCCTTGGCCGGGGGAAGGAGCGAGGAAGATGTCAGGCTTCATGACGGTGCGTTCCTGGGGCGTGGTTGGTTGTGCGGCCCTCTGCTTAGTGGGTACTTCGCTTGCCACAAGTCGCGCGGCGGAGACCGAGCGTCAGACTGTCAGGATGGTCTTTACCAAGGCGACGGTGGCGGGCATCCCCACAATCGCCGTGACCAACCTGCCGACGGATATAATTGCCCGCCCCGGGGATACCTTGATCGTCACGATCGTGAACCAGAGTCCACTGGCCGAGGGGTTCTCCATTGATGCGTACAACGTCCGCGCCGTCGTGCAACCCCGCGCAACGGGCACGGTCCGACTGACGGCACTCCGTTCGGGATCGTATCCCATTTACTGCCAGCTCCACCCATACAGTGTGCACCGGGTTGGCACGTTGCTGGTGGCTCCCTGACGGTGTGAAAGCGCCGGACCTCCGCAAGGAATTCCCGCGTAGCGGACGCACGCGTCTGGGAGACTACGTATGGCTTGCGCGCCTCGCCGACAAGGTGAGGGCGCAAGTCGCCGGGACGCTGGGCGATTACGTGGCTTACTGCGATGTGTCACGCGGGTTCCTCGAACGCTGCGGTATCTCTCCGGAAACCTTTACCGCACTCATCACCGGCGGCGCTGAGGATGAAGATCTGGTCCGCTATTTCGACCACCACGTGACGGCCGAGCAGCGCGAGGCCGCAAACCGCTGGGTGTTGGTGGAGAACGCGAAAGATCTGGACGAGCAGGAACGCGAGGAACGCCGGCTCTGACTGCCGGCTGTCTCTGGCGAGACGGCCGCGCCTGATCGAAGCAGGCCGTTTTGGACGCAGCGGCGCACACGTGCAGTGGCCCGAGGTCGCGGTGTTGATCTGAGCGGGTTGATCTCAGCTCGACTTGCGCTTGTGCAGGAAGACGTAGTTGCCCTCGGTGTCCTGAATCATGGCCATCCTGCACACGGGCGTTTCATGTCCATGAGAACCGGGATGCCTTTGGCCTTGAGGTCCGCCACCGCAGCCGCGAGATCGTCGACGGCAAACAAGATGCCGTTACTGGGCTGGACGGTGCGGCTTCGGTGCGGTGTAGGCCGCTCCTAGGAGCCGAAGCCGGCCGCGCCCTTACCCCTGGTACCCTTGCGAGCTTCGGGGTATTGAAAAGTCTTTCCGTCCCAGCCAGCGGTACGAGGCAACCAGGATGTCCTTTGCGTTTGAAACCATACCCGGTAGGGTATTAGGGGGAGAGAGAGGGAAAGATGATCCCATGCGACAGGCGCTCCGTGCCTGCCCCTCTGAGCAAGCACCGTTGGAGGACACATGAATCAACCTTTTGAGATTGCACCCGGTATCTACCTGGGCCCCGCCCCAGCCCCAGCCGAATACGCTTCCCTCGCCGGCCGAGGCATCAGGACCGTTGTCGACTTTCGCCATCCCAGCGAGCACGACGGTACGTGCGAGGAGGCAGCTCGTGCCGCAGGTCTTCGCTACGTCAATATTCCCGTGACGCGAGACGCCTTCGCGGATGCGGTCGTCGACGCGTTCCGTGCGACGCTGGGTGAGCAACCCAAGCCCCTCTACACGCACTGTGCCACAGGCGTGCGGGCCGGTGCAATGCTGCTCATGGCGTTGGCGGTCGAGCGCGGTTGGACTCCCCGCCAGGCGCTTGACGAAGCCTCACGTCTGGGTTTCGACTGCGATGCCCACCCCCAGATCAAAGCCTTTTTTGTGGATTACATCACGCGACATTCCCAGCCGGCTGCGGCCCAGGCAGCATCGTCGCAGCGAGAGGCGTAAGCATGGCAAGTCCCGCTCGGTCTCTCTCGAGAACCTCTCGACCCGCGAATCCCTTGGGTGTCGACGACGCAACCGCGGAGCAGATCCTGGCACGTCTGCGTCGGGTAGAAGGCCAGGTACGTGCCATTCAGCGCATGATTGCCGAACGACGTGAGTGCCACGAAACGGTGCGTCAGATGGCCGCGGCGCGGGCCGCACTCGACCGCGCCATGGTCCACCTGATGGTCACGAGCATGGCCGAGTGCATCCGCTCGGGCGAAGGGCGGGAACGCGACGTGAGCAAGCTCATGGACGCTCTTATCCAGCTGCTCTAGCGGCAAAGAAAGGAAAGAGGAGCAATGTTTTTCCGTCCTATCGTCGACGAAGGACTGGCGCAAAACTCGTACATCATCGGCTGTCCAAGCAGCGGCGAGGCGCTGGTCGTGGATCCCCGTCGCGACATCGACGTGTACCTCGAGGTCGCCAAGGCAAACGGATTGCGGATCACAGGCGTCACGGAAACTCACATTCATGCGGATTTCCTCTCCGGCGCACGCGAACTGGCGCGCGCCACGGGCGCCGCCCTGTACCTCTCGGCGGAAGGTGGGTCCGACTGGCTGTACGGCGGCTTGGAGGGGTTTGACCATCGCCCCCTGCAGGATGGAGAGACCATCGCCGTCGGCAATGTGAAGGTGGAAGCCCTGCATACGCCCGGTCATACGCCGGAGCATCTCTCCTTTTTAGTCTCGGAGAAAAATAACGCCACGGCCCCCATGCTGTTCCTCAGCGGCGACTTCATCTTCGTCGGCGACGTGGGGCGCCCCGATCTGCTTGAAGAGGCGGTCGGCATTGCGGGCAGCGCGCAGAGCGGCGCGCGGACGCTCTTTCGCAGCCTGCAACGGGTGCTGCAACGTCTCCCCGACTACGTGCAGATCTGGCCGGCCCATGGCGCCGGATCGGCCTGCGGGAAAGCGATTGGCGCCGTGCCCAGCACGACTCTGGGCTACGAGCGCCTGGTGTCGTGGTGGAGCAGCTTTGTCCAGAAGGGTGATGAGGCGGGCTTCGTTGCCACCATCTTGGACGGCCAGCCCGACGCCCCGACGTACTTTGGCATCATGAAACGGCTCAACCGCGACGGCATGCGCATCCTGGGAGAGCTGCCGCGACCCAAGCGCCTCGATGCGACGGGGCTTGACGAGGCTCTCCGCCGAGGGGCCGTGCTGGTCGACACGCGCGATGCCCACTCGTTTGCGAGAGGCCATCGGCCGGGTGCTATCAGCATTTCGCTGGGCAAGAACTTCTCAAGTTGGGCAGGCTGGCTCTTGCCCTACGATCGCCCACTGCTGCTCCTCGCCCCCGCCGGAGCCGTCGAGGATGCCGTTCGCTGGCTTGTTCGGGTTGGGCTGGATGACGTGATCGGCTACGTGGAGCCTGCGGACGCGCTCGACGCACATGTCGAGCCGCTCCCTCAGGTGGAAGCCCCGGAGGCGGAGCGTCGTCGCCGGGCCGGCGAGGCCGCGATTGTGGACGTGCGCACGACAAGCGAGTATCGCTTGGGCCACGTTCCCGGTGCACTCCATATCCCGGCCAGCCGCATCCTTCGCGAGGCATCCCGGGTGCCCAAGGACAAGCCGGTCATCGTCCACTGCGGAACGGGGGCCCGCTCGAGCGCCACAGTCAGTGCTCTGATGGCGGCGGGGTTCACCAACCTGACAAATCTTGTTGGTGGATTCGATGAGTGGCAGCGGCGCGGCTTGCCCGTGGAGCGCGGTATTGAGGCAGGACAGCCGGCAGCGGTTCGCTAGTCGGCGCAATCCGCGCCCGGGATCCGCACGTGGTTCAGGGAACGTAGGGCCGGCCTTGTCGCCTCACGAACCCGGGTGAACTACAGGGAGGCGTGGACCAAGAATACGTGCTGACGCAACGGGCGAACTGGGATTTTCTCGCTTCCCTCAAAGAGGTAACGCAAAGCTCATTTCTTCGCGTCTTTGCGAAGTTTGACGGTGTCGAGTCCCGCTTGGGCTCGATGGAATCGCGGCTGGCTGGCGTCGAGTTGCGTCTGGAGACCGTCGAATCACGCCTGGCCGGGGTTCAATCACGGCTGGCGACGGTGGAGTCCCGCCTGGATCCGGTAGACGCAGGTTTGCGCGAGGTCAAGTCCGACATGCGCCAGATGGAGGAGCGGGTTTGTCGGCGCTTGGCGCACACCGACGACAGGCTCTCGGCCTTTCAAGAATGGATCACGGCTCGCCTGGGCAATTAGGCCTCAGCCGTCGCGCTTGAGCGCGATCGATGGTTGTCGACCATCTGAGCGGCGGCTTCCCAACCCATGAGTGCAATGCGAGCAAGCTTGGCAGACGAGCGTCCGGATGTCATTGTCATCGGCGCCGGCATGGCCGGTGTGACGGCGGCGCGTGCTCTCGTCCAGTCCGGCTTGCGCGTCGCCATTCTCGAAGCACGGGATAGGCTGGGCGGCCGCATCTATACCCTGCGAGACTTCTGCGCTGCACCGGTAGAGGCTGGTGCAGAGTTCATCCATGGTGTTGGGGCCAAGACCTGGGCCGATGTGCGTGCGGCGGGCTTGCGCGTACGGCCCAACTCGCACCAGCGCGGCGCGATGATGAACCTTGGAGACGGTTCACGCTGGCTGCCTCTGGCCGTGCTGTATCCCGACGTCTGGCCGGCCTTTGGCATTTTGCGCCGGCTGGCTAGGTTTGATCCTACGCGAGGTGATCTCTCCGCGGCACAATTTATCGAGCACCAGGGTTACCGCGGCCGCGCGCGCATCCTGGCGGACATGGTCTTTACCTCTCACCTACCGGGGGAGCCGGAGGACATTGGCGTGCAGGGCCTCATCGCGGATGGCGCCCTTGCTCTGGAGACCGGGCGTGATTTTCGCATCGATGCCGGGTATGACCGGCTGGTCGAGTTCATCGCGCGCGATCTGCAGGTTGTCTTTGGTGCCGTGGTTGACGTCGTTGCATGGTCCGACCGGGGAGTTCGCGTTCGCACCCGCAACGGACAAACAGAGGAAGCGCCCGCCGCCATCATCACCCTGCCCGCGGGTGTGCTCCAGGCCGGTGCCGTCCACTTTGAGCCTCCCTTGCCACCCGACAAGCGCGCCGCCCTGGCCGGCGTCATCATGGGGCCGGTCCTCAAACTGCTGCTGCGGTTTGAAGAGCCGTTCTGGCCACGAAGATTTTCCGCCCTGTACTGCGGTGTGGGTCCGGTGACGCTGTATTGGAACGTCTTCCACGGCGTGCGCGACCGGCCACCCGTGCTCTGCGCGTACTGCACGGGGCCCCGGGCTGCAGCGCTTGCCAGCCTCACGGAACATGAAGCCGTGGAGTGCGTGCTGGCCGATCTGCGCGCGAATTTCCCGCGGAACCGCCCGCGCCTCGCCGCCTGGCGCCGTGTCGATTGGGCGGCGGATCCTTTTGCCGGCGGCGGCTACTCGTTTGTGCGCCCGCACGCCGCGGATGCGCGGCACCGCCTGGCCGCACCCTCGACGGGCCGGCTTTTCTGGGCGGGCTCGGAGACGGCAACGGAACCGATCGCGGCAACCGTGGAGGGAGCGTTCACAAGCGGCGTGCGGGCGGCTGCTGAAGTTGCCCAAGCACTCGCACCGCGCTAGCGGCCTGGCGAGCGCATGGTCTTCGGATCTTTCGTAGAGATTGTGGGAAGCTCACGCGAGCCTTGCCACCCCATCCCTGTCATATCCCATTGACGTACCGTCATCGGGCAGGCACCCACAAGGACAATTCGTGCGCAAGCGCGAGGTGGTGGACGGGACGAGGGTCAGCTTGACGCCACGGGCCGGTCCTGTTTGTAGGTCAGCCCCAAGCGCAAAGCAGTCTCAGCTTTCACCAGCTCAGCGCCTAGGTAGGCCGCACGCGACAGTTGAGTGACAAGCCCTTCCCGGATGAGTGCGAGCCACATACCTTCGCTCGAGCGTCCCCGCATGACGTGCCCCGGATGGGCGTCCGGAGTGTCGTGATGGGCGATGATGCAGGCCTTCAAACGGTCGATCGTGATGACGAAGAAGCCCTTGGGATCATGGGCCAACGGCTCGCGCTTGCCGCCGGGTTGCAATCCCGGGTCGCGCACGACGCGGGCGCATATTCGTCAAATGTAATCTTTGAGGCTTGGCCAGACCTCGTCCAGCGGTTTGCGGATCCCCTCGCAGAGCATGATGGGAATGTCCTCTTCGTCCGCCGCGGCAAAGGGAGCCGAGAACGTGGCAACAAGTCGCGACGTGCGAAAGAGATGTCCCTGGCCGCACCGGCCGTTGACGTCGATGATCATCGCGCCCGTCGCGCCGTGGGTGCCCCACAGCCAATACTGATTGTGACCGCTGAGGACGGTGATGTCGGGGCGAAAGAATGCAATGGCGCTGGCCTCTCCGTAATTTGCGGCGTAGACCGCTGCGACAGAGCGCTGGCTGGCCGGCAGCCCGTCGTAGATGCGGCCGACGACGTCTGCCAGCTGCGGCCACCCGTGCATGTCGGCCCAATCCTGCGGCAAAGCACCCATTGCGCGGTGCTCGGTCGCCGTCAGGGCGGGCTTGATGTGGAGAGCTTGCCGCACGGCTGACTGGTACGCCAAAAAGTCGTTCTCGTCGAACACCGGCATACTGAAAGGCATCAGTGCAAGACCGGCCACCACGAGTGCGCCCGCGAGCGCCGCCTGCACTGCCGGCCGCCCGCGAGTCCAGCGTTCGAGACGTGCCGCGCCGGCCGCGAAGAGGATCGGGTAGACGTCGGCCGGATAATAGTGTTTGCCGTGCAGGACGATCATCATGCCGATGAGGGCCAGGTAGGCATAGCCGGCAAAGCGTAGGTCGGGTGTGACCAGCAGTGACACCAATCCGACGATCCACACCCAGGCCAAGAACGGATTGGTGATGATCACCTCCTGCAGTATGTAGAGCGGCGGGCTGACGACGAGATTCTTACCGTGCAGCCCGTTTTCAAGCAGCTGCAGCATGGGAAACCCCTCATGCCACTGCCACCACACGTTGGGAAGAGCAATGACAACGGCAACCAGGAGCCCGGCGGCGCACCAGCCTGACCAGAGAATGCGCCGCTGGGGTGTCAGCACAAGGCCGACGGCCAGGGCGAGCGCAAAGAAGACGACGCTGTACTTGCTCTCGAGCGCAATACCGACGATGAGACCAACCGCCAGCCACAAGCGCGGATCCGCGCCGCGGGTAATCCGCGCGATATAGAGAGCGGCCAGCGGCCACAGCCACAGTCCGACCATGTCGGGGGATACCTTCATACCGAAGTTCATCAGGACCAAGGCGAAGAACGTGCACACGGCGGCGACGCCCTGCGCGAACGCGCCGCCGCCGAACTCGGCGGCGAGCAGGCAGGCAACGTACACGCCGGCCGCGGCAAAGAAGGCCGGCAGTGCCCGCAAGAGGACGAGTGAGTGGCCGAAGACCTGGCTGGCGGCGGCTAGCAGTGGTACGAGCGGCGGCTGGTCGACGTAGCCGAGACTCGGATGGCGCCCGCAGATAATAAAGTAGAGCTCATCGCGGAAAAAGCCGTAATGCGGATTGCCGGCCAGGTGAGCGAAGAACGTCACAGCGGCAGCCGTTAGTGCGAAGCGAGCCGGAGACGCAGGCCCGGAACCGCGGGACGTGGACATGCCGTGGGTACCCGCCGCGTCGGTCCTTTGTTGCATGGTCCTAAGGCGTGCTGACGTTCGCCCTGGTCAGGCGTCAGGACCTCGTCGGCCGGTCGATCCGTATGGCACAACGTTGTGCGGCTGCAACCCGGATTGAGCACCGAGTAGGGCGGTCGACGGCGAGACTTGTGGCGTTGACGGTCTGGAGTCTTGAGACGAGATTACCATCCATTGCTCGCAGCCAGCACCTGATTGGCCTGCTGTGTCCTTTCATAGGGAGACGTCGCATGGCCCGGAATTCGAACGGGCTTGCGCCGGACGATCTGCCGCCTTCGACGGACGACCCCAGCGATTCTACCAGGCTGGCGGGTACAGACAGCCAGCGGATCCTAAAACACAATCATCGCAGGTCGTCGATGATGTACGCGTTCGCGAAGTTATAGCCCGGGTCGTTGGCGCGAACCATACTGACCCCGCAGAACTGAGCCCGGAAGCCGTTTCCCAGCATGGCGCGATAGGCCGCAGACCGTTCCAGGTTCACCCCTGCTTCCAGGCGGTGCAATGATTCTTGTGCGGCCAAGCCTTCGCAAGCGGCCAACAGCGAGAGGAAGGACTGGCGTGCGCGCGGGCCGGGTGCCGCCATGGCGAATTTCACGTAACACGATCCGGGTTCGGCTTCCGATCGCGGCCCGAAGTGACACACCGCCAAGGCTGCAAGCGAGCCATCCACGGCGTAGCCGACGGCCTCCCCGACTTGTGCATCAGCGACGTGACGTATTTCCAGGCTCAGATCAAGACCCGAAAGGAGACTGTCGCCCAGAGCCAGGGACTGTTGCAAGAAGTGCCATCGCTGGGGCGTGGAAAGTCCGGAAAAGCGCACCCAACCCGTTGGCAAAGACGCCCCCCTACCGACCTCCTTAGTCGTGAGGGTTGTGAGAAACCGCGGCCAGAAGTCAAACTTCTGATACAAGCCGTGGTGCTTGGGACTGTCGGCGAAGGTGAACAAGGCGGCATGGCGGATGTCCCAACGCTCGAAGACGCCAACGGTTGCCTCCATCAGACGCTTGGCGATGCCCATGCTCCAGTAGGCCGGGTCGACGGTGAGGGGCCCGAACCACCCCAGGCTGCCCCATCGAGTCGCCAAGCACGACCCGATGAAGCGGTCACCGTCGTAGGCGACGTGGGCGCCGTCCGGATACATCGCAAACCGTCCGCGCAGCATATCGCGGCCGGCCATGAAGCTGTCGGGATCGGGAGCTCCGACGAACGTTGCAAACGCTAGGCGGAAAACACGTTCCGCCGCGTCCAGATCCGCTGCCCGCATGAGGCGAATGGTGATGTCGCTGCCCGCCACGTGTCTGTCCTCCGCAAAAACCGGTGCGTGGAGATGAACCAGTCTGCGTGGGCCGTTGGCAGACGGCATATCGCGTGTGCTGCCCGAAGATCGTCACCAGAGGCCCAAGCGTATCAGCGGCGAACAGCGCCCTCGTGCCGTACGAATCACGGCTGTTCGTTAAAACCGCTCTCGTCTATCTTGTCTTAACCTTTGCGTTGGGCGCCGTTCTCCTAGGGATGACGGCGGCCGGGCACCCAGCTCCCTATGTTCTGGGCATCGAACATGGGCACCTGGGATTCGTCGGCTGGCTAGTCAATCTGGTTATCGGCGTCGCGTTGTGGATGTTCCCTCTCGATCGCGAACGCTTTCCGGACCTTGGGGGACGATATCCGAAAGCCGCGCCGCTGTGGTCGTACTGCCTGCTGAACGCAGGACTTCTGATGCGCGTGTTTCTCGAGCCTTGGTTTGCCGGCGGTACGCCACCCGGACGTTTGTGGGCAGTTCTCTTAGTCCTTTCCGGTGTGCTTCAAGTTGCCGGCATCATCATCGTCGGCGCGATCCTGTGGTACCGCACGCGAGGTCCTCGCCGCCCGGCGCCCGGGGTCCGCTGAGGAGCCTAGTAGGGAGATCTGTTCTCTCGGTCGCGCAAGCGCGACGGTCGGCCCAGGCCGACTGCTACGCGCGGTCGCGCAAGCGCGACTTCTACGGACATCAGGAGCCCTTGTGCCAGGTGTAGGCATTCCAAGTAGGCGAAAACGGCGTCGGGTCAAAGCCGCGTAAGCCCCGCTGCACAGCAAAGCTGTAGAGCGGGGCATAGAGATACGCGTACGGCACATCGTGCGCCAGGATCTCTTGGATGCGCCGGTACAGCAGCCGACGCGTCGTGAGATCCCAAGCGGTCAGCGCGCGGGACTCCAGGGCATCCACCTGGCTGTTGCAGTAGCCGGCGTAGTTTTGCGCACCACGGCAGGTCACGAGGTCGGAATCGTCGGGGTCCACGCCGCTGCGCCAGACGACATACGCCATGTCATAGCGGCCGCTCAGCAGAAGCCCGCCTTCGGATGCCGGCAAGTAGAATTGGGCGACCGTCACCTTTTTGATCGTCACGTCGATACCCCGGGCGCGCAGCATCTCGGCGACGTACTCGGCTGTCCGAACGGCGGTGTCGCCCTCAGGGAAGGTGACGAAGGTCAGCGCGAGCCGCCTGCCCGCGCGTGCGCGCCAGCCATCCGGCCCGCGCCGCCAACCCAGGGCATCCAGAGCTCGGTCGGCCGCGGCGGGGTCGAAGGCCGGCAAGCGCACGTTGGGGTCGAATGCCCACGAAAAGCGCGGCAGATCGCTGTCGGTGACCGGGTATTGCGCGCCCGTGATGGCGGCGCTTAAACGGCGGCGGTCAATGGCCATGGTGATGGCCCGGCGCAGGCGGACGTCGTTGAAGGGCGGCCGCCGGCAGTCAAAAGCAATGCCACCAAAACCCGCAAAGGGTGCATAGATAAAGCGCAGGTTGGGGGCGCGAGTCAGCGCCAGGCGTTGGGCCGGGGATTGCAGCGACCAATCCAGCTGACCGGTCTGCAACATGGTCATCGTCGTGTTCGTGTCGGGAAGGATGGCGGCAACGATCGTCCTGGCCTTCGGCGGGCCCCGAAAGTACAGCTTATTGGCCCTGAAAATGAGCCTTGTGCCGCGTTCCCAGCGCACGAGTTCGTAGGGCCCGGTGCCGATCGGATGGTCGTTGAACGAGGAATGCATGAGATCGGGATTGTTTGCAAAAACGTGGGCGGGCAAAATCGGCATGGGGTTGTCCCCGTAGGTGAAGAGCGTAGCGACGGCGGGCGCCCAGGAGCGGCGCAGGCGGACGACGACTGTGTACGGGTCGGGTGCGACGATAAGGTCAACTAGGTCGTAGCCCCGCGTGCTGGCGACGTCGTTGTCCCGATCGGTGATCGCGCGCCAGGTAAAAATGACGTCGCTGGCGGTCAACGAACGGCCGTCTTGCCAGCGAACGTCGTTGCGCAGATGGTAGATGATGACGCGCCCATCCGGGCTAATGTCGCCGTTGGCACGAGTCGGCACGCGCACAGCCAAGGCCGGAACCAGCCGCCCCTGAGGGTCCACATCGAGCAGCATATCGAACATGAGGTGCGCTATCTGGCGCTCATCGTCGCTTTGGGCGAGGATGGGGTTGAGGTTGTGCGGATCTTGGGAAAGGTTGAAGGTAATCGCGGTTCCACGGGCACGGCCGGCAAGCGTGTGCGAGCCGGGGGCGTAGGCACAGGCGCTCATGACGAAAACCGCGGATGCGGCAAGGAGCGCAAAAAGGCCGGTACGCAGTCCCCGCGCAATGTGCAGCCGCAACCAGGCACTGGTCGCGCACATCTGGACCCGGCTGCACCCGTAGGTTCTCGCTCTCGAACCAGCGAACCGCACTCGGTCGTGGCGCTTGGCTTTTGGCTTCAGGTTTCCATGCACGGGTGATACCCTTCTTTGACGCTCTGCGCACGTTGTTGTTGCGGCCGCCTGCAGGACGGATGCCGCGCCGTTTTCCGAGGCTCGTCATGACCGAAGCCTCGCTTTTGACGCTGCCCCCACAGCGGCGCGAGCCCGTCAAGCTGATCAATCTCTCGGCCGGCGGTGCGCGCATCCGGGCAGCATGTTCCCTGACGCCCCGTGCTCGGGTCCTGCTGCACCTGACCCTGGGCACCTCCTTGCGCCAGACACTGCCCGCACGTGTCGTGTACTGTCATCGCCACCGCCCGACTCTGCACTACGAGAGCGGCCTGCGCTTTGCGGGTTCCGAGCAGGATGGGATCGCGGCCATCGCCCGCTTCGTGGAAGAAGAAACGAAACGCCGACGGTCGGGGGTCGTGGGGCCCGGTCCATCTTCCCGATGAAAGACACACGGAGGAGCGCGTCATAGGAGGGATAACCGCACGCACCGCACGCGCTTCCTGGCTGACGCCCACGGTGGTTGCGATCGGCCTTGCCAGCCTCTTCTCGGATGCGTGCTACGAGAGCATCATCCCGCTTTTGCCGGCGTTCATCACGTCCCTGGGCGGGGGTGCATTGGCCGTGGGTGCGGTGGAAGGGGTGGCGGACGGCCTGGCTGCCGTGTTCAAATTGTGGGGCGGAGCCATTGCCGACTACTCCACGCGGCGGCGCCTGCTCGCCGCCGGCGGCTACCTTGGGGTGGGCCTGTTCATGCCCGCCATCGGCTTGGTGAACTCGGTCGTCGGCGTCTTCGTCTTGCGCACCCTGTCGTGGGTGTGCCGCGGTTTTCGCAGCCCCATCCGTGATACGCTCCTTGTTGATGGCACCGACCCGGTGTACGTGAACCGGGCCTTTGGTTTCCAGCGCGCGCTGGATACCGTGGGGGCGGTCATCGGCCCGCTCATGGCGATTGGTCTCGTGGCCGCCCGCGTACCGGTGCACAAAGCGATCTTGTTCGGATTCATCCCGGGAATCGCGGCCGGCGCGATGTACCTGTGGGTGCGTGAACGGCCGCGCTCAGTGCCGCCGCGCGAACCGGTGCACCTCGCCTTGGCCGGCTTGCCGGCTGCGTTTCGCCGCTATGTCGCGAGCGCCGGTTTGTTCGGCGTGGGCAACTTCTCGGCGACCCTGCTCGTCCTCGTCGCCCTGCGGGCCTTCACGCCGGCTCTAGGCAGCGTCAAGGCGACGGCGGCTGCAACCGCACTCTACCTAGTGCACAACGTGTTGTACGCGAGCCTCGCGTATCCGGCGAGCCTGCTGAGCGAGCGGATGGGCAGCGGCCGTCTCCTGCTCGTCTCATTCCTGGCCTTCAGCGGCGTGGGGATCATCGTTGCCGTGGGCTCCAGCCAACCGGCGGCAGTCGTGGCGGCGTTTTTTGTCGCGGCGTGCGCGATTGCCATTTTGGATCCTCTCGAAGGAACTTTTGCAACCGAGTTATTGCCTGCCGAACGTCGCGGCACGGGGTACGGGGCGCTGGCAGCCGTCAACGGAGTCGGGGATCTGCTCTCCAGTCTGGGGGTTGGTGCGCTGTGGCAGGCGTTCGGGCCGCAGGTGGCCTTTGGGGCTTCGGCAGCGTTGTGCTTTGCAGGCGCCGCACTTTTGATGCCGCTCGTGTGGGGACGTCGCCGTTAGGAACGGGGCCGGGGCCGGGTTGGGTTGTCCCTCGTGGCGACGTGCCGTCCCGGCCGGGAATGTCCTCGCGTGTGGCGAAGACATTACATCTTCGCAGACCGGCACGGGAGGCAACATTCGTGGAGCGTGACGAGTACATCGAGAGTTTCTTCAAAGCGGTCACAGGGCAGCTGGCCGGCGCCAAACTCGACCGCAGCGGGCGCAGCGCGCACTACAAAGAGCATGTCGTGACGGCGCGCTGGTGCGAACAGTGGTGGGACATCCAACTGACACCCCAGGAGGGCGAACCCATCCGCCGGCAGTACGACCCGTATAACGCACGCTCATCCGAAGAAGCTGCCAATTACTTCGTGGATGCACTCTTGCGTAGCAGCGGGGAAGAGCCCGTGCCCCGAGCCGTCGTCTTTCGCGGTTTCCGCCGGCGGGCCTAACCGCAAAACCTCCGGCCGCCAACCACGGCGTGTGATGCCGTGGGTGCTACGTTGCGGGTGCCCGCCGCGGGTCTAGGCTCGCTCGGCCAGCGGCGGACGGGCCGCCGTGCGCTCGCGGGCTGCCGATCGCAGCATGCTGATTGCCGTGTACGTCACGACGATGAGGACGAGCCAGCGGACGTCCGTGATCGGCAGTGACTTCACGATGAAAGCTGCGATCGCAACGCCCGGTAGCCCCCCGATCGTCAGGCCCAGAGCCGCGCGTACTGAGTAAGCGTCGAAACGAATGAAACGTGCGCTCGCAAAGGGCATGAGGAACGCGCATGAACCCATCATGATGGGAAAGGCCGCCTTGGGATTCATGCCCAGCAAGGCGACCAAAATCATGGCCGGCGCGTACAGGCCGAGACCGATGGTCATTAGAGCGCCGAGGCAAAACAGCGCGACAACCGCGAAAGCAAACTTTCCGCCGGTGAGCCCCAGGGCATCGCCCCCGGTGGGGAAACGTCCCAGGTTGCTCAAGAGAAAGATCGCTGCTGCAATGAGGAGCGCGCCGCCCATACCGATCTGAACGTTGCGTCGCGGCCAGCGGGCCACGATGCCCGCCCCAAGCCATGCGCCGATGACCGAAGCCGCGATCAAGGAGACGAGCGTGCGCGGCTCGACGCCGACGATGGCGATGAAGGCGAATGCCTCGAGGATGGTCGGGAGGGTGTGTCCGACGTTGAGCGTGCCCGGAATCTTCTCATCCGGGACCAGATTAAAGAAGCGAAAGAGCGAGGTCGTAGTGGCAAAGGAACCGATTCCCAGCGTGTCCAGGAAATCGGTGACAAACCCGATGAGCAGCTCCACAATGGTTGGGAAGACCGCACCGCCGCGCCTGCGGATGGCGACCGCCCAGACAATGATGATGAAAAGGCCAACCAGCCCCAGACCGACGAGTAAGAGGGCGCGCACGTTCATGCGGCACCGGGTTACGCGTGCGCGGGCGTCGAACCTTCGCGGCCATTTCGCAGGAGCGCCGCCATCCAAGCGGGCGCTGCTTGCGGCCTGCCGTCGCGTTCGTAGCGGTCAGACAGAGTCCGGAAAGCGATTGGCAAGACGCGACCGCACCTCACCCGCACTGCGCACGCCCCGTACGGTGAAGACCTTGTACCGGGCGCGCGCACCACGTTCGATCCGCACGTTGCCCAGGGGGACGCCAAGGATGCGTGCCAGCATCCGTCGCGCCGCCTCGTTGGCTTGCCCGTCAACCGGGGGTGGGGTGACCTTCAGCGTGAGCGTGGTCCCATCGTAGGTGAAGCCGGGCTTGCGAGAGCCGGGTTTGACCCAAACCTGAAGACGCAGCATGGGAAGTGTCGCGGGGACGGCTAGTTGGTGACGACGAGGATGTTGAAAGGTTTGTTGCCGATCGCGCCCCACAGGTAACTCCACAGGACGAGGAACATTTCCGTTCCCCGAGCCGATTCGAGCCCGCCGAGATCCATAACGTCTTCGGGCGGCCATCCGAAGCTGCGCAACAACCCCGCAACCGCGGCTTTTGCCTGATTATCATTGCCGCTCACAAATACCGTGTGGTGCCCCTCAACGAGGCTCGGTTCCACCATAATACGGCAGTTCATGGTGTTGAGGGTCTTGACGACGCGGGCGTGGGGAAAGGCCCGCTGGACCTGTTCGGCCAGGCTGTCCGTATTACACACGCTCAGCCGGATCGGCGGGATGCCGGCGGCAATGTCAATGGGGTTGGCGACGTCAATCAGAATTTTGCCGTCCAGATTGTCGGCACCGGCCGCCTGCAGAGCCGTCAGAGATGCCTCGCCGGCGGTGGCGTTGATGAGGATCTCCCCAAAGCGGGCCGCATCCGCAAACGTGCCGGCGTGGGCGCGCGCACCGGCGTGGGCCGCCCATTGCATGGCGGCGGGATTTGCGGCCGAGCGCGAACCCATGGCCACCTCGTGGCCGAGCGAAATAAGTTTGTCGGCAAGCGTTTTTCCCACCATACCGGTTCCGAGAACGCCGAACTTCATGGCTGGCTCCTTGTCGTGTGAGGTGCTGCGACGGTAAGGTCCTCCCTCTTGTACGACTGCCAGCAGGTTGCCTGGTGTTCGTTGTGCCGGTTCGCCGGGTGCGAGCGCTACGGTCGGCTGGGAACGATGCGATGCCAGCCCGATGCTGTCAGGCGCCACACCTCCCGCGAGACCTGCGTGCGCAACGGTCCCCGCGCGAAGCTGCGCATGACGGTTGCCGTTTCTCCCGTCACGTGGACATCAACAATGGCGAGCGGATAGGGTCGCATGGCATACTTCACTTCATATGCTCGTTCTTGCGTCAAGCCCATGAGAGTCACGTGCTGCGGGTCCACGCGGATGCCGGCCACGTTCGTCGCCACGGTGACGTGCGCGGCGGCGGGCAGCGTCTTCACCTGAGCCAGCGTCGGTTGCGCCAACGCCGTTGCATCCTGGACGCTGAAATCCGCCGCGGGCAGAGAAGGGTCACTTTGCGGATCGAGCACCTGCTGTGCGAAGATGTTACCGCCAAGACCAGCCGGACCAAGAGGTGTCAAGAGCGCCGCTTCGTCAACCTGGTAGGCGGACAACGGGCCCTGATCGCCGGCCAGCCGCCAGCCCGGCGTTGCGCCCCACACGAGATAGAAGCCCGACGGCAAAGAGGCAAAGAAGAGCTGTTCGCCGGCGTACGTGCCGCCGGTGACGGCTGCCGATGTGTCGCCTTCGCGCAAAAGCCAGATTTCGGCCCGTCCATACCACGGATGGGTCAGCGCAACCCATACCGTGCGGTGGTCCAAGCCCACGGCACCCGCATCGCCGGGCAGCGCTTGTGCTTCCAGCCACCCAACCCCGTCGCGGCTCCACCACAGAGTCGACGTTGCATCCGTGAAGATCGATTGCGCAAAGAGCCGCAGCTGTGGTGCGGCGCCCCAGATGCGGCCATCGTCTGTACGACCGAGCAGAGCAAACGGGTACTGTGGGACGCCGGCGTAGCGGAAATGCCCGTGACCGTCTCCTATCATGAGGCGCCCTAGGTACGAGGCAACCCACGCGTCACCGACCGAATCGCCGACCGGGTAGACGCGCCATTGCAGCAAGGCGGCGTCCAGCGCATCCTCGTCGGGGCGCATGGGCGGCCAGAGGGGATCGCCCGGCGCGATACGCTCCATTTGCCAGGTCAGTTCCGCGACGTTGCCGGTCTGGTCCGGAAACGTCCACCTCTGGCGGACCCAGCGCCCGCCACGCCAAAAGACAGCCTGACGCCCTTCCGGCCAGGCGAAGTACAATTGATTACCCGCTCCGGCGCCGAACCCGTCGCCGGTGGAGTAGGCAAGGTCGGGCGGCACGGCCGGAAAGGTAAAGGTGACAAAATTGGTCGAGCGCGCCACAATGCGGCGCATGCCGTACGTGAGCGGAAAATAGACCGCTCCGTTGCGGTAGGCGCCTTGGTACACGAAGCGCCCCAAGGGCAGGATCGGCTGCAGCGCATCACCGTAGGAAGACCCAGCGAACGTCGCGGGCACGGCAGCTTGCGGACCCAACCGTGCGATCTCGGCAGCCGGTCGCCTCGACCGGTCACACCAAACCAAAAAGTCTCCTATGATCCCGTAGGCGCCGTTGCCGGCGACGCCGTGCTCGCGCAGAGTCCGGGCTCCGATTTGCAGGATCGCATAGCGCCCGCTTGCGGTCCTGACCACTTCAAAGCGGCCTTCGCCGCCCTCGCCGACGATGACCGATCCTGCCGCCCGCGCCTCGCGCTCGGGCGCCACACGCACGGGGGGGAGGGGCTGGCCGGCCGGCGGTGCGACGGCAAAGCGGTTATGGCGATCGCCGTCGACCACCTCAACGCTGTCGTTCCCCAGCCAGCGAACGGCGCGCGCCTGCCCGTCCAGGGTGAGCTGTGTGAGGGTGCGGCGCTGCGCGTCCACCACAAACGCCTGGACGAAATTGAGCGTACGCCAATCGCCGGCCAAAGTGGCACCCTCAAAACGCGCCCGGAAGACAGCCCGAGTGCCGCTTGCGTCGAACGCAGCCGTTCCGACGATTGTGCCGTCCAGCGGACCCAGGGGCAGCGCGGCCATGTGCAGGTGCACGCCGGCTGACAGCTCGGCCTGGTAACTGGGGCTGGGCGGGACGGCCGGCGCCAACGCGAGGAGAGAGAACGCAAATGCCGCGCCAAACGACGCCCCGAGCCGGACAGGAAATCCCATGCGCAATCCTGCAGGTTCCTTCGCAGTGCGCGTGACTCATCTTTACCGCTACCCCGTCAAATCGATGGCCGGTGAGGCTCTCGAATCGACCAAGGTTGAGTATGGCGGCCTGGCGTTTGACCGTCTCTACGCCTTCATTGACCATACACCCCACCGCGACGGCAAAAAGCTCACCGCGCGCCAAGTACCCCGGATGCTCGGCTTGCGGGCAAGCACACGCGACGGAGAGGTATCCGTCATCCGCGCAGACGGTGCCGCTTTCCGGGTGGGGCACGATCTGACGGAGTTCGTGGCAGCCACCCTGGGCCGGCCCGTGAGTATGGTCACCCGCCGGGACGGTGAATCGCTGCACGATGCGCACGACGTTCTCGTCCTCAATGCGGCATCGTTGCGGGCTTTACAGGAGGAGTGGGGCAAGCCGTTGGATGTGGTGCGCTTTCGACCCAACATCGTGCTGGACGGACCGGAAGTCACAGCCTATGAAGAAGAAGGATGGATCGGCCGGTCGTTTGGCGTGGGCGGCGCGTGCCTCACTGTCGTCGAGGCAAACGTGCGCTGCGGCATTCCCACACTGGATCCCCAGACGCTGCAGCCCGACCCGTCGCTCTTGACGTTGCTGGTGGAGCGGCATCGTCAGTGTTTTGGCGTCTACTGCCGCGTCACCCAGTCGGGAGCTGTTGCATGCGGAGACGAATGGGTTCCCTTACCGTGACGCCGGCTAGCTCATCATACGCGGTGCGATCGCATCGCGCCATGGCTGTGTCTTCGTGCGTTGCCCGATGCGCGAGGCGAACCGAGAAATCCCACACCGCCCGCGCCAGCGCGGATACCGCCTCTCTCCGGCTGCTTCGGTGCGCGCTGATTGCCGGGTTGATCCTCGCGGGAGGGCTGACTGCCGCAGCTCGAGCTGCCTCTCCCAGTCCGTATGCAGTTCTGCCGCGGGCCGGCGACAGTGTGCGCTTCGACGGCTCTGTGGGCGGCGAACGCAACGCCTGGGCATATCCCAATCAAGCCAGTCTCGAAGCCTTTTTGCGCAGCACCATTGACGCGTCTTTGCAAGGAGCGAGCTACGAGCAGTACGCAAAGAGCGCGGCCGGTATTCTGAACACATCCCTGGAGATTGATGGCGGCACCCAGGGTGTCGTGCAGCGGATCCTGGCTTTCGCCTATAGGGGCCACAGCGATACGGAGGTGCAAGTACGTATCACATCAGGTCCGCTGGCGCGGGCCCTCGTCTGGACGACACCCACCGAGCTCGTCGACGGCGGCGGACACCGCTACCTGCGCTGACCGCGTGAAAGCCACGCTCGGCTCGGTCCTCAACAACAGTCCGGCCCTCCAGCACCGGCTGTTTTTTCTTGCCCGTCGTTTCGTCGCCGGAGAGACCATTGACGACGCGGTACGGGTCGTGCGCCGGCTCAACGAGGCAGGCCTCTCAGCCTCGCTCGATTTTCTCGGCGAGGACGTGCGCCGCGAAGAGGAAGCTGCTGCAACCGCCGGCGTCTACTGCGAGCTCGTCGACCGCATCGCAGCCGAAGGTCTCAATGCCAACCTCTCGATCAAACTGTCGGCTATCGGGCAGGCAATCGACGAGGAGCTGGCTTTTGCAAACCTGCGGCGCGTCATCGAACGAGCCCGGCCGCACGAGATGTTCGTCCGTCTCGACATGGAAGGCTCGGCCACGGTGGATTCCACGTATCGGATACTGGACCGTGCGCGGGCTGAGTATGAACACATCGGTCCCGTCGTCCAGGCGTACCTTCACCGCGCCGCCCAAGACGTCGAGCGCCTGGCGGCGGCGAAAATCCGAACGCGCCTGTGCAAGGGCGCCTACAAAGAGCCGCCCGACGTGGCCATCCAGAGCCTACCCCTGATCCGCCGCAACTTCATGTTGCTGGCCCAGAAGCTGCTGACGTCGGGTGCCTACCACGGCATCGCCACCCACGACGAGGCCCTGATTGCCGCCGTACGGGCTTTCACTGAGCGGGAACGGATCGGTCCGGACCGGTTTGAATTCCAGATGCTCTACGGGCTGCGGCCGAAAGCACAACTGGCTCTGGTTGCCGAAGGCTACCGCATGCGCGTCTACGTTCCGTTTGGTACCCACTGGGCGGGCTACTTTTACCGCCGCCTGACCGAGCGCCGGGAGAACGTCCTGTTCGTCTTGCGCAACCTCTTCGGCGGCTGACCCTGTGCCGTTGCAAACGAGACACAGCCGTGCTGTGGGGAGGACGACGCGCGCAACTGTCATCCCGAAAGGCCGGCCCATGAGCGACAAGAGCGAAACCGTATCTTTGGGACTTCACTGTAGCACCGTCTACGTCCGCGACGTACCCGCGGAACGCGTGCGGGCTGCCCTCGTCGGTCTCATGGAGGAGACCGAGCATCGGCTGACCTACGAGCGCGGCTTGGAGCCGACGCCCGACGAACACGCGGCTTTCAAGCCGGTGCGCAGCTTCGTCGTGATGCCCGAGCAGGACGGCTGGGTGACCATTCTCGAGGATGGACATCCGCTCGACGACGGCGGCTTGGGCGAAGGACTGTCCGACATCTTGCAGGCGGAGGTTATCGTTCTCAGCTACAGCGACCGCGATGGGACCTGGTCGTTCACAAAGTACTGGGAGGGTCAGCCGCTGGAAGCCGGCGGTTCCGAGAATGAGGATTACGACGTGCTGGCCATGAACTTCGTCGAGGCTCAGCGACTGCCGTACTTTGGCGTCTGTTACGAGGAAGTGGCGGCCGCGCTGGGCGGCAACGCCCCCGCCTTGGCGGGCGCGCTCGAGCTGGCCGGCGATATCGTGCCGCGCATTCCGCTGGGCACGGAGGTGCTCACCTTCCGCCGCTGAGGTAACGCGCTTAGCCGCCCCCCGCGCCCACGCGCTGGGCGCTCGGCTCGACCATCAGTGATGGATCCAAAATCTCCTTCAGCTGGTCCTCGCTGAGCGTGGTTCGTTCGCGCGCCACCTCGCGGATCGTTTTCCCCGTGGCGGCAGCCTCCTTGGCGATGGCGGCAGCCGCATCGTAGCCGATGATTGGAGCGAGCGACGTGCAGATCGCCAAGCCGCGTTCAACCAGTTCAGGCCCTCGCGTCGTCGCCCGAATGCCGTCCACGCACTGACGGGCAAGATTGCGCGAGGCGGCAGCCAACAATTCGATCGACTCCACCAGGTCGTATGCAACCAGCGGCATCGACAGGTTAATCTCGAAGTTGCCGTTTTGTCCTCCCGTGGCGATGGCTGCGTCGTTCCCGATAACCTGTTCGCACACCATGAGCACCGATTCGCAAATGACGGGATTGACCTTGCCGGGCATGATCGAAGACCCGGGTTGAACCGCGGGGAGTTCGATCTCACCGATACCGGCCCGCGGCCCGGAGCCCAGCCAGCGGATGTCATTGGCGATCTTGGTCAGCGAGACGGAGATCGTTCGCATGGCGCCGCTGGCCGCCACCGCATTGTCGAGACTGGCTTGGGCCTGGAAGTGATTGTCGGTTTCGCGAATCGTCAAACCCGTGAGCGCGGACAGCTGCTCGCAGGCGCGCTTGGCAAACTCCGGGTGGGTGTTGATGCCCGTCCCGACTGCGGTCCCCCCAAGGGCCACCTCGCTCAACTCACTGAGTGCGTACTGCGCGCGCGCTATGCTGCGCTCCACCTGACCGGCATATCCGAGGAACTCCTGCCCCAACCGGATGGGCGTGGCATCCTGCAGGTGAGTCCGCCCGGTCTTGATGATAGGCCAGAATTCCCGGCTCTTGCGTTCCAGTGACGCCTTGAGGACGTTGAGAGCGGGAACGAGCGCCTCGTAGATGGCCAAGCCGGCCGCGATGTGCAGGGCCGTCGGGATGACGTCGTTGCTGGATTGTCCGAAATTGACGTGATCGTTGGGATGGATCTTGCCCACACCGTCCCCTGCCAGCTGGGCGGCGCGATGAGCGATGACCTCGTTGGCGTTCATATTTGTGGACGTTCCCGAACCGGTTTGGAAGACGTCCACGACGAAGTGCTCGTCGTGCAGACCGTCGGCAACCTCGAGGGCGGCGGCTTCAATCGCCTCGGCCATGCGCGCGTCGAGCAAGCCCAACGCGGCATTGGTGCGGGCGGCGGCGACTTTAATGAAGCCCAAGGCACGGATGAAACGGCGCGGCATGCGCCGGCTGCTGATCGGGAAATTCAGGACCGCGCGTTGGGTACTGGCGCCGTAGAGGGCGTGGGCCGGGACCTGCATCTCGCCCATGGAATCGCGCTCGGTCCGGGTGGCGGCGGTGTGGCTTTCCATTCTCATTCCCTCTCCGAAAAAAACCGATGATGGTAGGGGGAAACGGCGTTCGTTGCCCCGCGCGGCATGCCCCTGGAAACGAGGCGACAGACGTCGCGATGCGAGAGGTACACACCGACGATGCGGGCTCGCTCTTCGCATTCGGGGAGCCGGCCGACGACGCGCCCTGGACCATCTCGCCGGGCGCTCAGACAGTGTTTGCGCTTCGGGTGCGCAACGAGACGGAGGAAGGCCACGAGGTGGCGGTCGTGGTGGAAGAGCCGTCAAACTGGGCGTGGGTTGAACCGCGGCGCCTGAGCCTGGGGCCGGGCGAAGAGCAGGATCTGCGGGTTGTCTTTGCGCCGCAAAGCGATAGCCGCCTGGCTGCCGGCACCCACACGGCGATCATCCGTGTTCGGGATTTCGAAGGCGTGATTTTTGCGGAGTACGCACGCCCGTACACCGTGACGGAGCGCCAAGAGCTGTCCATGACCGCTGGCCTGCGCGGACCGCTCCTGAGTTTCGGTATGGCCGAAGGTTTTGTCGTTCACTGTCATCTCGTCAATCGCGGCAACGTCGACGTCACGGTTACGCCGGCCGGCGACAACCATCCCACGTTATCGTTCAGCAAGCGGACCGTGCTCGTCCCCTTCCAGGGCGAAGTGGGTTTCGATGTTGAAGTGCGCTGGAAACCCGCCCGGCGCGACGATCATCCGGAGGCGGTGACGCTGCGGGCTCGATACCAAGGCGGTGAAGCGAGTGCGTCCGTCCCGTGGGAACGCATCGAAGAGGCACTCGAGCCTTTCATGCCGGTGTACTCGATGCACGACGAAGAAGACGAGCTGCTCTCGCTGTCGTGGTTACCCGCGCCCGGGCAGGATCCGCTGGAGCATCGCCTGCACCCCGCAGCGCAGGATGGTGGGTCCTCCCCCTCGGATCCGGCGGTGGCGTGCGTTCAACCATCGCTGTTTCCCGAGAGCCAGGAGCCTGCGGATGGCGGCGATGCCGACGAGGGGAACCGGGCCGAAAAGAGAGCGGGGAGTTCCATGACGGCAGTGCCGTCCGTCGACGGGCAGACCGGCACGACCGCAGCGGCGCCGGCCGCGGCACGTACCGATGGCGGCCCTGGCCAGCCGACACCCATGGCATGGAAATGGCGCCGGCGCGGACGGCGCGTCCCGGTGAATCCATGGTGGCCGGTTGCGCAAAAACTTGCCGGGAGGTGGCGTGTGAAACCGCTGCCGATCCTGATGGCTGTTATTGCAATCGAAGGTTTTTGGATAGGCTATACGCAGGCGCAGCGAGACTTTTACGCCTCGCCCGCCCTGCGCGGGCCGGTTGCGCCGTTCATGAGCGCCTTCAATGTGAACTCGCACCTGCTCTCGACGCTGACGGCCGCCGGCAAGAAGGCGGTGCGCCTGGCCGTTGGGCCCAGCCCGGATGCACCGGCGCTGTGGAACCTCAAGGCACACTACGTCACCCCGCATAGGCTGGCCATCTCCTTCAACGAAAAGGATCTTTCGGATCTTCATCTCATCGTCGCATCGGGGCTTCTCGTGCTCTGCGACCGGCCCTTGAGTCAGCCATCAGCCCAGGTTCCGATCCGGGGGCCTTTGAGTGCAAATGTGCGCGTGACAGCTTCGGGGAGAACACACAATGGAGTCGTGCTCCGCCAGACAGTCTATTTGCCTTTGCCGTTTGCCCTGCAGACGGCGCACCGGAATCTCTGAAGGCCAGGCGTCAGGCTCTCTCGGTCACGCAAGCGCGACCGCTACGCGAGCCGATCCCAGAATCGTCTGGTCGCGCAATCGCGACGGGCGGCTAAGGCCGGCCGCTACGTGCGTCGCGCAAGCGCGACCACTACGGATGCTGGGGGAGGTACTGCTGGACGGCCGCAGGGCAAGACGGAGGGGTGCCCAAAGTGTGAGCCATGCACGACATCGCACTCATCGGCGCCGGCACCATGGGCGAACCCATGGGCGCTTGTCTCTTGCGAGCCGGTTTTGCACTTCACGTTTGCCCGCACAGGCGGCGAGAGCCGATCGATCGCCTCGTATCTCTGGGAGCGCGCGAGCATGCAACGCCTCACGACGCGGCGGCGGCCGCCGACGCGGTGATTACCATGCTGCCGGATGCGCCTCAGGTGAAGGAGGCTTTGTTTGGCCTGCAGGGAGCGGCCAGCGGGCTGCGCTCGGGCGCAGTTGTGATCGACATGTCCACGATTTCACCCGTTGCCTCCACAGAGTTTCACGCACGTCTCGGCGCGCGGGGTATCGGCATGCTCGACGCGCCGGTCTCGGGCGGTCCGGCCCGGGCCCGCACCGGGCAGCTCACGATCATGGTCGGCGGCGATCCCGCCCTCGTCGAACGCTGTCTGCCGGTCTTGAGCGCTATGGGGACGCCGACGCACGTCGGCCCGCCCGGCATGGGCGAAACCTTCAAGCTCGTCAATCAGGTCATCATCGCCGGCATCATGCTGGCGAACGTCGAGGGTCTCGTCTTTGGCCGGCGCTGCGGCGCGGACATCAGATTACTGCTCCGCGTCCTGTCCACAGCCACCGCATCCAATTACCTGCTGGAAAAGTGGCTTCCCAAGGCGTGGTTTGAAGACCACCACCGCGGGGGCTTTGCCCTCGACCTCCTTCGCAAGGACCTGCGGGCCGCTCTAAGCACGCTCCCGGACGGCCCGGAGCAGTTTCCGTGTACGGCATTCGCATACGAGCGCTATACGCAGGCCTCGCAACGAGCAGCAGGCGATCTCGATTACAGCGCCGTGGCACGCCTTTACGAAACAGAGTAGGCCGGGCTGGCCGCGGCGAAGGCTCGGACTATGATCCTCTTGTTCTGGTTGCCCGCGCGCGACGCTCGTTGGCGCAGCGTCCTGGTTCCGGCACCCGTCACTTTTGGCGTGCGCCGGACGGGCGCGAACCACGCCGCCCCGAAGAATGACGGCGCCCGTCCCGCGCTCGGCACGTTGTGCAACCGATGGGGGTGGGACATCCACGCAGCATGAGACAGGCGATTCTGGAAGCGCCTCGGCGTCTGGGTTGGCGGGAACTTGCGCCGGCGCAGCCCCAGCCCGGCGAGGTTATCGTCGCGGTGCGCGTCGCACTGACATGCGGCACGGATCTGAAGACCTACAGGCGCGGACATCCGAAGCTCGCCTTCGGCCCGTTTGGGCACGAGGCATCCGGCGATGTCATCGCCGTCGGCGAGGGTGTGACGGCGTATGCGCCGGGCGATCCGGTGATGTGGGTCCAAACCGCGCCTTGCGAACGCTGCGAGTGCTGCCGGGCCGGCTACGAAAACCTGTGCCGCCACCTGACGGACGACATGGCTCTGGGTGCCTACGCGGACGCGATCCGCTTGCCCCGCCACGTCGTGCGGCGCAACCTCTTTCCAAAACCCGTGGAACTTTCGTACATCGAGGCTGCCTTTCTGGAACCGTTCTCGTGCGTCGTGCACGGTTGGCGGATTCTTTCCCGTACGCGTGCCGGCACGCAAGGCCGCCGCACGACGCCGGCCGCCTCGGAGGCGCCGTCACCCTGGGAAGAGCACACCGTGCGGGAAGAGGCGCGTCGCGCAGACCTGCCCGCGCATGTGGCGATCGTCGGAGCCGGAACGATCGGTCTGCTGCATCTTACGTACGCACGCCGGGCAGGGGTCGCAGCGACAGTCTTTGGACGGGGCTCCGAGCGGCTCGCACTCGCCGAACGTTTGGGGGCGAATGCCGCCGTGGAGCTGGGGGGAGCGGAGGTTCCCGAGCCTCTGCGGGCGTCGTGTACGGCGGTGTTCGAGTGTGCGGGAACGGTTGAAGCATGGCAAACCGCGCTGTCGTTGGCGGCTCCCGGAGGTTGTGTCGTATTCTTCAGCGGACTGCCCGAGGATACGCGGGTGCCGCTCGATGCCGGGCGCATCCACTACGAGGAGATTGCGTGCGTCGGAAGTTTTCACTTCACGCCCGACGACGTGCGTGAGGCCCGGACCTGGCTCGTCGCCGGCGCCGTGCCGGCGCGAGAGCTCATCTCCGGCGTCTTACCGCTGAGTGCTCTGGAAGACGCCTTCGCCAATTTGGAGGCACGCCGTGGGTACAAGTACGCGCTCGTTCCGGACGGCGCACCCGCAGAGTGGGTGTAGGCGTGGCGCGTACCGTCCTGCCGACGGTCACCCGGGCGGCGGTGTACGAGGGGAACGGGCGCGTGGATGTGCGCGAGATGCCCCTTCCTTCGCTTGGCCCGGGCGAACTATTGGTGAAAATTCGTGCCTGCGGCTTATGTGCCAGCGAGACGCTGCGCTGGTACGCAGATGCCAAAGCACCCTTCGTCTTGGGACACGAGCCGGTGGCCGAGATTGTCGCCTGCGGTCCGGATGCGGCGCCCACCGATGGTGGTGGCCCCTTTCGCCCGGGCGAACGCGTCTTCGTGCACCACCACGCGCCGTGCATGCAGTGCCGGCGCTGCCTGCGGGGTGACCACGTACAATGCGCGACGTGGCGCGCCACGCGCCTTGTGCCCGGAGCGCTCAGCCAATACGCTGTGGTACCCGCCGCCAACACGCGGCACGACGTACTGCGTGTTCCCGAGGGGCTGACCGACGAAGAAGCAACGCTCATCGAGCCGCTAGCCACCGTGCTCAAATCCGTCAGGCGCAGCGGACTGCGACGCGGCGACCGCGTGGCGATCATCGGCCTGGGTGTCATGGGATTACTGCACCTGGTGGCGGCCCGCGCCGCGGGCGCGGAGACGATTGTCGGTGCCGACATGGTGGCCTGGCGCTTGGAGCGAGCCCGACTTCTGGGAGCGGACGTTGTCGTCAACGGCACACACGATCCTATCCCCCCACAGGTACGCTCGGCTACCGGCGGCGAGGGAGCAGAAGTTATCTTCGTCACGCCCGGCTCGTGCGAGGCGCTGCAAACGGGTGTGGAGTGCGTTGCCCGCGGGGGCACGCTCGTAGCCTTTACGCCGGCCGGCCCCGGCGAACGGTGGGCCGTCGACGTCGGCGACCTTTTCTTCAAAGATGTCAGTATCGTCATGAGCTACTCGGCGGGGCCGATGGACACGCGCGAAGCGTTGACCTTGCTGGCCAAAGGCCTTCCGGTGGCCGGGCTCTTCACACACCGCTTCGGCCTTGAGGAAGCCGCCGAGGCATACGCGGCTCTCAAAGATGCGGACCACGCGCTCAAAGTGCTGGTGTACCCGCATGCGCGGCCGGCGTGAGTCGCGCCCAGCAGGACCCGCGTCTGCCGGGACGGCAAAACCCCCAGCGCCGTCTGCGTACGGCCAAACGGCTTGCCGGCCTGTCGCCCGCGCGGCCGCAACCAATACTGTGTCGACCAGAGGACGATGAAGAGAAGATTTGACCCGCACTCCTACCGCTGGCAGGGAGTCGAACCCGCCCAGTACGCCGCCGGCAACACAGACGGCGCCGGCCGTTCGTGGCGCGACACCACCCGGCACATCATCAAGGGCCGTGAGGAAGGCGGAGCCTTCGACGTGCGTTACTTTGAAGTTGCCCCCGGCGGCTTCACGGCGCTGGAGTGTCACCGTCACATTCATTCCGTGATCTGCCTGCGGGGCGAGGGGTATGCGGTGGTCGGTGAGGACGTGCTCGACGTCAAGCCGTTCGATCACGTCTATGTGGCTCCCGAAACGCCCCACCAATTCGTCAATGCCGGTTCACAGCCGTTCGGCTTCCTGTGCATCGTGGACAGCGACCGCGACCGTCCGCGGGCACTGACTCAAGAAGAGCTCAGGCGCTTGCAAGCCCATCCGGTGACCGGTCCCAGGCTGCGGCTGTAAGCCGGTGCGGATAATGCAGCTTCGATGAGAAGCAGCCGCCGCGTCTTATTTTTTTGCCGCGACATGGCGCCGAGCCGACGTGTACGCAAGGCAGGGAGCCTTCCGGTAGGGACAGGTCCAGCACCATTCGCCGGGGCGGGCCGTATCGTCGTTGCCAGTCAGCCCGGCCCGCACGTCGAGCACGCGCCGGCGCATCTCGGCCGCAGGGACGGTCTCGACCTCTTCGAGCCGAAACCTGGCGCGGTCCACGTGGCCGACATAACAGCGGACGTCGTCCAGCCCATAGACGCGACGAGCCGCCTCGGCGTAGAGGGCGAGTTGCAAAGCATAGTGGGCCCTCGGCTTGCCGGTCTTGTAGTCGACAAGACATGGCCGCCCTTGTGGATCCTGTGCCAGCAGGTCCAGATAACCGCGGACAAGCAGCGGCTGGTCGCCTTCGCCAAGATCGAGCAGAAAGGGCGCTTCCACATGTAGGGGCCTCCAGCCATCCAGTGCACGGGCAATGCCGGCCAGTGCTTGGGCGGCTTGTGCGGCCTGAGCGTCTTCAATAGTAAGACCCAACTGCCCGGCGGCCTCGCGCACGTAATGGGATTTCGACAGTTCGGGCTGTCCGGTTTTGCGGTCCCGTGCCCATCGCTCGCACGCTTTGTGAAGGACGAGTCCATAGTCGCTCGAGCCAAGCAAGGAATCGGGTGCGGCAAGCTCCGCCGCATCGGGGGTCGCGTCGGGATCGTCTGCCTGTGGCAGGCCGATTGCGGCGAGCGTTGTGGCAACGCGTTGGGCCGTCGTGCCCGCAGCGATGCGAACGCCGGGCAGCCCCAGAACGGACTTGTAGCGGGCCTGGCGCGGGCATTGTTCGTAGGCGGCGATGAGCGAGTACGAGAGTACTCCTCCGGTCATGGCCGATCGCTCATCCGCCGGGCGTGCAAAAGCCGCGGGCACGGACGCTGAGGCCAGGGGCGGTACTGCAACTGCACGTCGCGACGGCAGGACATCCGGGGCGGGCTGATCGGCCGGCCAGTCGCGCTGCTGAAGCCAGTGATACACCGCCTCCAGGTAACGGTGTGCGCTGCCGTACGGCTTACCTTTGGAAGGTTTGCCGCGCGGCCCGCTGACGAAGAGCCGATCGCGCGCCCGCGTCAGCGCCACGTAGAAGAGCCGGGTTTCCTCGCTCATGTCGGGCGAAGGGGCTTCGGAGGGGATGTAGCCTTGACTGTCGGCGTGACGCCGGACGCTCTCGTCGTGGAAAGATCGTGAGCCATCCGGGTTTTCGGCGAACAGCAGGGCCCCGCTGACGGGGTCGATGCGAAGACGCGTGCGATGGGACAGCTGAGGCCAGACGCCGATGACAAAGACATACGGCCACTCCAGACCTTTTGCGGCGTGAATGGTCGCAATCGTCACGGCGTCGGCAGAACTGACGTCGGCTTCGCGCTCGTCGAAGTCGACGTCTTCCAACTCCCGCATGAAGGTGACGAAGTCGGCGGGCTGGGCGGCGGGCATGTTCTGTGCGAACGAGCGGGCCAGAGCTTCCAAACGTGCCAGGTTGGCCAATGCCTGTGCGCCGCGTGGATCGCCACCGGCTCGGCAGTGAGATTCGGCCTGCGTTGCGTCCAGAACTGCGCGCACTGCGAAGGGCAGAGGTGCCGATGCATAGGGCGCCAGCCGCTCGATGATGGTGCGCATGCACCGGCAGGCCTCGGCGGCGGCGCGGTCGAGGTTTTCCGGACAATCACGTGTCGTCGGCAGCTCCTCGACCAGGATGCGACGTGCAAACGCGGTGTCGTCGGCATCGATGCCGGCTGCCAGGCGGGCGGCAACGGCATCGGAGGCGCCCACCGTGGGTGACTGCAGCGCACGCGCCGCAGCCAATGAATCAAGCGGATCGGCCAGCAAGCGAATCCAGGCCACGGCATCTCGGATTTCCGGCGCGTCGTAGAAACCGGCGCCGCCGACGAGTACGAAGGGAACCCCGTAGCGTACCAGCGCGTCCGTCACCGGGCGCATGTTGCGCTTGGTGCGCGACAAAATGGCAATGTGCCGCGGCTGCAGGGGTTCGACTCGGTCGTCGCGTTCAATCGTGAGGCCGGCATCCAACGCCGCACGAATGTGGCGCGCAACCCACTCGGCTTCGTGTTCGCGAGCTAGCTCGGCGGGCACGAAGACGCCGGACGGGCCCCAGATGCTTGCGGCCTCAACAATCTGCGTCTGGGCCGCTCCGTGCGCGGCCTGCAAAACGGCTGCCTGGGGATGCGCCTGCCGGACGATGGTGTGTGCGAGATCCAAGATTTCCTGGCGCGAACGGCGGTTGTGGTGCAAGCTGTAACAGGCCGCCTCAGGCGCCCGCCGGATGCGGTCGACGTTGGCGGGGTGAGCGCCCCGGAAGCTAAAGATGCTTTGCAGGACGTCGCCCACGACCATGACGCAGGGCACGTCATCGCCGAAGAGGGCCTGGAGGAAGCGGTGTTGCGCCCGGTCGGTATCCTGGTACTCATCGACGATGCACAGCCGGTAGCGTTGGCGCAGCGTCCGGCGTAAGGTCTCATCCTCGCGCAGCGCGCGCTCTGCCAGGAGGAGAAGGTCCGCGTAGGTGAGGCCGTGACGGGCTGCCAGACGCTGCGCGAAGCGTTCCCACACGGCGAGGCAGGTTGCGATGCGCTGCTTCTCCCACGCGACTTCTTGGCGTAGAGCCTGATCTGTGATCGCCAGCTCAACCTTGTGATCGCGGCCTCTCACTTTCCGGCGATACGGCTTGCGCAGTTCGCGATACGGAATACGGGCAAAGGCGTCCGCCGCGGCTTCAGCTCGTCGCGCAACGTCGGATATCGCAATCCCTTCCTGCTTGAGATTCTCGAGAAGGTTGAAGAGATCGCGAGCCAGCTCGTCGCGGTTGTACGGCCGCAGGGGAAAGCCCGTCGGCCCCGCGTGTGGATCCGCCAAGAATTCTTCGAACGCCCTCCGGAACTCAACCCGTGCTTCCGGGTCTTCGAGCACCGTCGTCTCGGGCGCCAGTCCGGCGTCGTACGGGTGCGCGGAGAGCACGCTCCAGGCAAAGGCATGGAACGTGGAACACACCGGTGCCTGACCGCCCAGGCGCTGCACGAGGCGCGAGCGCAATTCGGCCGCCGCTTTGCGCGCGAACGTCAGAAGGAGGACGTGGGAGGCGGGGCAGCGGTTGTTGTGGTGAAGGTGCCATACGCGCTCGACGATGGTGTGGGTTTTGCCCGTGCCGGCACCCGCGTCCACGACGGCAGGCCGGTCCGTCGGGTGGGCCAGAATGAGCTCTTGCTCTTCCGATAGGCGCGGGGGGCCGGCTGGCGGTTCGGCGTGCGGCTTCATCCTGATAATCCTCGACGGTACACCGGGTCGCACACCGTCGCCCCGATGTGCAGGGTGCCCGGTCCGCGCCTACCCGACACGGCCAATGTGCGTCCCCGTCACCCCGACATGCAGGGTGCCCGGCCTGCCCGCAATCATGCGCTGCAGGCGCCGATCGTTCCGGCCCCCGGGCAGATGCGTTGGTAGGCGCAGAAGCGACAGACTGTCTCGTCGGCGGTTGTGGCAAAGGCGATGGCCTGGCCGTCCCGGCAGGCCTGGACAATGGGAGCGACGAGTTCACGTTCGACCCGCTGCAGTTGGCCTCGGGTCACGCAGCCTGCGGCAGCCGGTCCATCCGCATCTGTGATGTGCGTGACGTCAGCAACGAGGCCTCGCGCGCCGTTGATGTTCGTGCGTTCGTCATCCTCGGGTAGGGGCTCTGCATCTTTGGAGCTGCCCTTCATTCCTCGGAAGTAGATGTACTCCACCCGGACGACGGGCGCGCGCCACGCGCTCTCGACACCCGTCACGTAGAGCAGCGTCTGCGGATTAAATTTCGAAGGCACGTCTCCGAAGACCGGCCGCCCTTCATCCAACTTCCTGAGCACCTTCCGGAGTGCATGTGCCAGCAGACTCTCACCCGACCCCGCCTTGTAATCGCGAATGACAAGTCCGCCGTCAACCAATTCGTCCACGCGGTCGACCACGCCCCGCAACGTGACGCCTGCATAGGGCCATTCAATGTTGCGTTCGCAGGCCAAGACCCGGAAAGGTGACGTGCGCGCATCCCTGGCCAGCCACGCCGCGTACTGCGAGAGATTGCGTGTCAGAGTCTCGACCTCGAAGTGGGTGATCGGGCTGCCTGGCGTGCGGTCCCCGTCCGCCTCCCGCAATGCATGATCGAGCTCAGCGTGCAGATCGCGCTCGAAGCGGGCGGCAGCCTCGGCTTCCTCTTTCGGCGTTGTGATGGCGGTAAAGTCGCGGTACGCGTTGTGAAATGCCGCCAAAACGGTGTGAAGCAGTTTGCCGGTCCGCATCGCATCGTCTTCGCCATCCGGCAGGCGCAGGATCGACTGATAGAAGAAGCGGCGCGGACACTGGAGGTAGGTGCCGACGGCGGTTGGCGAGAGGTGGGTGAGGTCAATGTGGATGGGGAGGAGGACGCCGGGCGTCTTCCGCTGTGCCTGGGCATCGCCTGACGCGGCGCCCTCGAGCGCCGGTTCTGGGAGCGCGGCGCCCACGGGCGTATCCGCTGCTGGCGGGAGTGCCTGCTCGAGTGGCTGTGCAAAGGAGGAGAGCGTCAACGGTACGCCGTCGTCATCCACCTGCGGCGCGGTGACGAGGACGTCGCGCCGAGCCCGCGTGACGGCCACGTACCACAGCGAATGCTCCTCGCGCCGGTCCGGGTCGTCGTCGGCAAAGATGCGGATGCCGCCGTCGGCAAGCGTGCGTGCGGCGTGTGCGCTCAGCAGCCGATGAGGGCGTTGTTCGGCCGGCAGTACGCCTTCGAGAGCCTGAGGGATGACGACGAAATCGAACTCCAGCCCTTTGGCGGCGTGGATGGAGATGACGCGCACACCTTCCAGGCCGGCAGGCGGCGGCTGGTGCGCATCGGCGAGCAGCCCGATGACTTCGTCGAGGTCGTGGACGAACGACAGTGCGTCGCCGTCCTGCGTACTGTAGTCGGCGGCGGCCGAGAAGAGGTCGGCCAAGCGTGCGGGCGAGGCATGTGGGTCGAACGTACATGGCGCGATCGGCTCGCGCAAAGGACGCAAAAGGTCGAGCTCGGCGACGAGGGCGCGCACGAGATCTAACGCACCGGCTCCCGTGGCAAACAGGTTTTGGCACCGCCGCCAGGCGGCAAGCAGCTTGCGCATCGGGCGAGGGCCGGGTGGCGGCATGGTGGCCAGCGCAGACTGCGGATCGGTCTGACCGCGACGGCGCGCCTCGTCGAAGGCCAGGCGCACGTCAAGCGGGCGATAGCCCAGAATCGGATTTTCCAGAAGCCGGCGCCACAGGCGCTGGTCGTGCGGCTGCGCGAGCAGCCGAAGTGCAGTCAGGACCGCATCGATGAGCGGATCGTCGCGAAAGCCGGCCGTGGGCTGCGGGGCGACGGGAATCGTGACCTCGCGCAGCGCTTGGATGATGAGCTCCTGGCACGGATGGGTTTGGCGCAAGAGGACTGCGATGGCGCTGGGGGGAGTGCCTGCGGCGACGGCACGCGCGATTTCGTCGCGCACGCAGCGCACCTCGTCGTCCAGCGTGCGCGGCCGAAGCAGGCGGACAGATCCGCCGCCTGCACCGGGGACGGCCTGCGTCAAAGACGCCCGGTCCAGGCTTGCGTCGGCGTTGGCAAGCTCGAGGATGACCGGCACGGAGCGCCGGTTGAGGCGCAGTTCACGTTTGATACAACCGAAGGTGGTCTCGGCGAGAGAGACGTTATCCGGCGTCGCACCGCGGAAGCGGTAAATGGACTGATTCATATCGCCCACAAAACAGAAGGCGGGCGAGGGAGTGAGACTATCCCGCATCGCCTCCAGGAGGCGCAGCTGCATGCGGTCGCTGTCCTGGAATTCATCAACCAAGATGTGCTCGAAGCCGGCGCTGCGCAACCAGCGCGCGGCCCGGCTGTCGGGGTCGCGCAGCTGCTCGTTGGCTTCATTGATCAGGTCGCGATAGTCGTGCAGGTCGCGCGCCCTGCGCTCGTCCTCCATCCGCGCGAAGAGTAGGGCGAGGTCTTCCAAGCGCCGGTCTTTGCGTGCCAGGCGCGCAAACTCGTGCGCTGACACACCTTGGCCTTTGAGCTGAGCAAACAGGTTGAGGGCATCGGCGGCAAATTGGGTGCTGTCTCTCACCGACGGATCGAAGGACGGCAGAGACAACGAGGCGCTGCGCATGAGGCTGCGCCACAGAAGACGCTCGCGTACCGGGGTCAGGAGAGCTGCGCGCACCCGGCGCACGTCGTCCGCGTCGAGGAGCCGCGAGCAAAAACCGTGGAAGGTTTTCACGAAGAGTTCCGTGACGGCCAGGCCCCGGCCATGTTGCTGGCGCAGGCGCAAGAGAACGCGGTTGCGCATCTCTTCCGCCGCTCGGCGGGAGAACGTCAAGAGCAGGATACGATGTGGCGGCGTGCCGCGGCTGACAAGCCACGCAAACCGGCGGGCCAGCGTCTCGGTCTTGCCCGTGCCCGGACCCGCGAGCACGAGCAGGTTTGGCCCCTCATGCTCGATGACGGCCAGCTGTTCGGGAGTGGGCGGAAAGGGGTCCTTCACCCGGGATACATACGCCGGACTTGGCGCCGGCGCCCTTGGCGGCGGCCCTGACCCGGATGACGGATGGCTCCGGCTACCCCGGGCTCAGGGGCGAGCGGCCGGGAGTCAGGTTGTGGCGTTTCGGCCGCGCAAGCGCAGCCGCTACGGAAGGACGGCTATGGCGTCGCGGTCGGGGCGTGCGCGACCGACACGACGTTATGAGATCGATCTCACGTCACGTGGCGTCGCGGTCGGGGCGTGCGCGACCGACACGACGTTATGAGATCGATCTCACGTCACGTGGCGTCGCGGTCGGGCGTGCGCGACCGAGAGAGGGTTACGCGCTAGACCTCACTTGAAGTTTTTATCGAGTGCCGTATAGAGGTTGTCGAGCGTGGTTCCGGTGGGGCCTTCAACGAGCTGCGAATACGTCGCTTTCTGGTCTACCGCGGTGCACAAGACGAGGGCGTAATACGCACCTTGGTAGCCGTGCACCGAGATGTAGCTGGTATGTCGCGACGTCCCAACGTTCGCGAAACCCGCATTGGCGATGCCGATTGCCGCATTGGTCGCGCACTCCTCGACCGTTCCTTTGTAGATACCGGAACTCCACTGCATGTCACATTGATCCGCCGCGGCGACGGTTGCCAGCGAAAAGACAATGACGCCAGCCAGACTGGCGAGAAACGTGCCGCATCTGCGGGCCTGAAATGGGTAACGCATGCGATATCTCCCTGTGTGGCTCCGTGATGTGTGCCGCCAGGACACGCAGGGGCACGTTGGCGAGATGTTGCGCCGGGGCCTTTCTTACCGTTAGGTTCCCAAAATTGGGTGGGTTCTCTCGGTCGCGCAAGCGCGACCGCTACCGGGCGGCGGTGAATCCGGTCACCGCCATCGATGGTCACGCGGTGTGCGTAAGCGCGACCGCTACCGGGCGGGTACGAAACTCTCCGCGGCTACATCCCGGTGACGGCGTGAATGAGATTGCGCGCAAACGGGGCGCCCAAGCCGGTCGTCAGGTCGTAGCCCGGAGCGGCGAGAAAGCCGGGGTCGAGCTGCGAATATCCGGATCCCTTCAGCGGCACCGCGTTATTGCCGTACACGATGTCATAGAACACCGCGTTGCGCGCGCTCTGGGAGAGCGCGTACAAAAGCGGTGCCGGGTTTCCGAGTCGCCACGGATGAGGGCCGGTCGCGGTGCTGCACGCGGGCAGCTGTTTGCACGCTTCCAATACCAAGGCCCACATCGCTCCCATGTCCTGTGAGGATGCGCTCGTGCCGCCCGCTGCGCCGAGCAGCGGGCCGCCCAATCCCCCGCAGTTCGGAGCGGTGCCGCAGTTCGCCGTCTCGGCCGGACCGGTCGAGGGATCGGCGTTTAAGGCAAGGTCAGGCGTCAACCGATGTGTGGAATCGCACTGGTTGTTCGTGGCACAAAACGAGCCTGGGGGTTGGTAGCTTGGCCGCTTGAAAACACCCGACGGGGCACCGCCGCCGGCGCCTCCGGTCTGCGTGGCGATACCCCACGCCGTGATAAGGCCCTCAAGACGTCCGCTCTGGTCAATAGGTGTATTCGTGCCGCCGACAGACACGACATTGATGTCCGAAGACGGGTAGGTGGCGCAAATCTGGTCCGCCGTTGCCGGCACCCCATCCGGCTGGCAGCCCTCGGCCCCCGAGTCACCCGAGGAGTAGAAGACGGCGATACCTTCGCTCACTAAGGTTGCAAAGATCGCGGGCTCCGCGCCGCTGCCGTCGGAATTCAACAGTCCCCCGCTTTGGCCCGCGAAGTCCGTCTCGCCGATGCCGTAACTGGCGGTGACAATGTCCACCGCGTCGTCATTGGCGATTTGTTGTAGCTCGTCGTCGGTTTCGCCGATGCCGAGTTCCGGCAGGCCTTGTCCTGGGGGACAGGTTCCGGGTGCATAGCACTCGTTGGGATTGTACGCCAAATAGAACAAGATCGTGGCATCCAAAGCCAGCGAACTTGTCTGCTCGGTATCCAGTTGAGCCTCGAAGTCTTCTGGATTGCAGGTCGGCAGACTGCCCGTACAAGGGGCGGTCACCGGCGGCGGGGTCTGCAATCCCGTACTGTAGCAGCAAGGCATGACGGCCGTGACGTTTACCTGCTGCACGCTGCTGGTGCCGGTCACGTGAAACAGTTGGTGGAAGAAGGGGACATCTGCGCTCGAGATGGGGCCGGTCCCGACAATACCGATCGTGATCCCGTCACCCTTGCAACAGGATGGACTGATGTTGTACGCACCGGTATAGTCATAGGCCGCCGCAAGGCGGAACGGAGACTCACCGGCCAAAAAACCGGCCCCCCATCCGATCAGCGGTTGGAAGGGTTTTGCGACCGCCACGTGAGTCCGCATGCGGTGGAAGGTGACAAGATTGGCGATACCGCGCACCGCCAGCGGTACTGCAAAACGTGGCGGGGCGTCCGGTCCCAAGAACACCTCCCCGTTTTTGCGGTACCAAACAAGGTGCGTGGAGAGGGCACGCTCCAGGTTCCCTTGCGGACCCTCGACGTGCAACATTTCGCGTTGTCGCCAGCCGGTGACACCAAGTCCGTACGAGGCGAAGTACCCGACGGCACGCATGTAGTCTGTGGATGCGGCACCGAAATCGTTGCCGATTTGATCGGGTGTCAAGAAGTGACGGTAGTAGAGTGAACGCGGATCGCTGACAAGTTGGGCGTAGCGCTCCAACCCTGCTTCGTCGCGCATCTGGAGTACGACGTCGACGCTTGCCCAGCCCAGGCGGGCGCGCCCCAGATACTGTGCGCCGCGCATCGCCTCTGCGTCGTACGACGGGTACACCGTGCCGCGAGCCGACCCGCGGGCCAGCCAGGGAAAGCTGATAGGGCCGTGACTCGGTAGCCGGCCCGCGTCTGTAGGTGGAAAGCCAAAGGGTGCGGCCGCAGCCGGCACCGCAACCGCGAGCACGAAACACGTGAGAAACCAACGCATCATCGCACAGGTCTCCGTCGGAGGAAGGATTCGAGGGACTGTACTTGGCGCGTGAGGATCCGCATGCGCATGCGCTGCGCGCGGATGCGGGCCATGTCGAGCCGCAAGGTGAAAGCCGCCCGGGCCTGGCTCAGACTGAGCGCGTGGCGGCCGGCGGCTGCGGTTGAAATGCTCTGCAGGCCCAGCGCTTCGTTGAACGTGGTCGTCTGGATCGGCTGGCCGCTGCCGCTGACGACCGGGACGCTCTGACCCGTAAAATCGTAGTAAACCTTCGTGACATCGTTGAGAATCTGACAGATCGTTCCAACCGTGCCTACCCAGGTGTCCGTCGTCTGCGTCTCCTGAATGCCGAATACCGGATCGATGTTGGTCTTGACCTCGTGCAACTGGATGCCCGTCGTGCCGTACGTGGGGGCGGTGTTGCAAGCGACCGGGATGGAGGTCACGCCTTCATTGGTCGTCGCATCGGCGGCAAGCGGGGGCGCAAACCAGGCCGGCACGGTCAGGGCAATGGGGGTCGGAGTCGGCGTCGGAGCTCCGGACGAGGTCAACGTGAAGGTGATGGAGCCGCCGCTGGGTGCGGTGACCGAGACGACCGTGCCCGTGCCGACGAAGTTGAAGAAGGATGTACTGGGGATGCTGGCGCTCCCCGAGCCGTCCGGATTGTCGGCGGCGTTGGTCGTGCCCGCAGTTTCCTGGCGCGTCAGACTGTAGGTGCCGTCCGGGTTGATGGTCTGTGTCGTCGTCGTGCCGTCGGGGTCGTTTTCAACAATGGTCTGTGAGGCATTGTTGGTCCACATGGGAGCGGGAGTCGGCACCTGACCGACGATGCCGTTGCCGGAACCGTTTTGCACGTCCAGCGTGACCCCGTTGCTATCCTGGGAGTGGTACCCGATATTCAGGATGTTGCCGGCTTGTGGGAATTGGAAGTAGACATTGTCGGTCGTCGTGATCGTTTGCTGTGGTCCGGCATCTGTCTCGTTCGTCAGGAAATCGGTTGCGCTCTGCCCGTGAAATTGCTGGTTGCTGTGGACGACGATGCTTGCCGTGATCGCGTCCTGAACCGTAAAGGGTGGTGGTGTCGGCGTTGGGAACGAGCGAACGATCGTCTGGGTGCTCTGCCCTTGCACGGTGTACTGCGTGCAGTCAGCCGGAGGGTAGGAACCGTTGGGAGAGGGACAGACGCTGGGCGGTGCCGTAGCTGGCGGGCCCATGGTTCCTCCTCCACCCCCGCCCCCGCACGCGGCGGCGATGCCTGCCGCCGCGGCCGCGCTGCACAGAGTTGCTAGTCTCGTTGCAAGCCTCACGGTTGTCCCCTCGAGATGATGCCGTACCGGACCGGAGGCCTCTCGCCAGCCGCAACCGGCGCCCTTGACGCCCCTCGGTTTGGCACATTTGGTCCTCACTCCCGCACGGGGCGAGAAGGTTGGGAAAAACGAACCACAGGGGGGCAAACCTTCGGGGGAGAGTCGGCTGAAAATTGTGATAACCGCAACCGGAAAATGGGTTCTGGCATGGACGGTGAGCAGCGCCCTGCTGGCAGTCGGAGGGGGCGTTTTTTCGGCGGCGGGTCAGGCGGCGCACATCAAGGCGGTGGTCTCCAATGCCGGAGAGGCTCTGTTTGTCCAACCAATGAGCCCGGCTGAAGGAACAAGTCAGCTGACAGGGGAGCCCGAGTCAAGATCCCCCACCCCTTCGCCGCCGGACTTACCCTCTCTCAGTGCGGACGAGATCTTGGAGCGAACGGAGGCTGCCTTGCGTGCCAACCCCGATCCTCCGTTCATCTACTACCGCATGCACGAAATCTTCGTCCACCATGGGCGGCGCTTCGAGTTCGACTACCAGGTGTGGTATCGCAGCGACGGCAAGGGACTCATGCAAAATCTCATCCCTAATCGAGACGGCACGCACGAGACCTTGTTCGGATATCCGTTCCCCTCGGCCCCCGACAACAACATCCTCCTGTACGCGACGCCGCCGCCGGTCTCTCCCCCTCCCCCGCCCGTTGGCTCCCCGCTGCCGGGCGTGTCCAACGCGCCGGTCCTGGCGTCCCAAACGGTGAAAGCAGACCGGTACTACAGCGTGCGCTTGGCGGGGACCGAGTGGTACCACGGGCACGAAGTGTACCACCTCCTGCTCCGCGCGCTGCGGGATGAACAGCACCATCCCTGGACAGCTTTGTGGGTGGACGGACATTCTTTCGAGGTCTGGAAAGCTCACGCCGACGCTACGGGACGGGCTGGTCCCCTGACCGGGCGCGTCGTCGCCGACGTCGAATTTGCGCCTGTCGGAAACTACTGGCTGGTCCAGCGTGCGTCAGCCGATGCGCAAGGACACGTGGTCATATTTTCCGACAGCGGGCACTACGAGTACTATTTTTCGGACTTCGCTTTTCCGAATACCCTACCAGACTGGTACTTCGACCCTACGGCGTTTGCTCGGCATCGACCATGAGGATGGGATGAAAGCCATACGTCCGAGGGCAACCGGGGTTCCTGTTTCTGCGTTACACTATTGACTGGGTCGCAAAGAGCGTGAAGACCCGGTGGAGGGTACGGGCATGAGAGAAATAGGCCCCTTCGAAAAACGGGAACTGCGCAACGATGCGCCGGCCGCCAAAGGCTGGCCCAAGCCTGACTTCGTGCGGAGGGCGCTCAATGCCCGGGAGCTCCACGCGTATTACATCGCGCTCATCACGTCGCCGACACTCGTCCTGTCGCGAAAGGTTCTGAAGCTGGGTTCGTCGCGCAATTAGCGCGATCCCATTCCTGGACAAGGCGAGACGTCGTCTCGGCCGCGCAAGCGCGGCCGCTACACAAGCTGCGTAAAGCGGGAACGCCTTCTTTCGTCGCGCAAGCGCGGCCGCTACACAAACCGCATTCTAGCGGCCGCGTTTACGCGGCCGGGGAGGACATAACGCCTTATGGTCTCCCAAGGCCAGCCGCTGTCTCGATTCGCGCAAGCGCGGCCGCTGCAGCAGAACGTTCATTAGGCGCCGATTTGGGCGATGATTTGCGAGCATAGAGATTTGAGCACCGGGTCGCCCGACAAGCGCATGGCCGTCTCAAACTGCGCGCGGGCATCGGCATCCTTGCCCTGGCGCAGGCGAATGGCGCCGCGGAGAAAGTACGCGCGGGCAAAGGTTGCATTGAGCTTGAGAGCCGCGTCGACTTCCTGATCGGCGGCCACGAGGTTGCCGGTGCGGTACTCGGCCAGGGCCTTGTCGTAGTGAGCTTGGACGTACTGCGGGTGGAGCAGGGCGGCCACCGCGAACTCCTGCGCGGCAAGGCTGGGCTGGCCTGACAAATACGCCGACAAGCCCATATCGAAGTGAGCCCGCACGGACGACGGATGGGCCGCGATCAGCTGCTGGAAGATCCTCTTGGCGTCGTCCAACCGGTTGAGGCTGATGTCCACCACACCCAGGTTAAAGAGAGCTGGGATGAAGTCGGCCTGGATTCTCAGGCAGGCCTGAAAGTCGTCGGCGGCAGCTTGGAATTGACCCAGGGCGTACTCGTCGAGGCCACGGTCGAAGATGGCTTCGACGTTGTTGGGGCTGAGGTCGAGAGCGTCGTTGAACTTCTGAATGGATTTCTCGTAGTCGCCGCTGTGGTACAGCGAGACGCCGTCGCTCATGAGACCGTCGACCCGCAGACGGTGAAAGAAGCTGTCGGCAAAGGCTCCGGCACCGCACACCGTCACGAGAAGCATCACGAGGGTCAGGTGCTGCAGCCACCGCCGCAGACGACGGGGGAGGGCCGGGGTGAGAGACCCGATAGCGGTACCTGCCGCAGGTGCGTGAGGCATCGATCTATGCATGGCTTTAATACCCTGGGGTGGTGCCGGCCGGTGCCGGCAGTCCGCCCAGCATCGTCCGTGATGTCACCTCGACGATGGCCTCCTCGGGTGTGATACCGCCCGGACCGATCGCATCGATGACGTTGTAGGGGCTCTCATCCGCGACGAGCGACGGACTCTCGAGCAGCTTGTCGGCCAGTGCCAGGGCGGTCGCGTCGTTGGCGGTAGCGGGCTGCGTGCCGTCGGCCACGAGACTCACGACGCAGCCCAGACCCGCCAGTGCAGCAAGGCCGAGCACGAGGACTGGCCGCACTGTTTGCGGCCTCAGGTTCTTCATAGATTTCCTCCCTTTCTCACAGCCTGCTATTCAGTCTCGCACGTCTCCGCGGCACGGAGCCGCGGGCCGATAGCACGCGGCTTAGGCGCTCAGCGCCGGCAGGCGAACCGTGAAGATGGTGCCGTGCCCGGGTGCGCTCTGCGCGACGACATCTCCGCCGTGCGCGCGGGCGATCCACCGGCACAAGGGGAGCCCCAAGCCGTGTGGACGTGCAGGTGTCCCGTTGGTTTGCGGTTTGCGCTCGAAGATCGTCTGCAGGTCAGCGGCTTTGATGCCCAGACCGTTGTCGCGAACACGGACGAAGGCGCTATCCCGTTCGCGCCACACCGAGACGGCGACGGCGCATCGTTCCGGCACGTGCTTGATCGCATTGTCCACGAGATTGCCCACTAGCTGGGACAGCTTCAATTCGTCGCCGAGTACGACTGCACTCTCGCTACGTTCGATCTGAAGGCTGACGGTGCGCGCCTCAGCCAGGGGCGTCAATTGGCGCACGACGCCGTTGACGACGACCGAAAGGTCGGTCGGTTCGCGCTCGAGGGCGCTGTCCGCGTCCAAGTGCGACAGGGTCAGCAGTTGATCGATGAGGCGCTCCATGCGCTGCGCCTGTTCGTCGATGATGCGCAAGCTCTCGGCGTACTGTTCGGGCTCCGGCGGCGTGCCGGCCAAGGCCGCCGAGGTTTCCGTCCGGATTACCGCGAGCGGGGTGCGCAGATCGTGGGAGGCCTCGCTCGTGAACTGACGCTGGAGGGCGATGGCGCGTTCGAGCGGTCGCAGGGTAGTCTTGGCGAGTTGGGCTGCAATGGCGACGACAAGGATGAGCGCCAGACCGTTGGCGGCCAACAGGCGCAGGGCATAGACGTGCAACATATGATGGGCGGCGGCGAGGATTCCCGGGTCGTCCCGAAATGGTTCGACGTCTTGGTACACGACGAGCGAGAGAAGGGCGTACACGATGCCCGAAAAGGCCGCCTGGAGGAGCAACAGCAGTCCGGCATACAGCATGGTCAGGCGCACGCGCGGGGCTCGGATATTGCTGACTGCGCCCTGCCGCGGGGTCATGTCTTGTCGATCGTATAGCCGACGCCGCGCACGGTGCGGATGACCGGGTTGTTGCAGGCGGCGGTCAACTTGCGGCGCAGCATCTTGACGTAGACTTCGAGGATGTTGGAATTTCCACCGTGTTCCGAGCCCCACAGGCGGTCCAGGATGACGTCTTTGCCGAGCACGATCCCGGCGTTCTCCAGCAGGTACAACAGGAGGCGGTATTCGGTGCGCGTGAGGTGCAGGACCTGGCCCTGGCAGGTGGCCTGGTGGCGCAGGATGTCGATGGCAATCGGACCCGCTGAGACCACGCGCGGCGTCACCTCGCTCTTCGGGCGTCGCAGCAGGGCGTGAATGCGCGCCAAGAGTTCGGGGAAGGCAAATGGCTTGGGCAGGTAGTCGTCGGCGCCGGCGTTGAGACCGCTGACGCGATCCGACACCGCATTGCGGGCCGTCAACATGAGGATGGGCGTTGCGATGCCTTGCCGCCGCGCCTCGGCGCAGACCGACATCCCGTCGCGTTTGGGCAAGAGGACGTCCAAGATGGCAACCTGGTAACCGTTGCCGCACAGCTCTTGAAGACCGCGTTCACCGTCGGTGACCGCGGTCACGGCGAACTTCTGCGACTCCAGAGCCCGCTGGAGGGAGGCGGCGAGACTGGGATCGTCTTCAACGAGGAGCACGCGCATGCGCGAGTGGTTCGCCGAGAACGGCCGCGCGGGCTGCTGGCAGCCGGAATTGCTTTCAGCACCTTTTCAGGAATCCGGCTCGGCTTCTTCGATTTCCCCTTCTTCGAAAGCAAAGGTCCCATTCTCGAAGCGGACGAGGTACGGCATGTACGGGCCGTTGTTCATGCTCTCGAGCACGCCGACTGCTCCCTTATCGACCTTGCCGGCGTCGCCGAGATCGAGGGAACGCAAGGTGCGCACTTTCCTGCCTACCTGCATCGTCACCCATGGTTCGTCGGATGGCCGCCGTCCTCCGGCTGCCGGCGTCCGTTGGGCGGAAAAAAAGACCCGCAGCCAGGTCTGCACTGCCCAGCCGGATGTCACAAAAGGCTCACGCGGCTGTCCTACGGGGTGAGGTATCCTTCGTGTCATGAGATGGTTCGTCGCCCTGGCTGTGGCCGCCGCCGCTTCGCTGCTCCTACCGGTCGTGCTTCGCTCGACGACATCGGTTGAACGGGACGGCCGGGACATGCCGTCCTTAGCCGTTCTCCACGAAACCGCGTCGGTGTAAGCGCTCCCTCGCGCAGGGCAAGCTCGTTCTCGAGACAAAGAGTCTCCCGCTCCATCAGTGTTTGACGAGGGGAGGTTAATATGTTTTTCCAACGCAGTCTGGGTGCCGTGGGGTGTGGTGTCGCCGCGGCTGCCTTCCTTGCACTGCACACCGCACAGAACGCCGGCGCAGCCTCAAGCGGTCTGGCGTACGATGAGGTGACGCGTTTTGCAACCTCGGCGGCGGCGCCGGGCACGTACGCAAACGGATCCTTCGATGCCGATTTTCAAGCCGCCGCCGGCAGTTCGTTGCAACAAGGCCATGGTGTTTTTGGGTTTGTCAAGACCATCCGCAGCGCCATGCAAGTGATGCGCAGCGGCACGGCGGCCTCGTATGCGTACCTCGACAACATGGAACGGGACGAGGATCTCGCCAACAAGACTGCGACCATTGTGATGCCGGATAAGAATCAGGTCATCCACCTGAGTCTCGCCAACAAGACATACTGGATCGCAACGCCGCAGGCGGGTGCGCCCGCCATGCCCGCGGAGCAGGCGCCTGCCCCCGGTCCTCAGCCGCCGCAGAAGCCGCCGCAACCGGGGACCGCGAAGATGGTGATCAGCGTGACGAATACCTCGCTCGGAACGATGAACTTGGCGGGCGAGCAGGCGGATGGGTACCAAGTGACCTTCAAGCTGGAGGTTACGCAAGCCACCGGATCGTGCAAGAACGGCTCCTTCAGCTCGACCCTGACCGAATTCGTCTCGCGCTATCTGCAACCCAGGCTCACGTACCCCGGCCAGCCCGCGGGCGTGCCGCACGGCGCCGCCGAAGCATTGAGCCATCCCGAGATGGCGGCGCTGAGTCCGGGCTGCAGACCGACGATTACGGCCCGCTCCAACCACGGGCCAACGCCTCCCAGCGGACGCCTTGCTCTGTGGGAGGCAATCTCTTTTGGGTCGGGTGCACCGCAAGGCGGGCAGGCGGGTGTCATCGTCGAGCGCGGACACGTGCGGGAGTTGGGAGATAAGGATCGCGGGTTGTTTGAGATTCCTGCGGGGTTTACGCAAGTCCAACAGCCGTAAGACTCACAGCGCGCGGCGGCCGCGCGGACCATACACGTAGCGGCTGCGCGGACCATACACGTAGCGGCTGCGCTTGCGCGGCCGATGGAAGCTTTCGGCTTGGACAACGCATACGGAGAGGGTCACCTGCTGTCGGTCGCGCAAGCGCGACCGCTGCGGGAGGTACTTGTGCGCGGCATAGCGCGTGTAGGGGTCGTTCGTGTCAGCCGCGTAAGCGCGGCCGCTACGGGAGGCACTTGTGCGCGGCGTAGCGCGTGTAGAGGTCGTTCGTGTCAGCCGCGTAAGCGCGGCCGCTACGCGCCGAGGTGTTCGCGGCCGTGGGGGGCAGTCAGGTCTTGGGCCGGTCCGATGGGAACGATCCGGGTTGGGTTGATGTCCGGGTGCGTCATGTAGTAGTGACGCTTGATGTGATCGAAGTTCACCGTCGGAGCAATCTTTGGAATCTGATAGAGGTCGCGCAGATACCCAAAGAGGTTGGGATAATCTGCAATGCGCCGCAGGTTGCACTTGAAATGTCCCACGTAGACCGCATCGAAGCGGACCAAGGTTACGAACAAGCGCCAGTCGGTCTCCAGGGCTTGGCCGCCGAAGAGGTAGCGGCGGGTTGCCAGGCGTTCCTCGAGCATGTCCAAGGTCTCGAACACGCGCCACGCCGCACGCTCGTACGCGGCCTGGGCTGTCGCGAAGCCGGCACGGTACACGCCGTCGTTGAGCGTCTCGTACAACAGCTCGTTCAGCCGGTCAATGGCCTCACGCTGCTCGGCGGGATAGAGATCCAGATCATGGGTTGCAAGCGGACGGAACTCCGTCTCGAACATACGCATGATATCGTCGTCGGAGTTGTTGACGATGCGCTTGGTCTGCGTATCCCATAAGACCGGCACCGTGACGCGGCCCCGGTACGACGGATCAGTGGCCAGGTAGGCCTCACGCAGAAACGCGAAACCGTTGATTGGGTCACGCGTATGGCCGTCGCCGTCGCGAAACGCCCAACCGCGCTCGTCACGTATGGGATCGACAACCGTCATTCCGATCGCATGCTCCAGGCCAAGCAGCGCCCGCACGATGATCGTACGGTGCGCCCAGGGGCAGGCGTACGACACGTAGAGGTGGTAGCGCCGCGCCGCCACGGGGTATGCGGAACCGGGCTGCGCGGAAATCCACTCCCGAAAGACGTCCGCCTGCCGGACAAACTCGCCGTCAATGCGTTCGTGGGCGCCGATGCTCATCGTGGGAGAACGTTCGTCGCCTAAGCCGGGCTGCCATTGCGGCCGCTGCGGGGGACCGCCCTCAACCCGCGGAGGCTGTCTCGCCCTTGCGCGCCATGGCGGCAATGAGGATGTCGGCAACCTCAGGCCGTGAGAACTCCGGCGGCGGTCGCCGGCCGCTGCGCAACATCTCCCGGACCTTTGTCCCCGAGAGCGTCACCCGGTCGCCCGCACCGTGCGGGCAGGTCTTGTCGGTGACCATCGATTCGCAGACGTTGCACCAGGATGCGTTGTCGAAGCGCAAGATGCTGATCCCCAGCTCGTCTTCGATGTCGTCGAACATGCGTTGGGCGTCGAAGGTGCCGTAGTAGGAACCGACGCCCGCATGATCGCGTCCCACGATGAAGTGGCTGCAACCGTAGTTCTTACGGGCAATGGCGTGAAGGACCGCCTCGCGGGGACCGGCGTAGCGCATCGCAGCCGGGAAGATGGACAAGACGACCCGCCGCGGCGGATAGTACTTGGCGAGCAGGGTTCGGTAGCAGGTCATCCGGACGTCGGCCGGGATGTCATCGTCTTTGGTCAATCCGACGAGCGGGTGCAAGAGTAAGCCGTCCACCGTCTCCAGCGCGACCTTCTGCAAGTACTCGTGCGCGCGGTGGACCGGATTGCGCGTCTGGAAGCCGACGACGGTCTTCCAGCCCAGATCTTGGAACACGGCGCGGGTTTGCGCCGGGGTGCGGTACTCATCCGGAAAACCGAAGTCCGGCACGTCAAGGAGGGTCATGGGTCCCGCCAGGGCGAGGGGCGGGGCCGACAAGACAGCCGCCACTCCCGGATGCGCCGGGTCGGTTGTGCGGTACACGATCTCCGCCTCGCGCTGCGGCTGGGTCTCAAAGACGTCATCGACGTCCAAAATCCCAAGCAGTGACCCTCCGGGCGCCTCCAGCGCAACGGCATCTGTGCCGCGCAAGGATGCCCATTCATCCACAGTCACGGGCAAGGTGATGGGTATTGGCCAGATGAGGCCGCTTGTCAGCCGCATATCGTCGAGGACGGCGGCGTAATCCGCACGGCCCATGAAACCGGCGAGAGGCGAATACGCGCCGCTTCCCAGGCAGACCGCGTCGCACAATGATCGCTCGCTCAAACGCAGACGTGGCAAACGCGCCGCGCGTTCCAAAGCCGCGGCTCGCTCGGTGCCCGCAGGTTGCCTCCCCGTCAGGCGGCCTCCGTAAGGCGGCGTCAGGTCAGCGTGCGACATCCAGCGGTACGAAACCCCGCTCTGCGAGGTAGGCCATGATGCGTTCGGCGCTCTCAACGGGTGTCTCGCGGTCGGTGCGGATCCACACCTCGGGCGTGAGCGGCGGTTCGTACGGATCCGACACACCCGTAAACTCCTTGAGCTCGCCGCGCCGGGCCTTGGCGTACATCTCGACTTTGCCCTCGCGGGTCGCGCAGACGTCGAGCGGGCAGTCGGCGAAGACCTCGATGAAAGCCTCCGAACCGATGAGCGCACGGACCTCGTCGCGCGTCGCGCGGTAGGGCGAGATCGCCGAACAAATGACCGCCACGCCGTTGCGTGCCAGGAGATGCGCGACGAATCCGATGCGCCGGATGTTCGTGTCGCGGTCCTCCCGCGAGAAGCCCAAACCCTTCGAGAGGTTGGTGCGGACGACGTCGCCGTCGAGGACCTCAACCTTCAAGCCCGCCGCGCGCAAGCGCGGTTCGAGCAAGCGGGCCAGGGTGGTCTTCCCGGCTCCCGAAAGTCCAGTAAACCACAGGACAAATCCGCGATCGCGTTCGTTCATGCGCAGCCGCTTAAGGATGCGCACCGCCGGCCCCTTGTCAGGGCTGTTAATTGTCGCAGTGGTGGAGCGGATCGGACGGGGTGGGAGTTGGCGTGGGTACCGGAACGTTATAGACGAATGAGTCGAATGTCCCAGTCGCCTTTGCACGGATGTGATGCCGGGTGATGTCCGACTGCTGCAAGGTGACGACGTCATATCCGTTCACGATACTGTAGTACTGGGTCAGCGAAATGTTGTCGATTGGCGAATCGACGTAGGTCCAGCTGAAGTGTTGGAGCGCACCCGTCCGGCGGTTGACGACGACGTCGAGACGCTGGATCTCGCCTGGAATCTTGGGCACCATGTGCAGCACGTAGGCATCCGGCTCTTGCTCCGCCGTAATCGCATAGCACTCGCGCCAACGACTGGCCATCCCCATGGCGCCTTCAACGCGCGTGATGCCGCGTAAGTACGAGGGCACGCGGGAGAAATCGTACACGGTGTATCCTGGAGCCGTGTAGTACACGCGGCCATTGAGGACCGGGTGCAAGTAGGGGAAGTCGAGCTGGCGGATGTCGAGAACGACGTGGGCCTCGTACGACCGCAAAGTCGGGTCGTGGTGCAAAATCAGGTCGATGATGTGGTCCACGTCGGGAGCGGCCGTGGCCGACGCTGCCGCCCGGGCGCTGAAGCCGGGAGCGGAGACAATGCCGGCAGTAAGGGCGACGGCCAGCAGTCCGGCAGCCAAGGCCCCCCCAAAAAGCGGGGTTCGCGCATGCAAGCGGGCAAACATGACGCTTAATATACGTCGGAACGGACGCTATCATTCCGGGGTGACGCCCGGTCGTGTCCACCCGGTCTCGCCTTGGCCCCACAGCCGGGTCCCCGGGCACCATGCTATGTATGGGCCTTCTCGGCACAACGAGGAGTCCGCGATCCTGAGAATTGCGCTCGGGCGCCGCTTGGCCACGGTCGTGTCTGGAGTTCGCGAGGAGCGTTCGGTCGTGAGGCTTCTCACGCAAGGATCGTGTGCCGGGAACTTGCCCGGGCCAAGTTCAATAGGGGGGCAGGACGACCCGTGCGTGGGCATCCGATGACAGAACGAGTACCGTGAGCAAGCGCAAACGCCGCATATCACCGGGTCCGCCCGGGCATCGTCGACGCTTCACAGCGCTGGCGCAGCGCCGTTTGGCGGCGCCAGGCCGCTACGCGGCGTTACGCCGACGCGAAAGCCGGGATGCGGCAGTCATCCAGGCGGCGCGCCACAAGCTGGTACAGGCGGGATACCGGTCGGGTTCGCCTATCAAACGCGTCAACCTAGATGGCCCCCCCGTGGCGGTTCAGCCGCATCTGGATCCCGTTTCCCCTGCGGTCATCGCAGCCGTCAGCATCGCCTTTGTGCTGCCCCTGTTCTTCGCGTTTGTGGGCGGCAAGATGATGCTCCCGCAGAGCCTCGCTCATGCCGGTTCACATCGCGTCCGACAATTGGCCTTCGCGGCACCTGCAGGCCGGCCGGCATCTGTGATCAGAGAACGACAGACAGAACGCGGCAGCGCAGGGAGCGCGATCCCTCATGCTGCCACAGCTGCCTTGCGGCAGTCAGCCCACATGCTCGTCACCACGCCCACCTCATCGGTGCCCAGCGCGAGGCCGCCCCAAGCTGTTCGCCACAAGGCACAAGGGAACGTCACCGGGCGCAGCTCACGGATACCTGCCGCAATGCGCCGTGAACCCGCTGTCGCGGCGGCCGCAGTTGGCAACACAGTGCGCACGTCCCCGGCCCGCTCCCTTGAACGACGCGTCGCCCTCATCTTGCGCTTGATCTTCATGCCGGCGTTGCCTGGGGCGCCGCCGGTCGTCGCCGGAGCGCAGACAGCCGCGCGAGTCGCACCGGTCCTCCCCGTACAACGCTTGCCAAGATCCGGATCTCGACACATCACACGTGCAAACGGTTTCAGCGAAGGCGGGCATCCCCCGTCTCACGCGATGCCTGAGAGCTCTCGTGTACGTCTCGCGCTTGCTCCGCCTCCCGAGACTGGACCCCCGCCTCGACATGCCGGTCCCTGGACGCTCAGCCCGGACGGCACATGGCGGACGGAAGTCGAGGCACCGCCCGGGGCTCGCGACGTCTCGTTTTGGGCAACCGCAGGAGAACTAGTTAAGCTCGAACCCAGTAGGCTGCGCCCCGACGCCGCGACCCTGGATATCGGATCGGCGCGCCCCGTCCGCATCGTCATGACCTGGCCGGGCCACCTGACGGCCAAACTGTTGCCGGCGCCGGACGATCATCCCGAGGCGTTCAGCGTTGCCGCACGTGCTCTGGGACCGCACCTCGTCCAGGTCGGTTGGACCCCGCTTGCGGCAGCCGCCGGCGTCAGCTCGTACCGCATCTTGCGTTTCGACAATGAGGGCGGCCCGCCTGAACTCGTCGCCATCGTGGGCGCCGGGCGTCACGCCTGGCAGGATCGCACCGTCGCCCCTGATGCCACCTACCGCTATACGATCGTAGCGCAAGCCGGCAACGACCCGCTGCAAGCTTCCACCGGCATCATCAACACGCCACCGGATCTTGTGGCGCAGCCTATCTCGAGCCTGCGGGGCAAGGGAATGTTCCTCTATTTCTCCACTTTGCCCGGCGATGCCCACAGCTTCCGGCGCTACGACCCGCAGGCCGTCGTCGCACAGGCCCGGGCTGTCGGTATTCGCGTCATCGAACTGCGCATGGCGCGGGGGGCGTGTGCGATGGCCGAGACGCCCGCCTCCCGCGCCTGGCTCAATCGGCTGATCGATACTGCGGCGGAGTCCGGCATCACGCTGCTCGCGTGGACCGTGCCGCGCCGCGACAACGCGGAGGACATCGCCCAGTCGGTGGCCGCGGCTGCCTATCGCACCCCCCAGGGCCACGGCTTTGCCGGACTGGCGCTTGATCTCGAAACAGGAAGCAACTATATGGGTGATGGCTGGGAGGCAAGCCAGGCCATGGTCGCTTACGCCGCCGCGGTACGAGCCGCCCTCGGCCCGGCGTACCTCCTCGTGGCAATTGTCCAGTCCCCGGCCATGGAGTACGCCCCTGCCGACTACCCGTATGCTGCCATCGCCCGCTACGCCAGCGTCCTGCAACCGATGGAATACTGGCATTACTTCGACCAGTCGGTGCACCATGAGTACGGACGAGCCGAGGTCGCTGGAGCCGCCGCCCGGGCGGTCTCGCGCCTGCGCGCCTTGGCTGGGAGAGATGTTGCGGTTGACCTTGCCGGACAAAGCGCCGATCTGGTCGGGACAGGCAGTCCGTCCGGCCGCGAGATCGCATGGTCACTTGCCGGCGCCCGAGGTGCCGGCGCCATCGGCGAGGTGTTCTTTGACTGGGTGGGAACCCGGCCCGACGAATGGGCTGCCATCCAGGCCTTTGACTGGTAGGCGTCGAATCGCCCACGAACGATGTCCGACGCTTCACCTCAACCGGTTGAACGGGTTGACCTGCGCGAGCTTCCCTCTTGGCAGCGCCAAGACCGGGTCCTTGCCGTCTTTGACCGCCTGAGTCCAGGCCAGACCGCCGAGTTCATCAACGATTACGAACCCAAGTCGCTGCGCACCCACCTCGAAGCGGAGCGCGAGGGAATTTGCCTGTGGGACATCCGCAACCTAGGCGACAATCGTTGGAGCATTCGGCTCACCCGGCTGCCGGATCCCACGATGCTGGGCGACACGCCGCGGATCGCTTTCCTGCGGCAAGTGCGCATGTTCCGCAGCGCCCCCATCGACTTGCTGCGCGAGGTAGATCGGACCGCGAAGGAGCGCTCCTACCACGATCGCATGGTGATCGTCGCGGAGGGCACCAATTGGCCGACGCTGGGCATCGTGCGCCGCGGGGTCGTCGAGGTGACCCGTGCCGCCGACGAGGGCCGGGAGATCGTTCTCTACGACGTCACGCCGTACAGCATGTTCAACGAGGCGGCGGTGTTCGATGAAGGCATGGCCGAGGCGACGGTCATCGCACGGGGCGAGGTGGAGATCATCGAGTTGCCGGCTGCGTTTGTTCGTGGCTTGGTCCAACGCAGTCCTGATATCGCGCTCGGGGTGGCCCGCTTTTTTGCCCAACGCCAGCGGCGCCTGAGCGGTGCGGCGGGCAATCTGGCCTTCGGACGCGTGTTGACCCGTATCGCGCGCGTCTTGCTCGACTACGCATCGCCCCAAGAGGGTATGGCGCCCGGCGAAGGCGGGGTGGAGCGCATCACGCAGTCCGATCTCGCCGCGCGCGTGGGCACCGTGCGCGACATGGGCAGCCGTGCACTATCGCACCTCGAAGACATGGGCGCCCTCGAATTGCGCCGCGGGCGAGTCGTTAAGTTGAACCGCGCCAAACTGGAGGAAATCGTCCGCACCGGGCGTTAGGCAGCCGGCGCTACTTTTTCTCCTTGAACAAATCTTCGGGCTTCGAAGCCCGCGCGACGCGCTTTTGCCAGGCCCGCATCCGCCGGCGCTGCTGCCAGCGCTCCCAGCGATCTTTGAGGGACGGACCGCGCAGACCACGCCGCGGCCACCTCAGGCGCGTCGCGCTGAACAGGTAGGCAAAGATGGTCGTTGCGCCGACGGCGACAACCGCGCTGAACGGCCCTCCGTAGACGCCGGTGCGCCCGAAGAGTTCGAACGCGACGGCGATGACCGCAAGCCAGCGCGCCTGGATGGGGAAGAAGTAGAAGAGCACCGTCTGGTAGGGGTTGAGGGCGGCAAAGGCAACAACCATGCCCGCAAATCCTCCCACCATGCCCATGAAGAGCGCACCGCCGGTCCACGGCGCGAGCGCCAGCTCGCACAGACCGGCGACGATTCCCACTGCGAAGAAGAAGACGAGGAACTTGGCGCTGCCCCACGCCCGCTCCAGCGAACCGCCGAAGAAGTACACGACGAGCCCGTCGGTGAGGATGTACCAGAAACCGTTGCCATGGACGAACGGGAAGGTGAAAGGACGCCACAGTTCGAGGGAGTGCAGCCATGCGCCGGAAATGGGCCAGGCGGCCAGTGCGGTGAGTGCGTCGTGCGTGAAGAAGTCGATGAAGAAGGCAACGCCCATGGCGATGAGCAGTGCATAGACGACCGGTGTTTCTCCGCTGCGCGGGTAGGACGAGGACCACGTCGGCCGCATGTGCGTAGGCTTGGCCTACGCCGCGGCGCGCTCCTGGACGCAGGTCGCGACGATCTCCCCAGCGCGTCGAAAGTCGGCCAGGTCAAGCCACTCCCACAATGTGTGGACGTCGCGCTGGCCGGTGCCCAAGTTGACCGCCGTCAGTCCCTTGCGGTTGAAGACGTTGGCATCGGACCCGCCGCCGATGGCGACCGTCTCCAGGGGAATGCCGCGAGCGCGCGCCGCGCTCATGACCAGCCGCACGAGCGGTGCGTCGTCCGGAATGTGGTACCCGTCGTACTCCCGTTCGCAGGTTTCTTCGACCCACGCACGGTGTTGCCGTCCCTCGAGGGTGACGACAGCTCGTGCAGCTGCGTCGGCCAGGCAGCTCCGGATGCTCTCCATCGTGCGGGCCAGCCGCTCCTCGGAGAGGGAACGGGCTTCGCCGCGGATCGTGCACAGGTTGGGAACGATGTTCGTGGGGCGAGGGCCGTCTTCGATGACGAGGTTGGCGGTTGTTTCGGGGTCGATGCGACCGAGCGGCATGGCGGCGATGGCCTGCGCGGCGACCCGAACCGCCGAAATGCCGCGTTCAGGGCAGATGCCGGCGTGAGCCTCGCGGCCGTGCACGCGGAAGGTGTACCGGTCGGCGTAGGGGGCGCGGGTGACAAGCCGTGTCGCGTGTGATGAGTCGAGGACCAGCGCTTCGCGGGAAGCCAAGCGCGAAACGTCGAGGTGCTTGGCTCCCAGCAAGCCAATCTCTTCGCAAATCGTGAATGCGATCTCGAGCGGGCCGTGAACGATGTCGTCGCGTTCGTGTAGACAGCGTACGATCTCCAGAATGATCGCCACACCCGACTTGTCATCCCCGCCCAAGATCGTCGTGCCGTCAGAACGGATCCGGTCGGTCTCGCGGACGGGGTGCACCCCACGCCCGGGTGTGACCGTGTCCATGTGGGAGGACAGCAAGAGAGGCGCGATACCCGGGCGCCTGCCGGGCAGGCGTGCAATGACGTTCCCGGTGACGCCCGAAACGGCCTTACCGGCGTCGTCCGTCGTGACCTCGCATCCCGCCTCGCGAAGAGCCCGCACGAGGTACTCGGCGACACGTCCCTCCTCCCTTGAGTGGCTGTCCAGTTGCACGAGGTCCAAGACCGTGCCAACCATCCGCTCGAAGTTGATCATGCCGGCAGGCATACCGCGCGTACGAGCGGGCTCCCTGGAGGACGAGCCGTGCGGCGTGAGGTTAGTCACACTGCGGCGGGTGGAGGGGTACTTTCCCCTGGGACGCCGATTATGGGGTACGAGGGGGAAGACAACCATGCTGAGCAGTCAGGCCGAGACGTCCTTTGGAGCCGGCGCCTTCGAGCCGGACGCCGAAGGGCGGTTCGAGAGGCACGTTCGGTTCATCCGCACCTCGGTGATTGTCGCGATCGGACTGTTTGTGGGATGTGTGTTGGGCGGCGTGTGCGGCCTCTTCGCCTACGTGAACTCACGCAACCCGCACGAACACGACGCTGCGTACATCGTCATTCAAGTCCTCGGCATCGCAGCCGGCCTGGCCTTGGGTTACCTGGCGGCCCGCCGCGTCGAGGCTCAGGAAAAGCTGGTCGAAGCATCGCGCGCGGCGGGCATGGCGCTCTTGTCACGGTACCGCGCCAAGCCCGGCACGGGCGGTGACACAAGCGTCGGGCAGCGTACGATCGGCGGCTCGAACGAAGGAGAGGAGTTCCTGCGATCCCTGCTTGCCGGCAAGGTGGGCTAAAGGTACAGGGCAGAGGGCACTGTTGCACGCAGCCGGCCTCTTGCGGGCCGGCTGTTTCATTCTCTGCGCCGTCTTCCCCAGCGGCGGGCTTCGGCAGGTGCCGGAAAGCGGCGGCGCATGAACGTGTTATGGAAAACGTCAATCCGGGCCGCTTCGGCGGGTGCGGGGCGCGGCTGTGCTCCTGCATGGGAGGTGCGCCGGCCCTGCGGGTGGGAGTTGCGTTCATGCTTTGCTCTCTTCGACATTCGATTGCAGCGCGAATCGCGCTCGCGGCCGTGTTTGCGATTGCGCTGGCGGGCCCGGGGTGTGCCGGAGGAACGGGCCAGCCGGCGGCACAGGCCGCGAGCCCCGGGAAGAGCATGCCCGGCGGCGCCGTTGCAGGCCTCAGCGTGCCCCCGGGCTTTAGTATCACGTACGTTTCCCAAAACGTGCCCGGGGCGAGGTTTATGGCCTTTGCTCCCAACGGTGACCTGGTTGTGGCCGAGACCATGCAGGGCAATCTGGTTGTCATTCCTCATGGAGCGCCGACCGCCCAACCTGTTCTTTTCGCCAGCGGCCTTTCGCTGCCGCACGGTCTGGCTTTCTATCGCGGCCAATTGTACGTCGCGACGTGGAGCGGGGTCATCCGCTACCCCTATCCGGACTCCACGCCGGCCACGCTGTTTTCCAACCTGCCGCAGGGTGGGGACCACAACCGGCGCGCGCTGGCCGTAGCGGGTGACGGGACGATCTATGTCTCCTCGGGGTCGGATTGCAACATCTGCGATGAAAGCGATCCGCGGTTTGCCACCGTGCTGCGCTATGCTCCGGGCGACACCACCGGAACGATCTTCGCCAAGGGATTGCGCAATGCGTCCGGGCTGGCGTTTGATGCCGCCGGGCGGCTGTGGGCCGTCGTCAACCAGCGCGACAACATCGGCCCGACACAAGCGGTAACGGACAACTTGCCTCCCGACGAACTCGACCTCGTCGGGCAGGGCGACGATTTCGGCTGGCCGCAGTGCTATCCGGATCCCAACGCGGCGGACCGCCTGCCGAATCCGGAGTATCCCAATGCCAACTGTGCCGGTCAAACGCCGGCCGCCTTAAATTTTCAAGCCCACTCTGCGCCGCTGGGCATCGTGTTCTACTATGGCAGCCAGTTTCCGAAGTCGTACCGCGGCGATGCCTTCGTCGCATTCCATGGCTCCTGGAACCGCAGCGTCCCGACCGGCGACAAAGTCGTCGTCGTGCATTTCAGCGGGGGTCAGCCAACGGGCTACTCGGATTTTGTGACCGGCTGGCTGCGCAACGGTTCGTACCATGGCCGCCCGGTGGGCCTGGCGGTGGCACCCGACGGTTCGCTGTACATCAGCGACGATCAAGTGGGTGCTGTGTACCGCGTGGCGTACACCGGCTCCCGCCGCTAGCCGTTTGGGGCGGGAAAGGAGAGCATACGGCATGCCGGCAGGTGGACGCGGGGAGGTGCGGATCCTACGCCACACCTCGACGCTCTTGCGGGATAATCCGCTGGGCGATCCCTGCGAGCGCGATCTCTACTGCTACCTCCCGCCGGGATACGACGCTTCACAGGAGCGGTATCCCGTCATCTACTGGCTGTCGGGATTCACGGGGACGGGACGCATGATGTTCAACTTCGATCCATGGGTGGAGAGCCTCGACCGCCGCCTCGACCGCCTCATCGCAGCCGGCTCCATGCCACCGTGTCTCTGCGTGCTGCCAGATTGCCTAACCCGGCTGGGCGGCAGCCAGTACCTGGATTCGAGCGCAACCGGACGCTACGAGAGTTACATCATCCAAGAGATCGTGCCGTTCGTCGATGAGCGGCTGCGGACAAAGGCCGGGCGCGAGCATCGCGGGGTGACAGGCAAGTCCAGCGGCGGATACGGAGCCATGCGCCTGGCCATGCGGCATCCCGACGTGTTCGGCGCTTTCGGGACGCACGCCGGGGACGCCTACTTTGCCTACTGCTACCTGCCGGATTTCCCGAAGTTTACGGCCGGCGTCGAGAAGGCGGGGGGCGTAGAGGCGTTCCTGCACTCGTTTGAGGCCATGCCCAAGAAGACCAAAGAGGCCTTGGAGGTTCTCAATATTTTGGCGATGGCGGCCTGCTATTCGCCGAATCCCGCGCGGCCGCTGGGTATCGACCTCCCGGTCGCGATCCCGAGCGGCGAGATACGAGCCGACGTCTGGAAACGTTGGGAGGCCAATGACCCGGTGCACATGGCTCGCGAGTATGCCGAGGCGCTGCGCTCAATGAAGACTATTTTCGTGGACGCCGGTCTGCGCGACGAGTGGAACCTGCATTTCGGAGCGCGCATTTTCTGTTCACGGCTGGACGAAATCGGCGCGCGCTACATTCATGAGGAGTTCGACGACACCCACCTGGGCATCGCGTACCGCTACGACCGATCCTTCACCGAGCTGGCGCGCTGCCTGACCTAGACCGCGCCCTGGTCCAGCGGCCGCCCTCCGCAGCCGCCCCTCTCACAGCAAACTCTCATACTCTCCTCAGGCAGGGCTCATGCATGGGCCGGCCGGCGTGTGTATCCTAGCGCTCAGGGACCAGCGCGCCAGGATGGCATGCACCTCCGGCTTCCGGTAACAGATGAAACGTCCATGAGAAAGGATGGAAAGTCCATGCGAACTCGATTTCCCCTCGCGCTCGTCGCGGCAATCACCATTGCAGGATGCAGTGGCAGCGGCGCCGGGCTCAGCCCCGCCCCGGGCGCGACCGCCTCGCCGCAATCCGTCGCGCAACAAGATATCGCCCAAGCCGGGACCGAAGCGATCTTTGCCCCGGTTGAGTCGGGTCTTTTGGATGCCGGCGTCTTCAACGGCTCGATGGGGGTCGCGCTGACCGTCACGCGGGCTCCCCAGAGCAACGGCACGTGCACCAACGGAGTCGAACGCTTCGTCACCGTCATCAGCCCCACGCAAACGCAGTACGAGACCAAATACTTCTACGATAAGGCGTGTACGTATCTGGCTCGCGACGTCGTCGCGCTCGTGACCATGAACAGTTCCTCCAGTGAAACCATCGTGCGTACCGCCAAGAACTACAACTTGTCGGGAACTCTCCTGTCCACGCGCGATACGAACTACTCGATCACGGGATCGCCGGGCAACTTCTCGGCGATCGTGACGAGCGACGTCTTTATCGGCACCTCGAGCAGCCCGTTCATTGAATTCGGACATCAGTTCACGGTCGCACCGCAGAGCGGCAGCATCTACACCCTGGCGTCCAACTCCGGCCGCGTCGTCAACAACGCGAATACCAATCGTTCCTACGGCCACATGGGCGTGCTCTCTAACGGCACGATCACCCTGGACAACTCAGGCGACGTGACCTTTGCGGGGACGCACGCCGGGACGTTCTTCCGCGGACCGCTGGGCTCGCTGACGCTGTCCTCAAGCCCGCCGTTTACGGTCAGCGGAGGGACCGAGCTGGGAACGACGACTGTCTCCGGGTCCGTGGAGTTTGACGCAAACTGCGACATCGTCTCGGTCAACGTCAGCGGCACGCTCTGGAACGGTGACGGTATCGTCATCACCTCGAGCGGCACGCCCCCGACAGTCGCCATCAACGGGACGATTACAAGCTCGTCTGGCAGCACCGTTGCGACGTTCACCGTCGATCAGTACGGTGATGGCGTCATCACCTACGCCAACGGCTCGCAGGGCCTCATCATCGACTGGCATCTCGTCCGCTAGTCACCCGGCCCTAGGAACCGCAGACGTCGCCTCCCGCGAGGGCCCTTTCCCGCCGAGGGCCCTCGCGCGTGTTGTCACGCCGGCGACGAGCCCGGCATTCTCAGGACGACCCATGTGACCGGGCGCAGTGCGAGACCAATGCCCCGCAGGGCAGCGGAAGATAGCGTCCTCCCCACGAGGGCTTGTGCACGGCGTCCGGGCGACCGCGGCGCAGCGTCGCAGGAGGCAGACGACGCGCTCGAGGACTACGGATGGTTCAGGGTCAAGGTATCCGCGGCCGAGGTACGCGGTAAACCGGTGGTCACACGTAACGCCTGTGGCCAGCGCCCGTAGCGGGCCGGCTGCGCCCGGATGGCCGCCGAGACGCGGGCGATACGATCGTTGGTCGAAGGGTGCTGCTGGACGTACTGCTCGAAGCCGGCATCGCCGTACGTGCTTGCGAGGTTGCGGAAAAACCACACCGTGCCCCACGGGTTGAACCCGGCCTTTGCGGCCAGGGATGCTCCTTCTTGGTCGGCTGCGTACTCCTGCTGACGTGTGAAGTTCAGGAACGAGTAGTTGATGGCCGCGTTTGCGGCGACGATCGTGTTCTGTGACCCGGTATTATGCACGAACAGTCGATTCAGCCGTTGGAGGACGGTGACGCGTTGGGACTGCATAAGCCGCTCGGTGATGTGCCCCAAAATCAGGTGGGCCGTCTCGTGTCCCAGAACATTGGCCAGCTCATCTTTGTTGTCGACCGTCCGCAGCAGCCCCTCTGTGACGTACACGTTCCCCCCGGGCGCGGAGAATGCGTTGGGCTGGTTACCATGAATGATGATGAAGTTCATGACGAACCAGTGCGGGCCGGCAGCCTGCTCGATCTTTTCACCCACCTCGCGCAGCACGGCGTAGTAGGGAGATTGCGTGACGATGGCCCCTTGGGACTGCAGCGCCGAGAAGATTTGTTGTCCGTCCTGACGTTCTTGGGCCTGGTCGGCAGGAGCAGGTGCGGAAGCGGCTGCAACGGCTGCGACCCACATAGCCACCGCACAAACCGGCGCCAGGCGGGACCACCGGGACCGCCCGAGATCCGGCGACGCAAGGGTGTCACGAGGCATCATACCGTACGCTTCCCCAGCCTTCCGGCGACGACTTCCTGCTCCCTCTCTGTACGGAGGTTGGCGCGTGCCGGCCGGCGCAGCCTGCGGGGGCTCGCGCCACAACCCCAGGGGGCACACCTCTCCGTCGGCCTCGACTGCCCCGCGCGAGGAAGCAAGAGCACGTGCCGGAGAAACAACGTTCATGGGCAGCGGGGCGCCGATCGACCGCCGACACCTGGCTTTTCCGTGGGCGCTGGGGTGCTCGCTTTTTTTCGCGCTCACGGTTGAGCTCATCAATGGCCTCCCCGGCGGTGCTGCTTCCGGCGGGCTCTTTACGCGTCATCAACTGCAGGAATTAAAGAGCTGGGGCGTGACGCCCGTCGCGCCGACGTATGTGCCGGCCGGCTTCCGCGCCTCCGTCGCCATGGAGCCGGCCGAACACGCTTACGATATCACCTATCGTGGACCTCAGGGTGCGTTCTTTGTTTGGGAAGGCGGCCCACGTACCGTGGAAGACAAACTCGCCGGTCCCTCGCACGGCGGTGGGTCGAAGATCGTCTCGAACATCAGCAACGCTGTCACCCGGTTTTTCCACCACTCCGCCGCCGCGCCCCCAACGGCATCCGGTCAAGCCGGGCTGGCCCCGGAAGCGGAAGCCAACCCCAACGAAAACGACCTGGCCGCCCCGTCGTTGCTCCTGGGTCCGGCCCACTTTCGCCTCGACCAGCACCGGTGTGCCAACGGCGCGCTGGGGGTGAGCGAACGGGGAATCGGCAACGCCAAGTACTCGCTCACGGGTTGCGGCATCAGTCCGGACGATCTCGTGCAAATCTACCGCTCCGCCGCCTCCGTCAAGACATGATCGCGGCCCCAAGATTGGCGCACCCGCGGTGACAACCGGCGCGGCTGCGATCGAGCACGCCGCTCAAGGGCCGGGCCCTCTTCAGGACGATCCGTCAGCGGCCGTACGCATGCGCGGCCCCACATCCCGGCCGCGGGCGCTCTTGGCCTGGCGCTGCTGGATTACGGCCGTCTCTCTGCTGCTGGCAATTTTTGCCTGGCACGATGCTTTTTGGATAGCGCCTCCCTACCGGCTGCACTTTGAGCCGCTCCTGACGGGCGCCTACGGCATGCCCGACCGTCTCTGGGCATTGGTCCGCCTCTGCATGCTGGCGTTTGCCCTGCTGACCGCCTGGCGTTCGCGGGGCAACCGGCCGGCGCGCCTGTTGACGTGGGGCCTCATCGGTGCGTCCACCAATATCTACTGGCAGTGGTACGGGTACTGGGGGTTTCCCGGTCAGCCCGACAGCCGTTTTTGGATCCTCTTCCCGCTCGTCCTAAACTACGCAGGCGTCGCCTACGGCACGATGCAGTTGTTACGCTTTGCCGCATCCTTCGGCAGCGGCGACGTGCGCGGCATCCGGGCGGCCGTCGCGCGTCATGCGGGTTGGGTTTTCTGGGCGCTTGTGGCCTTCGGACTCGTGCCGCAGATTCTCAAGCTCTCCCCGGACATCACGCTCATCCCGGGTTGGGACGACACGTACCTCAGCCGCAGCGATACACGCGCCGTGCACGCCGTCTACCTGCTGGCGGATGCCGCCGCCAAGCTGCTCATGATCGCGGCGGCCGTCATCGGCTGGCGCTGCGCGCAGCCCGCCGAGCGGCGCAGGATGCTCCTCGTCGTCGTCGCGTTCTCGGCCTACGCGCTGGGCACGGCGGTTCACTTCGTCGGCTACGCGCTGCTGGGAGATTCCCTCTTCCTGCACGGCGTGGACGCCATGCTGACCCTCATGCTGCCGGTTGGGCTGGTCAGCGCCGCGCGCAGTAACCTCTTTTTGGACGTTGAGCTCTTCGTGGATCCGGCCGTGGCCTTCGGCCTGAGCATCGTCGCGGTGGCGGTTGTCGTCTACCTGCTCGACGTCGGCGGCAACAAGGCCGTGGACATCCTGTCACAGGTCATCGGATTCATCTTTCGCGGCTCCTCCATCAATCCCAACCTGGTTGCCGCATTCACCGGTTTGACAGCCGGCGCGCTCTTCATCGTCGCGATCAATCACTTCCACGATCGCATCGTGCACCACGTGCGCAACCGGATTTTCCCAGGCCGCGCGGAGAGGCTGGAAAAACTGGAGGACGCGCTGGCGGATGTCGTGGTCTCGCACAGCCTGGAACGGTTCACGGCGACCATGCGGACCGCGCTCTACGAGTACGCCAAAGCGCGCTACGCCCAGATCTACGTGCGGGATGGGCGGGGCGAGTTTCTGCCTCTCTTGGCAGGCGTTGTGGGCAGCGCACCGGTGTCCGAACGCGAACCCGAGGTGCAGACGATGGCCACCACGGGCCAGTGGGTGCAGCTCGACGATGTGCCGTCGCGGATTCCGGGCGTCTTGGCCTTTCCCATGACGGTGTCGGGGACGATGGTCGGGTTTGTGGTCTGCGGGCCGAGCATCGTGCAGGCCCGGTACGGCGAGGACGAGATCAAAAAACTCGCGGCCCTGGCTCGCGTCGCCGGCGCGGCGCTCGTCGTGTTGCAGCGTCACGGCTGCGTCTGACATGTGGGCCGCTTAGGGTAACCGGCCCGGCACGGGTATCCCAAGAAGAAGTTGCAGGTTCAGTTGTGCCGTGGCGCCGCGCTGGTTGATCGGCCTCGTCGTCTCGACGACAAAGCGCGAGAATGCGGTCGGCGCCACGACCGCATAGATGTCCCAGTCACGGACCGCGTAGGGGTTGGCAGCCGCATCGTAGCGCAGGCCGAGGTACGAGTGAGCAGTCGTGTGATACCTGAGCACGACGAAGCCGCCGCTCGAACCTTGGGCTGTGCCTTTCCCGTCCGCGTTGCTGTCGCGGCCCCAGATCTGCTGGGCCAGCAGGTCAAACGGACCGGCACTGAGCGAACCTTGCACGCCATCCCGGACATAGGCATCCGTGAACGTCTGGCTGCCGTTGACGGCCTGGAAGTGACGCGCGCCGCTGAGCACGAGACCGCCGATGTGAAACAGGCCACCCACGGCGCTCGTCACCGACAGAAACGTTTCGGGGTACGCAAAGCTCTGCTGCAGGATGCTGGGGGGTACGGGTGCCCCGTACGCCGCGCCGTGGTACTCGTCGTCCGAGAAGGCCAGCTCGGTCTCCAGGCGATCCGTGCGCTGACCCAGCATGAGGCCCCAACGCGGGGTGGCGAAATTGGCGCTTGCGTGCCCCACCGTGTAGGTATAGACGGGCGGCGGCGTGATGGTGTCTAGGCGTTGGGTGGCGCTTGCGAGCAGGGGGAGATTGAACAGGCCGGCTCGTTCGAAGACGCCGCTCGCGATGTTGACGTGCTGCAGCCAGGCATAGTACAGACTGCCCGGCGCACCCTGGCTGCCGAAGAAGTACCGCGCGAAGTACGAGTACGAGTGCTCGTGGCCGAAGTTGGCGGTTGAAATGAGCACGGCAAGCGCGTTGAAGTGGCGGCTCTGCGATTGTGGAAGCTCCTTGACGTACGACTCCTGAAACCGCAGGGCAACCGGTACGACTTTCTTTTGGGGCACTCCGGGCAAGACAAAACCGTTGCGCCGAAATGCGTTGCCGAAGGCGTTGAGGTCGGGCACGGCGGTGTGACAGACGCTGCACGAGAAACCGTAGCGCTCGGCAAAAATGGGAACAGCCGCTGCTGGCCGTGCCGCCGCGAGGATGACAGCGGTTGCGATCAGGCAGACCGGCCCGGCGGCGGGCCGGGAAAGCCGGCGCAGCCAGGTGAGCCGGGATACCGCCCGGGTATGCCTGCGAGGGTGGCGCCGGGGGCGTTGTCTACTCAACGATGATCGCTCCCCGCATGGTCGGATAGTGGTAGAAGCAACCGAAGAGATAGGTGCCCGGGGTCGACGCATGCAGCACCTGCGAATAGGCGCCTGCCGTGAGAGTGCCGGACGACCAGCCGCTTTGCGCAACGTCGGTGCCGCTTTGCACGAGGGCGGAACTTGGGATGGGATTGCCCTGAGGGAAGGCGGAGCCTGGAATATCCGTCGCCGTGTGGTCGAAGGAATCTTGGTTGTGGAACTGGATTGTCGTGCCGACCGCGACGACGACCAGCGCCGGGTTGTAGCCCCCGACGGTGCCGAAGCGGCTGTTGGACTGTCCGTAGGAAAGGAGGCTGACGCCGACCGTCAGCCCGGCGGCCATCTGGTTGCTGGCGCTTGGCAGCGCACTTGCCCCCGGCGTGCAGCCGGCCGCCGTGGCCGCGCCCGTGGCGACGAGGACCCCGAGCGTGAGAGCCGCGCCGCCGAGAAAGGCTTGGCGCGAGCGCGGGGATGCGGTATGACGACGGGCAGAAAGAGAGGACGGTCCGCAACCTTTCCCGCTAGGCGGCACATCGCGGCGCAAGCATGACGGGTACGTGCGGCTGCAAATCGGCTGCATGTCCACACTGTACGCAGCATGCCTGAAAGGCAAATGAAAAGCACGTCGAAGGCGACCCGGCATGGAACTCGCGTATCCCTTCACGCCGGATGAGGATGCCAACCGTCTGCTGGCGCAAAACGGCACTGCATTGCTCATCGGGTTATGCCTGGATCAGCAGGTTCGCACCGAGAAGGCCTTCGCGGGGCCGCACGAACTCTTGCAACGACTGGGTTTTCTCGACGCCCGGCGGATTGCCGCCATGCCGCTTGGCAGATTGACGGCAATCTTCAGGCGCCCGCCGGCTCTGCATCGTTATCCCGCTATGATGGCGCGACGGGTGCACGCGCTGTGCACGGTTATTGCCGAGGAGTACGCTAACGACGGAGCGCGCCTCTGGCACGGTGTCACAAGCGCCGACGACGTCTACCGGCGCTTGCGCGCACTGCCCGGCTTCGGAGATGGTAAAGCGTCAACCGGGGTTCATATCCTGGTCACGTATGGAAAGCAGCGCTTAGAGGGCTGGCGCCGATTTGCGAACGACGAGCACCTTCCGTGGGAGTTTCGCAACGGCAAACGCGTGCAGGCCTAGGTTCTCTCGGTCGCGCAAGCGGGACCGCTACGCTTTAAAAACTCCCGTAGCGGCCGCGCTTGCGCGTCCGGAGGTTAGTTGCTGCAGTCTTCGTAGCGGCCGCGCTTGCGCGGCCGACAGAACTCCGCATTTTGGTAAGGCCGTCCGCGCGCAATGCCGTTGCGTTGATCGCGCAAGCCGGGAGCGGCGTCTCTTTAGGGCGCGAGAGGTGCCGCAATCTTGGCCAGCATGTCCGCCCGCCCCGGGATCCGCACGAGGTGCGGGTAGCGGGGTCCGCCGTGGTAATTCACCGCAAACGTCTGATAGTGGTCGTTTTGACTGGTCAACAAGTCGATGGGAGCGGTCGTGTGTTGCGCCCGCGTCAAGGCATACGTCAGAACATCGTTGTCGAAGGCCTCGCCGTTAACGGCAACAACCTTCATGCCCGGCGACAGACCGGCCCTCCACGCCGGTGAGCCATAGCGGACGTCACGGATTTCCCCGTTCATACTCAGAGACAGGCCCAGCGAGTACCATGCGTTGATTTCCTTCTCGACGGGGTTCTCCTCAAATTTATTGGGCGTTGAGGTGTACACGAGCCGCCACCCGGCCCGCGCGAGTTCGTCGGTCGGGGGGTGGAGGGCAATCTCGTAGACCCTGCGTTGGAAGAAGTCGTGCCAGTCGTACGGTACGACGCTCGCGAGCACGTGCTCGATGTCCTGTCGCGTGTACGTCACGGTCACAGGACCTGTGTTCGGCGGCCCGGCGTAGGCGCGCAGGAAGTCGTCAAGCGACTTGCGGCCGCCGGTCTGGGCGCGGATGATCGTGTCGGCATCCAGCCAGATCAGCTCGCCCTCGGTGTAGAAATCTCCCGCCGTGCGTCGCAGGCTTGGATAATTGCTGCGTGCCTGATACAGAAAAGGCGCCCCGGTGGCGGTATCGATGAGCGGCTCGTACGCACGCCCCGGTTCGTTGTCGAGGTACGCATACGCTTCCGCAACCTGTTCCGGGAAGAGTTTGGGATCGCGAATACCGGCACGAAAAGAAATCAGCTGCCCCAGGTATTCGTTGAGACCCTCGTAGACCCACAAGAGGTCGGTCTGCATGGGGATTTGGAAGTTCGGCGTCGTCAGGTCGTAGGGCCGGCGATATTTGCCGTTCCAGGAGTGGGAAAACTCATGCGTCAGCAAGTCGCCGCTGGCCAATTGCCACTGCGGGTTGGTCATGAAGTCGTGCGGGCCGCGGTTGTCGCTGCTTTGGTGGTGCTCGATGCCTTCAAAGCCGATCGCATCGCTCAGCGTGAGGAGAAAATGATAGTTATACCAATGCCGGGCGCCGTACATGGCAAGGGCTTGGGGCACCACACGCTTGTAAGCGGCCAGGATGTCCGCCGGCGCGTCCAGATCCTGCGGGCGGTCGGCGAACATGTCCAGTTGGGCGTACGACGACCCGCTTGCCCAGAGGGGAACGTGCCGGTAGTAGCGCCCGCAATCCAACGGAGAGTCGACCAGCATGGCGAGCGTCACCGTTCCAAAGTCGACCCGGTCGGCCGTGCGGCGCGCATCGGGTAAAGCCGTCCCGTAGTCCCAGCCGGCGGGCAGGATGATGCTGGGCTTGACGTACACGTCGTGTGAGTTGGTGTCGTTTTGATAGAGGAGCGTACGGTTCCAGTTCACGACCGAGATGTTGCGGGTGGCCATCACCTCGGGTCCGTTCTCGATGACGTTGAAGGTGACGTTGAGGTGCGAGACGCCCACCGGTACGTCAACGTGGAAGGCATACATGTCCACCGGGTCGCGGGACCAGGTCAGAGCGTTGCCGTCCGCGCTAATGCGCAGATCGGCCAGGTCGCCAAGCGGGCCGGTCGGACCATGCTCGCCGGGGATCCACTTGGGGTAGACGAGCGTGAAGGGACCGGGACGGGCGGGAATGACCAGGTGGGCCACCATGAGGCCTTGGGGAGCCAGGCGAGCGTCCAGCTCCAGAATCATGGGATCCGCCGCCGTCGCGTACGACGTTGCGTTGGCGTTGGGTTCTTGGTCAACCGCAGCCGGCTGCGCGGCTGCACCAATGAGACCAGCGGCGCAGACAATAACCAGCGTCGCAAGCATCTGTGCTCTCTTGTTCATGGTCGGGTGTTGGAGCCGCAGAGGTTAAGTCCTTAGGCGCGCTGTCAGCCATTGCGACTTAACGCAACGCGAACGTGCCGTACAGGCCTTCGCAACCTCCAACTCCCACGGGGCGACGTTGCATCCACGGCGCGAGCACGGCCCGCCAACTCGCACACGGCGAGGGTACTGCCGTTATGAATCTTTCTTCAGGGTGCAAGGTCTCGCACTTCCAAGGTCTCGCACTTCACCGGACCGCGTACACGCGTCACCGTCGCCTGCATGCGTCGAGAGAACAGGTGCCAAGACGTTGCAGCAAACTTTTTCTCGCGGACCTATTTAGCCAGCCGCCGCCCGTACCTCGGTCACAAGCGTCCGCAGCTCACGGGTGACCTCCTCGGGTGTCTCGAGGGGTGGTACGTGACCGGCCGTCGGGATCCCAAGAAAGTGGGCGCCGGGGATCTGAGCGGCCATCGCCTGCGCCTCGGACGGGGTCACAAGGCGATCATCCAGACCGTGCACGACCAGTGTTGGGACCCGAATCCGTGCCAGCAGGGGTGTCGAATCGGGGCGTGCCGCCATTGCCCGCTGGGCCGCGGCCACGCCGTGCGGCGTTGCTTGGGCGACGAGCTCACGCACGCGACCCACGACGTCCGGGCGTGAAGAGAGCGTCGCCGGAGACAAGGCGCTGGCCGGCCACTCAGAGACCAAAAATCCGCAGCCTTCGCGCTCGACACGCTCGGCCAGCGCGAAGCGCCGAGCGCGTCCCTCGTCGCTGTCGGGTGTCGCCTTCGTGTTCACGAGTGCCAGCCCACCAACGAACGCGGGTTTGACCCGCATCAAGGAAAACGCAAGGTAGCCGCCCATCGAGCAGCCCACCACGATTGCCCGGTAGATGCCGCGGGCGGCGCAGGCATCAAGGATAAGGCGGCCGATGTCATCTAGGTTATCGGGCAACCGGGCTTGCGCCGAACTCCCAAACCCAGGCAGGTCCAAAGCCACGACCCGCGTGAGCGCCGCCAAAGCGTCCAGCTGGGCGCCCCACATCCCGGCATTGAGGGGAAAGGCGTGCAGAAGCAGCAGCGGAACGCCGCCGCGGGCTCCTCGTTCGGAAAGTGTAAGCTGCGTCATACCCGGCTCAGCGTGCCTCCTTGAGGGCGCCAAAATGTCTTTGGATTAGTCAACCCGCCGAAATGTTACACTGCCGCACGAACATTCCTCAATTTCGAACGACAGGGCGTACTCGACGATCTCTTTGCCGCACTCTTCGCAGCGGTACGTACCGGGTCCGGCCAGCTGTCCGGCCGTGAACTGGCACTCATCCATCCGGTCTACTTTCTTGCTCCGACACAAATCGCCCACCTCCGCGGTCGTATGGGCATGCCAGACTCAATCGACAACCTGCTGGAAACATTGCTCGCCGGTCCGGTCGAACCCAATCCGGACGCCTGGAACAGGTTCGGCGAACATGCCGAGCACGGCATTCGCTGCCCGCTCTTTAAAACCGACAAAATGTGCCAGGCCTGCTGCGAGCACTTCACACGCGATCTCTTCGACGGCGCACGGATTGAGTCTGCTTTCGATGACGCGTACACGCGATTTCGCTTGACCGCGCGGCGGGAAGTCAGCCGGCCGGTCTTTCGCCATCTCGCTTCGTACGCGTGCCGGCGATGCCCCAACAATCCCTTGCGGCAGGTCCGTGCCGGCGAGGGCGATGCGGAGGGGCGCGAGTAAAACAAACGCGCCGGCCTCCTCGCACCCCAACAGCTGCCAAAGGCCGAACGCAACCACGACGACTATCCAGGGCGCGGGTACTCACCTCGCGCCCTTACGATTTCCGAACCTCCTGTCTGGCTTTGAGACAAGGGCGAGATCATCTGCGACAAGAGACGAGATGCAGCCACCCAGGGGATTGTTGATCGTCGCGGTCGTCGAGGTCGCGCTTTCCCTGCCGAATCGTTCCGCCCTTCCTGCCGGGGTCGTCTCGATCATCTACGCATCCAAGCTCTGAATCGCGACGGCCGCATTCCGGCGGCAGCGTTACGACGGCGCGAGACCGGACTCAGACAAACGATAGCATCGGGAACGAGCCGCCCAAGACGCGCGGCGCGGGCGCACCCAGCCAGCGCTCCAGGACCGTTGCATACACGGAGCGGAAATCCGTATGCCACTTCAGATTCCCGAAGTCCAGGTCGGTCAGGCTGGGGTGGTCGCCGTAGACGCCGCCCTTGACGCCGCCGCCGATCAGAAACATCGGCGCCGCGGTGCCGTGATCCGTGCCCCGGTTGGCATTTTCATCCACCCGCCGGCCAAACTCCGAGAAGGTCATGGTCAGGATGGCATCGTCAAGCTTGTGGGCCGCAAGGTCGTCATAGAAGGCCTTGATGCCGTCGCCGAACTGCGCCAAAAGCTGGTCCTGCCTGCCGCGCTGAGCGACGTGGGTATCGAACGAACCCAGGCTGATGTAGATGACCTTGGTGCCGACGCCCGACGCGACAACCGCGGCCGCCAGGTTCAGTCCCTGGGCGAAGGGCGTCTTGGGATACTCCACTGCGGGTTTATAGCCGGCGACGAGGTGCGGCAATTCGGCCGCGCTGGCGTTGGCATCGCGCTCGACTTCCTGCACGAGCTGCAGGTACGGGCTCTGGAAAGGATAGGCGGCAGCCGCGCCATTGAGAATGCGGTCTGCCGACGCCTGCTCTTCCCGAGAGCCGCGGAAGCCTCCGCGGACGTTCTCGACCGTGGGAACGTCCGTCTTCTGGGCGACGAGCATCTTGGGAAGAATGGGGCCGATGGCCAACCCCTTGAAGAGATTATTGGCCGGCAGATTGGCCGCATCGAGGTAGCGGCCGGCCCAGCCCGTTTCGAGGATCGTCTCCGGCGCCGCCGTCTGCCAGATCTCGGTGGAGCGGAAGTGCGACAGGTTGGGATTGGGGTAATGCACGCCCTGCAAGATCGCCACCCGTTGCTGGTCAAAGAGTGCTTTCAGGCCGGCCAGCTTCGGGTTGAGGCCGATGTGGCTGTCCAGACGTAGCACCTCGCCTGTTGCAACGTTGATCGTGGGCCGGGCCGCATAGTATGCCGGGTCGCCGTAGGGCACGACGGTGTTGAGTCCGTCATTGCCGCCCTGCAGGTTGACGACGAGCAAGACCCGCGTTGCCGCCGAGCCGGGCGTCGTCACGGCGTCTGCCGCTCGCGCCGCGCGCGCGAAGATGGAGTCGATGGCCAAAAATCCGGCAAACGCTCCGACGCTTTGCCGAATGAACTGACGCCGCGAACTCATGTTTTTGGGCCCTCCTTAGGCTAATTGGTACGCCGGCAGGGCCATCGCCAAACTCATGGCTCCGCGAACTTTCTCTTCGAAGTTCTCGCCGTTGAGCACGACTCTGTTCCCGACGCCGTCGTGTCCCAGGTACGTGAGGATGTCTGCGCGCTGAGCCGAGGTTGCGTCGCGCTGCACCGTGAGATCTAAAATCGCGTCGGCGACCGAGCTCGGCCGCCCGCCGTCTGCGTCGCCCAACCACTGTTCGGGCGGGGAAAGTCCCAGTGCGGGCGCCGCAAAAGCCTGAGGGTCCATACCAGGCGGCGGCTGCATGGCCGGACCTTGCATCTGCATCTGCGTCATTGCCGCCTCCGCCTGGGTCGGCCTGAAGTAGGCCACCGCGCGCAGGTAGGCCAGGCGGGCGAGGTAGGTTCCGGTGTTGAGCCACAGGCGGCCGCCCGGCCAGCCCGCGACGTTGGGCGGGCGCAGCGGGACTTGTCCCATCTGCACCAATGCGCCAATGGTCCGCACGCCCACCCCGGAGGCACCCAGCATCTTGAGCGTCCCGATGACGAGCTCGAGCGGGCTCTTGACGAGCGCACGGTAGGCGCGTGCTGAGTAGAAGACGTTGGACCGCAACAGCACGCCCATGAGACGGCCGACGTCGTAGCCGAAGCTGCGAAATCGGTCGGCGACAGCCTCGATGAGCTCGGGTTCGGGATCGTCGTAGACGAAAGCACGCAGGAACTTGCGTGCCATGAAGCGGGCTGTCGCCGGCTGTTGCATGATGATGTCGATAATGTCGTCGCCGTCGAAATTGCCCGTCCGCCCAAGAAAGGTCTTCATCCCGTCGTCGTGCAGGCGCGGCGTGAAGATCGGTTGGCGGGTGAAAGGGGCGACCCGAAACCCGGTGAAGGCGCGCGCCGCCTGCCGCACGTCCTCCTCGCTGTAGTTGCCGACACCCATGGTGAACAATTCCATGAGCTCGCGGGCGTAATTCTCGTTGGGATGCTGGACGTGGTTGACGATCCCGTCCAGGTAGTGCAGCATGGCCGGGTCGGTCGTGACGGCGTGCGTCAACGCCGCGTAGTTGCCCAACGCGTAGCGCCGGAAGAGCGCGTACTGGCCGACGATCATGTCGGGCGTTATGCCCTTCTCGCCCAGCGCGCTCGTGAAGTGATTGCTCCAGAAGTAGGTCATGCGCTCCTGAAGCGGGTGCGGCGTCGCAAGGCAGCGGTTCAGCCACCATAGCGCGGTCAGCAGGTAGGCTTGCCGGCGCTGCATGGGATCCGGGCGCACAGCGACGGTAAAACTGATGTCACCCGGAGGTGCCTGCGGAAGCGGGTCGGGGCCGAAATGCAGGAGGCGGCGGACCGTGTCCTCCATGCCGTCCCGGGCCGCAGCGGCTATCTCCTGCGGGGCGCCGCCAAACCCGGCGCGCCGCAGCAGGTGTGCGGCAAGACGCTCGTTCCACGGCCCACGGTACTCGTCGAGGGCATTGTCTATGTCAAGGTGGCCCGCGGGCCGGTATTCGATCGGTTGCCGGGTGTCGACACTCATGAGCGACGTGTTTCTCCTGCGAGGTATTGTAACGGTTCGGTTCGCAACGTGGCGGTTTGCGCGGTGAGAGTTGCATGAAACTTCGATGAGAAATCCACTGCCGGCAGACACCGATCCGCGTATCCGCTGTCGCACGCCCACAGGCGGTCGGGCCTACG